>NZ_CP106953.1:368622-737245 GCF_030419005.1 Eleftheria terrae
CAGCCGCCCGGTCTTCGTGCGGCCTTTACCTGGCGCGAGCACGGCCACCGATGTGTCGTCAGCGTGCAGCTTCTCGGCGCTGAGCACGTACTGCTGCAGCGCGTCAATCAAGGGGTCCAGCAGCCGCGAAGCGCTGCCCACCCAGTCCGCCAGCGTCGAGCGCTCCAGCTCCACCCCCTCGCGGGCGTAGATCTAGCTCTGGCGGTACAGGGGCAGGTGGTCGGCAAACTTGCTGACCAGCACGTGTGCCAGCAGGTTCGGGCCCGCCAGGCCCCGAGCGATCGGGCGACTCGGCGCCGGCATCTGGGTCAGGGTCTGGCAGCGCGGCAGACGTACTTCGGCCTGACGTGTCGGACCACCTTGAAGCGCTGTGGCACCAGCTCCAGCACCTCGGCCACATCCTCGCCGACGTTGCGAAGCTCCCCGCCGCAGTCGCTGCATCTGCACGCCGGCTCGTGACGTACCGTCTCGCGTGGCAAGTGCGGCGGCAGCGGCTTGCGTGCAGGGGGATGATGTGCAGGGGTGGACGCCGTCGTGTTCTGCGCCTCGCCGTCCGGCAGCGCGCTGCAACGGGTCTCGAGGTCTTCGACCAGCAACTCCAGCTGCTCGATGTGCTCCAGGCGCTCGGAACTGGCGCCGAACTTGTCTCGCTTGAGCCGGGCGACCTCCAGCTTGAGCTTCTCCACCAGCAGGCGCTCCAGCAGCAATTCGCGCTCGCGTTGCGCGAGGCGGTCCTTGAGCGCTTCGTAGTCTTCGACGGAGATCGCGGCCACGGGCTGTACTGTGCCAACGGCTCGCTCCCCTCGCAACCGCGTTGACCGTCGGTTACCTCACACCGCCATCGCTGGCTGCCACGTGCGAGCTGGCATCCGCCAGTCGATGCCCTCCAGCAGCATCGACAGCTGCGCCGGGGTGAGCGACACGGCACCGGAGGAGGCCTGCGGCCAGACGAAGCGGCCGCGTTCCAATCGCTTGCTCAACAGCAGCAGGCCCTGGCCGTCGAACCACAGCACCTTGATCATGTCGCCGCGCTTGCCCCGGAAGACGAACACGTGGCCGGAGTACGGGTTGTCGGGCAATGCAGTCTGCACCAGGGCCGCCAAGCCGTCTAAGCCCTTGCGCATGTCGGTGTGGCCGGCCGCGATCCACACGCGGGTGTTCGGCGGCAGGCCGAGCATCAGCGATGGACCTCGCTCACGGCCTTCAGCACCTCGCGCAGCGTGCCGGCGTCGACGTGAGCTGGCACGATGATGCGGACGTTCTGGGTTACGATCTCGATGGGAGAAGCCGTCGGAGCCGCGGTCGCGCTCGGTGCTCGATCGCAGACGCTCACCGGTAGCAACGCCGGTGGCAGCGCCTTCCCACCCGCCGGGCGCTCCTTGCACCAGCGCCGCGCCAGGTTCGCGTTGACCCCGTACTTCAGCGCGACGCCGGAAAGCGAGACGCCGGGTACCCGACAAGCATCAACCACGGTCTGCTTGAATTGCTCTGCATGCGGGCGTCGCTTACGCGGCGTTCCGGCTGCACTCTTCCCACTCTTGATAGAGTCCACTATGTCCATAGTGGGAACTATCTAAGGTCCGCGAACCGCGATCAATGTGCCCAGACCGGACGCATACGTTTGCTCGGACAGCGGAGCAAGATCTTCACCAAGTGGCCCTTCAGCGAGTTCAAGCACGTAGCAGCTCATCGTGCGATGGTACCGCGCTGCCCCAAACCTCCCGGAGTACGGCTTACGCCCATTGCCGGACGCATACGCAGCACCGTCATGCGGATAAGCGCCTGTCTGGATCTTGGCGTGAACGTACAGCGCAAGATGCCCTGACCGTCTTGCTCTTACCCACATCTTTGAGGTCGAAGTGAATAGCCGAACCGGATATCAGCAAGTCGCGCCATTCCTCGCCAGATGACGGTATTGCCTGGTGGTGGATCTGAAGCGCGGGCCAAGTACCCGCCGAGTCGGGCCAACTGCATCAGGCAGGACGATAACGACTGTCTGCAAGGCGATGCTGCCGTACAGGAAGGTGGTCTGAGGCGGTCCAGCACCTCGACCTCTGCCTCTGTGAAGGCCATCCGGGGCGGGGCCTCGGGAGCGGCGCGATTCATCATCGTCAGCCAGAAGATGCGCCAGCCGAGGAGGCAGAACATGGCGATCAGATTGGTCAGGCGTTGGGCGGTACGCAGCTTGGAGTCTTCGGCTCGGCAACCGGACTTCAAGATCTTGTGATAGGTCTCGATCTTCCATCGCATGGCGTACCAGTCGAGCTTCTCGATAGCCTGCGCACGGGAGGTGACCGGCAGGTTGGTGATCAACTTCCAGTCAATCGGATCGGCATGCAGGGGCGCCTCTCGCTCCACGGCCTGCAGCACCGTGAGCATGAGTGGCGGGTAACGGCTTTGCTTGACCCTCGGTGGCAGCAGACGCACGCGGCAGTACTTCAACTCCAGCAGCGCGCAGCGCTCCTGGCCCTGGCTATTGCGCACCTGGATGCGATGCAGGCCGCGGCAGCGAACCTCTCTGAGGTAGGTTGCCACGGTGTGGGTGCCGTCTCCGGCAAGCCGGTCGGCACAAGTTCGGAAGATGAAGTGGGTTTGAGCTTCATGAGCCTGGCAGAACAGCTCATAAATGTCGCTGCCGCGGTCGCCGATGTGCACGCAGCGTTCGGGCTGCTCGAACATCTCGCCGGACAGCCGCACGTTGTCCAGCCAGCACATACTCTCCTTCAACTCGATGGGCACCCGTGTCGGATTGATCGAGCGCTTGAGCGCGTTGGTGCCCTTGAACTTCGAGCGGCTCCAGAACTTCACGGCTGCCAAGCCCAACGGCAGCCCTTCGGTGGTGACGGCCAGGCTCGAATGCATGAGCAGCCCTCGAACCGTATGGTGCCGCACGCGGCCTTGCGAGTCCCACCCGGAATTGACCTTGCCCAACAGTCCCAGGGCGTGATCGCTGTCACGGTGATAGGCAAACTCCGTCGTGTCGTGCAACACCAGCACGGGCGCCTGACTCGCCGCAACAATCCGTTGGCGTGTCGCGCTGAAGTGCCCTGCCAAGATATCGGCCTCGTTGACCCGCTCGTTGCTGAGGAATCGATACGCCGCCTTGGTGTTGGCCCAGTCTTGGCATACCCAGGGAATGCTCTGGCCTGGCGCTTGGGCAAACCGCGCCAGCAACGCTCTCAGGCGTCGGCCCAGGCGGGCGTCCTGGAAAACGCTCTCGTCCAACTCCTGGTCGATCCAACTGTTCTGCCCCGTCTTGATCGCTTGACCTGCCCTTGTACCCTGCGAGTTTGCCATGGCAGCCTCCGGCCGTCCCGTACTGCCAAGTTGCGACACAGCGCCCAACTCACCGGAAAATCTCAGCAGCTCGGCGCCAACCGCTCATAGAAAAGGCGAAATTGTGGGTAAAAGCAAGCCTGACCGTACGCTTACGCTCGGGCCGGTCACACTCGACCAGAACCTGCGTCTAAAGTGCCCGGCTGTGACGGCGCCGCTGCACCGGCTTGGAGTCCATAGGCGTCCACCTAAAGCCAAATGGAAGATCGATAGCCCTCACTCCGCTCGGCGACGGGGAAGTGGCTGATGCACACGTCCTCGAAATCAAAACTGAGAATGCCCTGCACGCTGATGTCTTGGCCGTCCAACTCTGCCAAACGCGCGAGAGCTTGGTTGACTGAAAGATGATGTTCCATGGCGTCCCAGCCTACCTTGTCGAAGTCCGCTTCCGCTGCAGTGCAGCCGCCGCTCCAGGCTGAGAGCGGTCGCTAGCGCGCTAGAGTCCCGGTCAGTTTGAGCTGTCGTATCTCCTTCGGAGTGCTTCCATCAGTTGGGCTCGGTCTTCCTCAAGACCAAGAACAACGGTTTCAACAACCGGCTTCCGCTGCGGCTCTGACACGCGAGGCAGGCACTTACCGACGTACTTGGCCGCGTCCGAGAGAGCATTGCGGCAGTACGCGTTCGAAATCGAGTCCCAAGCCAAGGCTATCGCGTGCGCGATGAAAACAGAGAAGTTGCCCGCCTTGCCGCCGTTTCCTCCGACCTTCAACGCGATCGCCCCAGCACGGAGATGCAGCAGTTCGGTTGGCATGCCATCGATGATGATGCCGGGGACGGCGTCAGGCGAAGTTGCGATTGGGGTCATCGAGTCAAGCAGGCCGCCAAACTCGGCCTGCCTGATAGGGCCTTCACCGCGGTCGGTGAGCACCGGCGACGGCTCGAAATGCCGCCAAATCATCGTCCGCGCGCACACCACCGAGACCTTTCCAAGCCCGAATGTGATGCAGATTTCGGGATGGAACGATGGCATGAGCAACAAGCGAATCGCTTCCGCGGCGTCCGTGCACGTAGGATCGTTCTTGAACGACGCGATCCCCATAGATCTGCAAATTGCCTCGGACGTATAGGCGTCTGTTTTCGTGGTGCGCCAGCTTACCTGACGGCCAAGTCCCCCGCTGCATCCGCCAACGCCAACGTCTGCTTCCGCTGCGGAGCCGCCAGCCGCTTCAGGCTGGAAGCGGTCTATTCCCGGTCCGGGAACAGGGTCGAATAGCTGGGGTGTGAAATGCCGAGAACGGCGACCTCAATCCCATCCTCTCCGACTTCGTCCGAGTGGTCTGCGATGCTGACGCCCTCGCATTTGAGGACCATGCCATCCTGCGTTCTCACCGCCAGCCTTTCTTGGTGCTGCCCTTCTTCCGCCGTCAGCACCCGATTCTTCACCTTGGCGTAGTCAGCCTTCGGGACTAACCGGCCGAACGCGACGCCCATTGACGGGTCCCCAGACTCCAGCGCAGATGTTCCGACAACGACAGAACCGAAGAGGATTTCGAAGCGTTGAGGGGAGTCGGACATAGATTGTCGGCCGTAGCGGGAACGCCAACAGCATATCTGTGTTCACGTTGACTGCGAACGACCGCTTCCGCTGCAGAGCCGCCAGCCGCTTCAGGCTGAAAGCGGTCTTCGAGTCCTTGATCGCAGATCGGTAGCGGCTCTCAAAGCCCACGAAAAGTAGTGCTCGACTTGCCGCATAGACAAGCGAGTTTCCAAGCGGACGTTGGACTTCCGAGGGCTTCGCCGGTGATCGACCCCTGGCAAAAATGGCAGGATTGATCGATTGGCTCGTTGGCCTGCAACTGTCCCAGCGCCGCAAGAACTTGCTCGGCCCCTGCCGGTAGGCTCCTGTCTGGCGGAGGCCGTTTGCTGTCCGTCGTGGTGGCTCCGGCGTCCTCGCTCCATACCCGATGACCGATCTTCCGCGCTTCGTCCAGCTCAACGTCGAACACGCCGCAGAGAAGCGCGACGCACTCGAACCTCTTGAAGCCGTCCTTCAGAGCTTGCCTGTACACCTCTTCCGACGTTGCGCCGTTTCGCATCATCGACTGGCTGTCCAAGGAACACTTCAGTGTGGACGGCACGCTGATCCAGGCGTGGGCCAGCCACAAGAGCTTTGTGCCCAAGAAGGCCGGCGACGACGACGACGCGGGCGGTGGCAGCAGCAACGATGGCAGCGACTTCCGGGGCCAGCCGCGCAGCAACGACACGCACGAATCGAAGACCGATCCAGACAGCCGCCTGTATCGCAAGGGCAAGACTGCCAGCGAGATGCGCTTCATGGGCCACACGCTGATGGACAACCGGCACGGCCTGATCGTCAATGCCGTGGTCACTCAGGCAGACGAGCGGGCGGCGGCCCGGGCCAGGCATCAACGATGCCCGGCAGGTCAACCCCGAGGCGGTGATCACGCTGGGTGCAGACAAGGGCTACGACGCGGCGCAGTTCATCGCCGAGTTGCAGCAGCTCAAGGTCGAGCCTCATGTGGCGCAGAACAAGTCGGGGCGTCGCTCGGCGGTGCCCGATGAGATCGCCCAGACCGACGGGTACGCGTTGTCGATGCAATGCCGCAAGCGCATCGAGCAGGCCTTCGGGTGGGCCAAGACCATCGGCTCGATCCGGCAGGTGATGGTGCGCGGACTCAAGAAGGTGGACCAGTTGTTCGTGCTGAACATGGCGGCCTACAACTTGGTGCGCATGCGCTCGCTGGGACAGGTCCGTCTGCAAGGCGCCAGATGAGCAGCGCAGGTGCGCAACTCGGCCCTCCACAGGGGCGAACCGGCCTGGAAATGGCCCTTCTGACACTCCTCGCGACGGCAGCTACCGAAACTCCATCAGCTCGCGGGTCGAGGTAGGTGCTTCAGCTCAGTATTTCAGCAGCCTGCTAGTGCCTATAGACTGGCGGCGTGGACAGGCCCAATTCCTATACCTTGCTTGTACATGAGGCTTTACATGACGGGCGCTTCGTGGTAACCAACGCGTCATCGGCCGATGTGCCGATCGCCACGCTCTTCGTCGGTCTCGTTGCCGAGCAAGGCGCGGTGGATGGTGACGGCGTCTACCGAGTTGCGCACCGGGACGCGGCCACCACCGTCTCTTTACGGGTGGTCGGCATCGAGTTCTTCCGTAGGTCAGTCGACTTCATTCCCAAGGGGCACCATGCCGGAGTCAAGTTCGAAGGTGACGACAGCGACGTATTGCGGGCCATCTTGCAACGCCATGAGAAGCCTTGGCAGGTGCTACTTCGCGCTAACGTAGTTAGCGGTCGTCGTCCTCATGAGGAACACACTCAAGCTGCACATCCGTGGAAGCCAATAGCGCCCTGACCTCGGACATCCGATATGGGGCCAATGCGCCCACTATCAGGCCCCCATCCGACGACAGTTGCGCCGCGAGCTGGTTCAAGGGAAGCTGCCGAGCCTCGATGAAAACGTCCCGCATACACTTTAGCGTGGCCGCGGACACCGGCGCTGCTGCCTTTGCTGCCATGACCGGCATGCGCTCTGATCTTGGCATCTCGGGCCAGGTGTAGCTCACCGTCCCTTCCTTCTTCCACTCGCACCTGGTGCAGCGCAGCTCGAAGAGCCCGCCAACCTCGCTGAAGTCGAGCGTTCCATGGCATTGCGGGCAGGCGGCTTTCATGCAGTCAGGGTAATCGATGACTCTGTCACAGCTCGCGCAGCTCGGTGGGTAACTGGCCCGCGCTTTGGATTCACCGTAAGCGTCAATACCCCGCAGTTTGCCATCGGTGGGGCAATAGCTCCTCAATCCGGCGGTTCGGAAATGTCGGCAGTCAGCCAAGCTGAACGGCCACGACCCGTGGACTTACCTCAAGGACGTGCTGACCCGGCTGCCGACGCATCCGAACCGGTGCATCGAGGAGTTGCTGCCACTGAATCGCCCCGGGATTTGTGGAGGCTCCAACTCTTGAGAAGATGGAGCCATGAAGAAGTCGAACAAGTTCTCGCCTGAGGTTCGCGAGCGCGCAGTGCGGATGGTGCAGGAAGCGCGCGGGGAGTACCCGTCGCTATGGGGCGCAGTCGAATCGATCGCGCCGAAGATCGGCTGCGTGCCGCAGACGCTGCTGGATTGGGTCAAGCAGTCAGAGGTAGAGGCCGGTACGCGCGCGGGCACGACGACCGCGGAGGCGCAGCGCGTGAGGGAGCTGGAGCGCGAGGTCAAGGAGCTGCGCCGGGCCAACGAGATCCTGAAGCTGGCCAGCGCGTTTTTCGCCCAGGCGGAGCTCGACCGCCGTACGAAGTCTTGAAGGCGTTCGTCGACGCGCATCGGAGTGACTTCGGGGTCGAGCCGATCTGCCGGGTGCTGCAGATCGCCCCGTCGGGATACCGACGCCATGCGATGCGCCGGCGCGAGCCGGGCCGCTGCTGCGCACGCACGCAGCGCGATGCGCAGTTGATGTCGGAGATCGATCGGGTCTGGCAAGCCAACCGGCAGGTCTACGGTGCCGACAAGGTCTGGCGCCAGCTCGGGCGTGAAGGCATGAAGGTGGCGCGCTGCACCGTCGAGCGCCTGATGCGCAGGCTGGGTCTTCGCGGCGTGATTCGAGGCAAGCGCGTTCGCACCACGGCGGCCGATGCCAAGGCGCCGTGCCCGTTCGACAAGGTCAACAGGGTGTTCCGGGCGGACCGGCCCAACCAGCTGTGGGTGAGCGACTTCACCTACGTGTCGACCTGGCAGGGCTTCGCCTACGTCGCCTTCGTCGTCGATGTCTTCGCACGGCGCATCGTGGGCTGGCGCGTGAGCCACTCGATGCGCACCGACTTCGTCCTGGATGCGCAGGAGCAGGCGCTGTATGCCCGCCAGCCCGAAGCCGAAGCGGGGCTGGTCTGCCACTCGGACAGGGGCTCGCAATACGTCAGCATTCGCTACACCGAGCGGCTTGCCGAGGCCGGGATCGAGCCCTCGGTTGGCAGCAAGGGCGACAGCTATGACAACGCCCTGGCCGAGACCATCAACGGGCTGTACAAGGCCGAGGTGATCCACCGGCGCACTTGGAAGACCCGCGAGGCCGTCGAGCTTGCCACGCTCGAATGGGTCGCCTGGTTCAACCATCATCGATTGATGGCACCGCTGGGCTACATCCCGCCGGCCGAGGCCGAGGCAAACTACCATCGCCAACTCGCCGAGCGATCGGCCGTGACGGCGTGACCACTTAAACCAACCAGCCTCCACGAAAGCCGGGGCGATTCAAACTGCTGCCGCATCGGTGGGCACCGTCCAATGCCGCTTACGCCTCTAAACGGCCAACTCGACTACCTGAGCATCGCCCAGATACTCGCTAGAAAGCAGGCGCGCGAACTCGACGACTTCCGCTACCGACTCACCAGGATGCGAGGACGTGAGCAGGAAGCGGCGGGGATCCGAACCGTCTCCCACAACCAGCTCGTCGATGATCTCCTCGACGCGCTCGCAGTCGTGGCCCACGACTCCGACGAACTTGACACCATCGGTGATGAACTGCTCGACCAACTGGTCCAAAGCAACGTGATACCCCGTGGGGCAGTGAAGCACGATCTTGGTCGCGTAGGGCATCGTGGGCAGCGGTGAACGATCCAACGTAGTAGCTGGCAGGATAGCTTGCTCAACGCTAGGTCCCAACTGTTCCACATCGCACGTCAAGATGGGATGCCTGGACGCTTACGGTCTAGAGTCCGATCAACCCGAGATGGAGATCGGACCGATGAAGAAGCGATACACCGAGGAGCAGATCATTGGCTTCCTGCGCGAAGCGGATGCAGGCCTGCCGGTCAAGGAGTTGTGCCGCAAGTACGGCTTCAGTGAACCGAGCTACTACGCCTGGAAAGCCAAGTTCGGTGGCATGAAGGTGTCGGACGCGCAACGCCTGAAGGCGCTGGAAGCCGAGAACGCGAAGCTGAAGAAGCTGTTGGCCAACTCAATGCTCGAAGTGGACGCGATGCGCGAGGTGCTCAAGGGAAAGTAGTTGCCGTGTCGGCGCGACGCGAGGTCGTGCGGCAGCTGCAGGCCCGGGGCCTGAGCGAACGCCAGGCGCTGAAGCTGATGGGCATGAGCCCGAGCACGCTGCGCTACCGACCCCACGACGACGGCAATGTGAATCGCCCCGGGATTTGTGGAGGCTCCAACTCTTGAGAAGATGGAGCCATGAAGAAGTCGAACAAGTTCTCACCTGAGGTTCGCGAGCGCGCAGTGCGGATGGTGCAGGAAGCGCGCGGGGAGTACCCGTCGCTATGGGGCGCAGTCGAATCGATCGCGCCGAAGATCGGCTGCGTGCCGCAGACGCTGCTGGATTGGGTCAAGCAGTCAGAGGTAGAGGCCGGTACGCGCGCGGGCACGACGACCGCGGAGGCGCAACGCGTGAGAGAGCTGGAGCGCGAGGTCAAGGAGCTGCGCCGGGCCAACGAGATCCTGAAGCTGGCCAGCGCGTTTTTCGCCCAGGCGGAGCTCGACCGCCGTACGAAGTCTTGAAGGCGTTCGTCGACGCGCATCGGAATGACTTCGGGGTCGAGCCGATCTGCCGGGTGCTGCAGATCGCCCCGTCGGGATACCGACGCCATGCGATGCGCCGGCGCGAGCCGGGCCGCTGCTGCGCACGCACGCAGCGCGATGCGCAGTTGATGTCGGAGATCGATCGGGTCTGGCAATCCAACCGGCAGGTCTACGGTGCCGACAAGGTCTGGCGCCAGCTCGGGCGTGAAGGCATGAAGGTGGCGCGCTGCACCGTCGAGCGCCTGATGCGCAGGCTGGGTCTTCGCGGCGTGATTCGAGGCAAGCGCGTTCGCACCACGGCGGCCGATGCCAAGGCGCCGTGCCCGTTCGACAAGGTCAACAGGGTGTTCCGGGCGGACCGGCCCAACCAGCTGTGGGTGAGCGACTTCACCTACGTGTCGACCTGGCAGGGCTTCGCCTACGTCGCCTTCGTCGTCGATGTCTTCGCACGGCGCATCGTGGGCTGGCGCGTGAGCCACTCGATGCGCACCGACTTCGTCCTGGATGCGCTGGAGCAGGCGCTGTACGCCCGCCAGCCCGAAGCCGAAGACGGGTTGATCTGCCACTCGGACAGGGGCTCGCAATACGTCAGCATTCGCTACACCGAGCGGCTTGCCGAGGCCGGGATCGAGCCCTCGGTTGGCAGCAAGGGCGACAGCTATGACAACGCCCTGGCCGAGACCATCAACGGGCTGTACAAGGCCGAGGTGATCCACCGGCGCACTTGGAAGACCCGCGAGGCCGTCGAGCTTGCCACGCTCGAATGGGTCGCCTGGTTCAACCATCATCGATTGATGGCACCGCTGGGCTACATCCCGCCGGCCGAGGCCGAGGCAAACTACCACCGCCAACTCGCCGAGCGATCGGCCGTGACGGCGTGACCACTTAAACCAGCCAGCCTCCACGAAACCCGGGGCGATTCAATGTGGCCCTGCGAGAGAAGTTGAAGGAGCTCGCCGGCCAGCATCGCCGCCACGGCTCCGAATGCTGCAGAGCAGGCTGCGCATTGACGGCTGGGCCATCAACGTCAAGCGCACCTACCGTATCTACCGCGAGGAAGGCCTCATGGTGCGCAAGCGCCGGCGCAAGAAGCTGCCGGTGCCCGAGCGCCAGCCACTGCTGCGACCGACGCAATCCAACGAGGTGTGGAGCATGGACTTCGTGTTCGACGAACTGGCCAACGGCCGGCGGGTGAAGACGCTGACCGTCGTGGACGACTGCAGCAAGGAGGCTGTGCAGATCGCAGCCGACACCTCGATCCCGACGCTGCACGTCACGCGCGTGCTCGACCAGGTCAAAGCCGAGCGCGGGCTGCCGAAGGTGATCCGCATGGACAACGGGCCGGAGTTCGCCGGCAGGACGATGCAGCGCTGGGCGGCCACCAACGGCGTCGAACTACGCTTCATCTGTCATAGCTACGACTTGATCTGACATTACCCTTGCCCGACAGGGCGTTCAAGGAAGTCAGATGACACAAGATCAGAAGATCATTCGCAACAAGATCGGGCTATTGAAGCTGGCGCAGACGCTGGGCAGCGTATCAGAAGCATGCAAGGTGCTGGGTTTCAGCCGAGACAGCTTCTACCGCTTCAAGGAACTGTACGAGACGGGCGGAGAAACGGCGCTCGCAGAGATCTCCCGCAAGAAGCCCAACCTGAAGAACCGGGCGGACCCCATCATCGAGCGAGCGGTGATCGACTTCGCGCTGGAGCAGCCGGCATACGGCCAGGTGCGCGTTGCCAACGAGTTGAGAAAGCGCGCCATCAGCGTATCACCCGCTGGCGTGCGCACGATCTGGCTGCGCCATGACTTGCAGACCTTCCAACTGCGCCTGAAGGCGCTGTCGGCCAAGGTGGCGCAGGAGGGCGTGATTCTCACAGAGGATCAGGTCCGTGCGCTGGAGAAGGCCAAGCAGGAGAAGGAAGCGCACGGCGAGATCGAGACCGAGCACCCGGGCTACCTCGGCTCGCAGGACACCTACTACGTGGGCAATCTCAAAGGCGTAGGGCGCATCTACCAGCAGACCTTCATCGACACGTACAGCAAGCTCGCGTTCGTCAAACTCTACGACCGCAAGCATGCGATCACGGCGGCGGATATGCTCAACGACCAGGTGCTGCCGTTCTTCGAGGAACACGGGGTGCCGCTGCTGCGCATCCTGACCGACCGTGGCAGCGAGTACTGCGGCAACCGGGAGACGCACGAGTTCGCGCTGTATCTGGACCTGGAGAACATCGAGCACACGCGCACGCGCACGAAGAGGCCTCAGACCAACGGGATCTGCGAGCGCTTCCATCAGACCATCCAGAACGAGTTCTACGCCAGCGCCTTCCGGCGCAAGCTGTACAACTCGCTGGACGAACTGCAGGTGGACGTTGACGAGTGGATGCAGAGCTACAACGCCGAGCGGACGCACTCGGGCAAGTACTGCTACGGTAAGACGCCGCTGCAGACCTTTATCGAGAGTGCAACGCTGGCGTACGATAAACAGCTGGATCAGATCAAGCAGACACCTCACGCCGATACGGCCGTCGCTTGACGGCTTGTCTGTCAGATCAAGTCTCGACTAGGACACCCGGCAAGCCCGTGCAGAACGCGTACATCGAGAGCTTCAACAGCCGCTTCCGTGACGAGTGCCCGTCGCAGCACTGGTTCGCGAGCCTCAGCCACATGCGCAGCGTCATTGACAACTGGCGCGACGACTGCAACCACCACCGGCCGCACAGCACCCTCGGGTACGTGCCACCGTCTGTGTTCGCCGCGCAGTGCCGCCAGCTCGCTGGCGGCACTGCGCAAACCACCGCATCAACTACGATGCAAACCCTTGGGCTCTAGATCGAAGTGCTACGAAACCTGGGGGCAGCGCAAGTCGACGCATTGTGTAGCTGCTGATAGATCCTTTACACCGCAAGTTAATTGAGCCAGTCCCAATCCGGATTCTCTTCGAAACGACGGAGGAACTCTGGCCCAGATTCGATTCTGTCAAAGTCGTTATCAATCAAAGAGTTTTGCTGATTCACCACGAAAGCAAGCACCTCACTCAGAAATTTCACTTCCTTGAAGTTTGCGAGGAAGAAGTTTTGCGTCAAACCAACGGAAGCCAGCAACGACAACTCTTCTGGCTCATCGTAGTGGTTTGACAACGCCTGATTTTGATGAAATTGAACTTCTTGACCTTGCCACGAAACAATCAGGCGCCCTTCGGCCGGACCGATAATCTCAAATTTCGACTTATGAAGCCACCGCTCAATATTGTGGAGAGAGTTTTCAGAGGAAAGAATAACTACCACGTCACGCACATTAATCTCCCGGGCGAAAAGTTTTCATGAGATCGTCAACGTTGCTGACAATCGTTATGCCGTTCTGATGAGCATCTTTCAGGACCGACGGCTTGAAGGACTGTCTTTTCCCGGCAATTTCAGTGGCATCGAAACCAATAACCGGTAGGCGAGTAAATTGTTGACTCGCTTAAATCTCTGAAACCATACCCTTTCCCGCTCCGACTTTAACTCGGATAACGTGCATGTTTGTCACACTATCAAAATCGATGTACAAGGTACCGTCAGGGCGGTAGATCTTGATTGCCGCCTGCTTGACATAACCAGGAGCACGCACCTCGACACCAGCAATGACATCCGCGACGCCTGGAGCCGAAGTCACGAAATTGTCTACTTACAGTGCCTGGAGCGCCGACATTGCCAGATTAAAACCCGCCTCGCGGCGGGTTATGATTCAGTCGGTTTATTAGACTGGCTTGCAATCATCAAATCCGCGCGCCACCAGAAGGCTTGACAGTTGTGCAGAGCAGTCAATGTGTCCTGTCGAATCCACCTCTGTTCCATCAAATACTGGCTGTAGTAGAGCCGTTGTAGCAGCTTGCGCCTGCCTCGCGGGAAGTGAAGTTCTGTACGAAACCTCAAGAACGCACTCTTGCACCTCTTGGTCTTCGGCTGGCCCAAACAGCGTGAGTTGAACTTCACCGACACTCCCGACGTAAGCCGGCACCTCATCGAATCGACCCCCGTCCTCCTTAGTCAGAGGTATCCCGCACACTCGCGCTAGGTCAGCCGCCAAGTCGGGGAGCGAGCGGCGTGCATCGAATTCAACCGTGGCTAGAAAGTGAGTCATCATGGCTGCCCTGGGATGAAATAGATTTGTGCGTCACCGGCATTCAGCTTCTTCTGAATTTCCGTAGACGTAAACACTCGGAAGGTAGGGGGCTCGACCTTCATGCCGGTCAGAAGCGGGTTGGATTGAAGCCCTGCTCCGAACTCTCCAAAGATTCCGTTCAACGAAGTATCCAGTCGAGCAGCGTTTCTGAAGAACGGCTTGTTGCCAAGCTGGGCAGCAAGATTGTCGCTGACCACAAAGAAGTCCGCGTCGTACCCCTGCGGGCCGGTGTAAGGCTGACCATTCTTTGTCGCGACAACGCCGTCGAATGGCACCCGCTCGCCGTTGGGGCCAAGCTTGGTGTCGTTCTTAAGCCCGTTCGCAAGGCTTCCTCTGAAGCCGACTCGAGCCTCCGGGTCAAGAGCGAGAAGGGCCTTGACCGAAGGCTGAGCGGCTTCGCCAATCGCCTGGACGATTTGCGCGCGCGAGGCGTCCCCCCGGAGCACCAATGTGTCTTCTAAAGACAGCGCGGCACTGCTGGTATTGCCGAGGGTGGGCCTAGCTCGGGACGTGGCAGCCGTTGAGCTACCGCGCATTTTCCCGAGCAGCAGCCCTGCCAAACTGAAGGTCGACTCGGCGGCTTTTTCTGAATCTCCTTTCCGTACCGCGTTTGCCAGGTCCAAGACGGAGGTTACTCCTCCCTCTATCACCTCACCATAGTAGCCGAGCAACGAACCACCGCCCAAGAAATATCTCCCGGCACCGCTCGACGCCTGGAGGTTCTGATCATAGGACAGACCAAGGCCAGCCTTAGCACCGTTCCAGCTGAAGGCCACTCCATCGCGCACCATGTCGTACGTCTCAACGACAGGCGTCCATGTGAAGTTCCGAAAGCCCCGACCCAGTGCTTCTGCTACAGGTGAATCTGAGGGTGCATCGAGAGCCGTCCTTTGGCCACCCAAGAGCGCGTAGAGGAACCCCGATGCAGGGGGAGCTACGGACGTAGGCGGCGTAATCGGCAGCTTGCTCCGATCCACCATGAGTCGGTCGTTGCTGGCACGGCGAACGCCTTCGATCGAGTTTGCCTGCCTGCCGTCAGCCCCTCGATAGCTGTCGCCATAGTCGGTTACTGTCTGGCCAGACTGCAACCTTTCTTCCTGGTCACGCGATAGATAGACGTCGCCGCCGCCATAGACCGAAGCGCCGTCATCCCCCGAGCCGAGCCGAACGGTACTTCCGCTTCCGCCTAGTCGAAGATCAGCCCCTGCCAGCGAGTAATCCACACGTGTTCTCTGCTGACTCGCCCTGCGTGCGATCCCTTCCGTAATGGCATCACCTAGCGAATTGCCAAAGCTCTCAGCCGCCACCGCAGCCCAGTTCGGCCGATACCCTTGCACTGCGCTGCGCACACCGCCGTTCACAAGGCTGCTGACCGCACTGCGAACGAAGCCACCTCCGATGTCGTTTCCGATCATTGCGCGAGCCGAAACGTCGGTAAACCTCTTGTCCCAATCGTTCCCGTACTGCGCACTACCAATCGCATCTGCGATGCCGTAGCCGGCCGCAGAGCCCAGCGCAGAAGCCGCCACACCTCGCCAATCGAACTTCTTCTGCAGCCCGGTCGCAACGGCGAGGCCCTGTGTGATCAAGTTGCCGGCCGCCCCAAGGGCTGCCGCACTGCCCATGGACGTCGCCGCCCCAAATGCCACGCCGAGTCCCGAACCGACGCCCGCCCCGATCGCACCCAGCGCCACGCCGGACCACGAGAAATGGTCCACCGCACCAATCGCCTTACCAACCACTTGGCTGGCCACTGAGCCCGCTGCCCCAGCAGCCGCGGCTGCGGCCACCGTTTGCATGGTGAGGGCAGAACTCACGGCTCCAGCTCCAGCCGCAGTTCCCGCACCAGCAACAGCCGCTCCGGCCCCCGCCTCTGCGCCGACTACAGCCACCCCCGCTTCAGGTGCCAGTACACCGTACGTCATCCACGAGACAACCACCGCTACAACGACCATCACGATCACGCCTAAGGCGCCACAGCCGCCGCGCGGCGGATGCGGTGGTGGCGGAAGCGTTGGCGTCAAGTCGCCCATCGCTTCGGCTGGGTCATACACCCGGAAAGTCCCGGCGTTGTTGTGGATATTCGTGACTTTCGGGGGGATCGTCAGCCGTTGCCCCTCTACCAGCTGCTCTGTGCCGCTGAGTCCGTTCACTTCTGCGATGAGATACCACATCGCGCGATCGCCCCAAAGAGCTGCCGCGATCGATGGAAGCGTGTCCCCTCCGCGCACCGTGTAGCTGCTCGGTGCGGTGCGGGGGTAGTTGGCGCTGATCGGCTCGTAGTTCTGATCGAAGTCCGCGCTGGCGATCGGCTTCCAGTTCTTGTAGTCCGGCTTTTCCTTGCCGCGATTCGCTAAGGCCTGTACATAGTTGGTCCGGGTCGGGCCATCATTGCCCACGTCCCCGACACGCACGCCGTTGACGTAGTAGTAGCGGTGGATGCGGTTGACCTTGCTCGCTTCGATCTCGTCGCGCTGCATGATCAGCCCTTGAGCGTTGGACACGTAGCGGAAGCTGCGCTTCTCCACCACGTCGATCGCCGCTTTGACGTGACCGTTCTCGTCGTACTCCATGTTGGAATAGCCCTTACCCCAGAGCGAGTTGTTCCCCCTTAGCTTCGGGTCATAGGCCTGATTGGTGATAGCGAACTGCTTGGCCTCGTCCCAGTAGTCGTAGGCATAGTAGGTGTTGGTGGTCGCACCTCCCTGCCGTTCATGAAGCGTGCGCGCCAGTTCGCCCGCGCCGTTCGCGTGGGCGCGCGCAGTTGCATCGACATTCGTTTGCGAGGACGTCGCGCCAGCCACATCCTTGTTGTCGGCGAAGTAGAAGTACTTCGTCACCCCATCATTGTCCGATTGAGAAGCGACGCGGTGGTCATTCGTGTACTCGGTGATTCGGGTGTACTCCTGATTGTCTCGGCTCCATGATTTGTAGGTTCCGACACGTCCTGCGAGGTCCACGACACGACGCGCAGCAAGCCGCTCAGCTTGCCCTTGGTCTGTCAGAAAGGTGTCTTCCAGGTAGCCGTCGGCAGTGTAGGTGTAGCGCTCGACGCTGCCGTCGACGCCATTGATCACGACCGTTCGCCGGCTGGCAGCGTCGTAACCGACCCGAACGCCGTCCTTGCCCAGCTCAATCTTCGGCACAGAATCCGTCCGCGATGTCGCAGCCGGCCCCACCAGTAATCCCATGGACATCTCGAAGCGATTCAAGGCGTCGTAGGTATACCAGTACTCCTGTGTCTGCCGGTTGCCGCCGAGGCCATCGTGATAGCTGCTACGGACCCTCCGACGATTCCCGACCACGTCATAGTCGTACTCGATGTCCGCCTTGGGATCGCGGATCAGCTTGATGCGATTCACGCTGTCGTACTCGATCTCGGAGTACTGATAGAAGTCGCGTACGCCACCACTGGCGTCCAGAGGATTTTTGAGGACCATGTAGCCCTCAAAAGTTCTGTTGCCGGCCTTGTCGTACTCGTAGCTGGTGAAGGCGCCGATGGCCTTGTCCCAAATGCTTTTGATGTAGCCGTTGGCATAGTACTCATACGCAATGTTTTGCTTGGTACTGCCCGTCTGCGCAACCAGCTGGCCGGCGAAGTTGTAGGTGTAGGTGAACTGATGCCCACCCAGGTCCTGCTTCCACGTCAGTCGGCCAAACAGATCGGTGTGCTCTATCGATGTCCGCTTCGTTGCATCGGTGACGGTCTTCTCCCAGCCACCAACGATGCGGTCGGCGCTGAGGGCAATATCAAACCGATAGACGTACTGGTAGCGCGTCTCGTGACCGGCGAAACTGGACGTCTTCGTGACACGTCCTTGGCTGTCGTACCAGGTTCTCTCGGTGGCTCCCAGCGCGTTGGTATGGCTGATGCGCTGCCCCGCTGCGTCGTATGCATAGTGGTCGCTGGCGCGGGTCCCAGCGGCGCCGCCGTTGCCTGGCGTGCCAGCCGCTCGCTCGGGGTAACGGACTTCCACCAGACGTCCCACCCGGTCATATCGATAGTCGGTTCGACCTCTCAGGTCACCGGCATCTCGCGCCAACTCATTGAGGCTGTAGCGCTTGTCGCCGAATATGTCATATCCGTACCGCTTCGAACCAAAAGCGTGTCGCTCGGAAGAAATGCCCGCGCTGGCACCCCCTGAGAGCCAGGTCTGACTCTGCGTTTGATCGTTCGCGTCGGTGACACCGATCAGTCGGCCTGTCAGATCGTAGTGGTTCAGCGTGGTCGGCAGAACCTCCTCTTTGAAGCCATTTGCGTAGGTCACCCACGTCTTTGGCGCTTCCTGTCGGAGACGGGAGCCCAGCGTGTTGTAAAAGAACCGGGACACGTTGCCGCGTCCGTCAGTTTCGCTGGCGACCTCGCCGAAGGCGTTATAGGTGACTCGGCGGTGGATCTGCTGTGTTTCGGGGTCGGTTGGGGCGAAGATGACCCAATCAAGACGCTCGGCGCTTCCCCCATCAGGCTGAAGTCGGAATGTACCGTAGCTCCGGCCGAGTGGATTATTGGCAGCATCGAGGGCGTCATAAACGTACTCGTACTCCACGCTACCTTCGTGCGGTAGGCCGAGACTCCTCAGGTCGGCCCTGAATTCAGTACCGCTCCTTGTTGTCATCAGCGTCGTGTAGTTGTCCGCGCTGTTGCGCAATCGATAACGCAACTGCACGCTCGCCACCCCGCTTTGCGGCGGCGTGAGCCTCAACACAGTCTGGTCGAGCGTGTCAGCATGCACCTCCACGACCCGAGCATTCGGTCCCAGCCGCAGCTTGGCGGTGGTCTTCTTTTTGACGAGGTCACCGTCACCATAGGCGGTAACGATCACTTCGTACTCATAGTCCGTCGCTTTGTCGGCGACTAGGTCCGTCGCGTTCCAGCTGAAGACGCCCGGACCTTCACCGCGCACGTCCTCCGCAGGTGGCTCGCGGTAGGGCCCACTGCTGCCAGCCGGACGGTACTCGACTTTCAAGGAGCGGACATCCTTCAGTTCGGAGAAGTGCACCGTTGCAGGCAGCGTGAAGGCGCTGATCGTCGGATTTCCGGAGCTGTCGCGGCGGAACTCGGCGTACGCTCGATTTATCGGCCGACCGTCACGATAGGCCTGAAGGTCAAACTCATAGGTCTTCCCCGTCTCAAAGCTGTCCCACCGCAGCGCGAACCAACCCGGGGTTCGACCATCTTCGAAAATCTTGGGCTGATGAAGCACTTGCTCGGAGCCTGCGAGCTTCCAAGGGGAGCCACTTCCGGCCTCGCGGTACCGCAAGGTTAGATCTGAGGCGTCGCCTTGTTCAAGAATATGTAGCCAGCCGTCGTTGTGCAGCACGCCGCGGCCCGGTAGACCGACGATACCCGTAGATTCCTGAACCACTGACGGCGCTGACGGATTCGAGAGTCTCAGCGATCCAGCGCGCTTGTTGACAACAGCGCCTGCCGAGTTGAGTGCAACGTAATGGAACTCATAGTCTTTTCCTTGAAGAGCCGACCAGTCGTGCGCAAATTTCCCGTCCATTCCCCCGGCATTTGTGCTGGACATCTTCGGCACCGACAACCACTCGTATGGGCCCTGTGATCCCTCAGGACGATAGAAAAGAACAAGACGGTTCGCGCTTTCCGGTTGACCGTTGAAGTACAGCTTCTTCGGGCCTTGCAAATCAAAGTTATTGACGTGCGGCTCCATAGAAACATAGGCAAGCACGGACGTACTCGCCAGTACGATACTCCCTTGGGCGGTCTCCCGGGTGACCGTGTACTGGAGAGTAGTTTGGCCAGTCCACAAACGCGTGGTTTGTATGATCCCCCAGTTATCGATCGTCAGCTGCCCGCCGGCGGGCCCAACTCTCAATGTGTGGCTTTGTGGACCCGTCCCATTGAAGGAATTGCTCACCTGCACGATCACATTTCCGTCGCCGTACTCCCAAGTCGGAGGCACGTCGATCTTGATGTAGGCGAACGCAACGTTCGCGCCTCCAATGGGGGCTCTAGGCGTGACGGTTTTTTGGGTCACAGCGATCCTGGTCGCCGAGATCGCCACATCCCCCAGGCGAACCGACGTTGCTGTGCCAGTTTCCGTACTCGTCGGTTGCGGTCCGATTTGAATTGCCGAATCGTCCGATACAAACACCGACTGCCCGGCCTCATTCGACTTGATAATTGCCGACCCGTTCGCTCCGTCCATGTGGGCGTCGAAAATGTCGGTCACTTGGTTACGCGCATCGAAAACCGCGAACTGCCGCGCAGCATCCCCCCGCGCGAGAACCTGCGCCAACGTCAGAGCGGATACGTCAGTTTTCGACGTGACAGTGAGCACCGCGTTACCGGCGCTGTCGTAGCCGTGAACCTTCGTGACACCGTCGCCGGTGTTGGTCTTCCAAGCCCGGCCCGCTCGGTCATATGCGGCGGTCTCCTGCCAGTTGAGCGGCGCATTTTCAGAGCGCGTCGCCTTACCCGTCAGTTCCCCAAAAGCGTTGTAACGGGTTTCCCGAACGACAAGGCTGCCGAGATCCTTGCGCATTACCTCTCGGTTCATGAGGTCGTACACGTAGACCGTGGTGTCATCCACCACGGTCTCGTCCGCGCTGACTCGTCCCTTCAGTACCTTGCGGGTCACATTGCCGGCGGCGTCGTGATGAAACTTCGTGACCCCACTTTCTGCATCGGTCTGCGACACCAGCCAACCGCTCTTGTCGTACCCGAACACGGCGATGCGGTCGTCCGCCTCGCTGCCGTTGTCCTTGCCACGGCGGATCTCCCGTCGCACATTGCCGAGTGCGTCGTATTCTTTGTCAGTGGTGGGGCGCACCACTTCGCCCTCGAAGTCGACGTACAGCGCCCGCTCCTCCCTGACCTGCCGTCCCGCCTTATCGAAGCGCCAGTCAGTTGTGGCTTGAGCCGCATCCGTCTTGCGAATCACGTTGTTCAGGCCGTCGTAGAGATAGCGGGTCACCGCATCCGCAACCACCGGGACCGGCTTACCGCTTGCGTCAAAGGTGGCGGTTTGGACTCCTTTGCGGGTCTCACTGAGCACTCGGTTCAGCTTGTCATAGGAGTAGATCGTAATGCGGTCAGCCGCATCACCGACAAGCGCGTTCGGCTTGATGATTTCCCCGAGCGTTGTCTTGTCGTTGACCGTGATACCTTTCACGGCATTCGCATACCGCGTCTCCTTCCAGACATTGCCTTGAGCATCCCGGTCCCACTTCACCAAATGGAGCGCGGCATCGAGCTGCGCTACCTTATTACCCGCTTGGTCGTAATAGAAGCGAGTGACGTTGCCCTTCCCGTCCATTTGCTTAACGGCGTTGCCGGCGGCGTCGTAGGTGATGCTGGTTATGAGATCGCCGGTGTACGACTCATGCCGCCCCTGCCCTAAGTCGGGACGGTGCTTGATATACGGCATGTTCGGGATGCGCGTACCCGTTTGCCGCCCCGCTTTGTCATAGGTATAGAACGTCTCACGGTCAAACAGCTCCGGTGCGCCGACACGGTCGCGCATGAGATACACCGCTGCAGCGCCGGGTGCTGGTGCGCTAGACAACAGCTGCGGTCGTGTCGCACTGCTCAGCTCCGCGCCCCCGACGGCCTGAACAGCGTTTGCATAGGTGATCTGAGACAGCTTATTCCCAGCTTTGTCATACGTCCAGGTTGTGTACGTCCGGCCCGCATCCACCTTACCGATCTGCCGCCCCAGCGAGTCGTAGTAGTACAGCGTGCGCCCACCCCGTGCATCCACCGTCTCCACCACGTTGCCATGCGCGTCGTATCGCGTCGTCAGCGTCGGCACCACGTCCGACTCCGTCCCGCTCGCAGCGTCGAAGACCCGCGTGACCTGCCCGATCTGCTTCACCTGCCGGTCGAGCCGGTCGTACTGGAACTCGGTCACCCGCTCCTCGCGCAAGCCGGTGGCCTCTGTCTTGCGCCGCAGGTTCCCCCGGGTGTCGTACACGTGGGTGGTGATCACGTCGGCCATCACCACCTTGCCAGCCGCGTCCTGCTGCGCCGCCTTCTCCGGTGAGGTCTCGGTCTTCACCCGCCCATCGCGGTAGTGGGTGTAGGTGAACACGCCATCCACCTTGTTGGTGTAGCGCACCTTGTTGCCCAGCCGGTCGTACTCGATCCTCTCGGTCTTGCCTTCGCCATCGGTGATGCTCGTCTGGCGGTTCAGCCGGTCGTAGCCGATGCGGGTGACCTGGTCCAGCGCGGCATGCCGGAGGATGTAGGCGCCCGAGCTCGGCACGGCGTCGACGGCACGCGGCAGCGTCGTTTCATTCAGGGCGCGACGTGTCGGGTCGCCCACGATCTCCACCCGGCGGTAGTAGCGCGTGGTGCTGTTCACCGTGCCGAAGGCGGTGTAGGTGGTCTCCACCACGCCGGCGTCCGGGTTCACGTGCAGCACGCCCTGGTTGCGCCGGTCGAAGTAGAAGTACCCCACATTGCCGTTCGGGTCGGTGACCTTCACGGCATTGCCGAAGGCGTCGTACTGCGTCGCGGTGACGCCCCCTTGGGCATCGGTGACCTGGGTCACTCGGCCCAGGGCATCAAAAACCTGCACCGTGCTGTACATCGCCTGCAGCTCGGTCTTTTCCGCAGAGGTGAACGTCGTCCAGGACCGTGTTCCGAACTTGGTGCCGGCACGCACACCTTTGGCCCACGGGCTGTCGGTCTCCGCCAGCTCGACGCCCAACGGGCTGATGATGCGCTCGCGATTGCCCGCCTTGTCCAGCAAGTAGCGAGTCACGACCGTTTCGCTGCCTTCACCGAAGCGGGTCTCCTCGTCTACTCGGCCCGCCGCATCATGGTGATACCAGGTGCGGCGCTGCGCCGCTGTGCCAACGCCTTCGTTCAGCTCCTTGAGGCGGCCGGACTCGTCATACACGCGTGTGGTGAGTCCGTCTTCGGCATTGCGCACTTCGATCAGGCGGCCCGCCTTGTCGTACGTGCTGGCCGTGCGCGCGTCGCGTTCCACGTCGCCGGCCGCCGAGCGGACGATCCAGCTCTTACTCGAGGTCTTCGGCGTGCCACCCGCGTTCACCACTTCCGG
Organism: Eleftheria terrae; assembly: GCF_030419005.1. NCBI lineage: Bacteria > Pseudomonadati > Pseudomonadota > Betaproteobacteria > Burkholderiales > Eleftheria > Eleftheria terrae. The sequence continues at coordinate 391,645 of NZ_CP106953.1, forward strand.
GGCCTCGCCTTCGGCATAAGCCCCCTGCAGTCGATTGGCGAAGCGCGTTGCCGACTTCACCCGACCGAGTCCGTCATACTCGTACTGCGTGACCGCGTTCTCGGCGTCGATGGAGAACAGCTCCCGGTTGCCGCGGTCGTAGACGCTGCGCTGGACACGGTCATTTTCGTTGCTGGCGGCCACGGTCACCGTCAACAAGCCGTTGACCACCGTCGTGCCGGTCATCGGGTTGAAGTGGCGCCGGGTCTCCACCACATTCCCATTGCCGTCGTAGCGGCGCTGTGTCACGCCCCCCGCCGCATCGACGCTGAAGATCGCGCGGTTGGCGGCGTCGTAGAAGGTTTGCTCGGTCTGGTCCTGGGCGTCCAGCACCACATAGGGCACCGCCGGTACCGGGTCGTTCGAGGCGATCACGGTCGGTGCGGCGAAAGTCACGACATGCGCCGGCACACCGACGGGGTTGACGACCGGCGCGAGCGCCCCCTGCACCGCCTTCACGTAGCGGGTCTGCTTCACCAGGTTGTTGCTGGCGTCGTATTCCCGGCGGGTGACGTAGCCCAGCGCGTCCACGCTGTGCGTCAAGCGGCCGTCACGGTCGTGGATGCGCACCTCGACTTGGTTGCCCGGGTGGCTGGCGTAGCCGGCATCGGTGGCCAACAGGCCCGTCGTGAGGTCGGCCTCGCTCGCGGTGAGACTCAGCGCCGCGAGCTGGGTGGCGCCCAACCGCACGGCATAGGCGGTTGCGCGGGTGATGCGGCCCTCGGCGTCGTACTCGTTGCGGCGCACGGCGCCGGTGGCGTCAACGGTCCACAGCAAGCGGTCCTCGGCGTCGTAGACATAGCGCGTCACAAAACCGCGCGCATCGGTCTTGGCCGTGACGTTGTCGTTCTTGTCGTAGGTGTAGACGGTGCGCAGGTCCAGGCTGCCTGGGGCCACCACCTCTTCGATGCGGCGACCGAACGAGTCGTACACGTACTCCGTCACCTTGGGCAGCGCCGAGCCGGCGCCTTCGGTCAAGCGCACCAGGCGCCCCCCCAGGTCGAGGGCATACTCGGTGCGCAGGGCCAAGCCGTTGGGGTTGTCCGGCGCCGAGCCGCTCACCCAGTCGGGCCCGCATTTCGGGTCCACCACCACCGCCGTCACCCGGCCGTCGGCGTCGTACTCGGTCTGGGTCCACACGCCATTGGCATCGCGCAGCCAGGTCGCGCGGCCCAGGGTGTCATAGCGGTAGGTGGTGGTCAGCTTGAGGGTGCTGGGGTCCACCACGCGGGTCAGCACCCGCCCCGCGGCATCGTAGGTGGTGCGGGTCACGGTGCCGCGCCCGTCGCCCGTTTCGAACACGCGACCGGCGGCATCGTAGGTGGTCAGGGCCCGTGTCACCCAGACCCCGGTGGCCTGGTTCTCCACCCGCGTCGCGGTGAGCCGGCCGTCCCGGTCATAGTCATACTCGGTGCGGGTGCGCCCGTCGCTCACGCTGACGCGTTCGCCGAAGGCGTTCTGCTCGGTGACCTGCTTGATGCCCTCGGGCGTCTGCAGGGTCATGCGCCGGGTGGCGGGATCGTAGGTGTAGGTGGTGGTGCCTTGCTGGCCGTCGGTGCTGGTCACCACGCGGGAGAAGGCGTCATACGTGGTGCTGCGCGTGACGCCCACCGCGTCCGTGCTGCCCACCTGGCGGCCCAGGCGGTCATAACGCTGCTGCACCACGCCGCCGCGCGCGTCGGTGGTCTGGATGGCTCGGCCGAAGGCGTCGTGGAGCGTTTTCGTGATTCGCTCGCCCTGGCCCAAGGGGTCTTCGGTTTTTGTCTCCAGCAGACCGCGCCGGTTGTAGCGGTAGTCGGTGGTCCGCTGCACGGGCTGACTGCCGTCACGCAGGTAGTCGGTGCGCTTTGTCACCTCACCGAAGGCGTTGTAGAGGTGGCTGCCAAGCCGTCGGTTCTGGGCGTCATACCAGGCGGTGAGCAGCCCCTGACGGTCAAACTCCCGGCGCATCGTGTCATGCGCGCCCTTGAGGGCACCGACCGCCGTCTGGATCGCCGCCTTGAGCCCGCCGGCGCCTGCCGCAGTGCTTGCCAGCCGATCGCCGTAGCGCGTCTCGCGCACCTGCTCGCCGAAGCTGTTGTAGTGATACTGCGTCACCTCGCCCAAGGCATTGACGGCGTGCGTCAGGCGGCTTTCGCCGTCGTAGTAGTAGATGGTCTTGTCGCCGCTGCCGGCGGCGTTCGGGGTCACGGTGGCGATGCGACGGCCCGCGGCGTCATGGCTGTGGAAGCTGCCCCACTTCTGCCACACGGCCTCGATCTGAGCGGCGGTGGCGCCGCTTCCCAGGGCGGCCAGCGCCTTTTGGCCTTCGCCGCCGAGTTCACCGACCAGGCGACCCTGCAGGTCGTACCGCTTTTGGGTCGTCCGTGCATCAGCCAGGCCCGCGCCGACAACGGTCTGGATCAAGCGCCCCATGACGTCGTACTGCAACTGGGTGACCAGGCCCGCAGCCTGTGCCCGCTCGCGCCGGTCTTCCCTCACCAGGCGGCCGGTGGTGTCGTACTCGTAGGCTGTCAGTCGGTCTTGCGGATGCTCCGCGACCGTGGGAGCCACGGCGGGGTGGTCCACGGCGTAGGCAGCCAGGCTCGCATGGCGCGTCTCGCCCGCCTTGCGGCCGGCGCCGTCGTACTGGTAGGTCGACAGGTAGCCCTGGTGCACGTTCGACGTCTTGGAATAGCTCTGCGCATCGAAGCGGCTCAGCAGCTGGCCTTTGGCGTCGTAGAAGTAGGCCGTTAACGTGTCATTGGCATGATCGGCAGCCGGGCGGAGCTGGTCCAGAGAACCGGCGGCCCACAGCGACGCGGCAGTGACCCGGGCATAGCGGCGCGTCAGGACGAGGCGGCCCGCCGCGTCATAGCTGTTCTCGGTCAGGTAGCCATCACCATCCAGCGAGCCCAGCAGCAGGCCCCCAGCACTGTAGAACTGGCGTGTGCGGCGGTCGTCGTTGCTCTCGTCGGCGGCAGTCGTGCTGAGCTTGGTCAGCTCCAGATCGAGCACCCCGCCGACGGTGCCTTTCTCGATGAGGGCATAGATGTCCGACGTTAGGCGGTTCGCGCATGCCACGGTCTCGATCAGGCGGTCGGCGCCGTCGTAGCGGTAGTCCACGACGGCTGCACTGCTGCCGCTCGATTGCAAGGTGCGCGCCAGGCGACCTGCCGCATCGTAGATGCGGTACGTCACCCGGTCCTCACCGCTGGAGGGCGGGCGCACGTCGATCGCGCCGCTGGTGGCGTCAGGCATCACCTCCCCGAACTGCGTCCGGGCCAGGAACATGATGGAGTCGGCCTGGCCAGCGGCCGTGGGCGCCTTGCGCACCACCACCTCCGCACTGGAGGCACCGGCTGGCGCGGTGACGAATCCCCACAGGCGCTTATGGTCGGCCAGATGGGCGCCGCCGGCTTTCTCGGCGTTGTTGACCGCCGTACCGCCTTGAGGAACCAGTGCCGATCCGATGCGCGCGCCCTGGGCGTCGAAGAACTCCACCTCCAGCGACACTGCGGCCCGCTGCGCGCCGGTGTAGGCCGAGACTTCATAGCGCTTGCCCGCGCTGACGACGAGCTTGGCCGATCGCAGGTGTGCCGATACGGCAGCGGTGCCGGTCTGGCTCATCCACAAGGTCTTTTCTCCGGACAACGATCCTTGCGGGTGGCTCCCCTCCCCGAACCCGAAGCCGGTGGCCGCACCGGTGGTGCCGGGGTCCCAGCGGACCATGCCGGGGCGTAGGATGTTGGCCGGCAGGCCCAGCCCTGTGGGGTCGGCCTTCAGCGCCTGCAGCATCGCCGGCGACAGCGGCGTCGCATACCGCCGCGTGCCGGTCAGCCGGTTGTTGCGGTCGTAGAAGTACTCGGTGAGAGCGCCTTCTCCGTCCACCTCGCCCACCTTGCGGCTGGCCCGGTCGTACAAGGTGTAGCGGCTCACGCCGGTGGGGTCGGTGGCCTTCACCAGCCGGCCCAGCTTGTCGTATTCGTAGGTGGTGGCACCCAGCGAGGGCGTGGCCTGGCTTGGGTCCTGCTGCTCCAGCTTCAGCAACCGTCCCGATTCGTCGAACAGGCTCAGCTGCACCAGCCCGTTGGCCAGCGTCACCCGCGTCTGCCTGAGCCGGTCGTTGTAGACGGTCAGCGTGCTCTGACCGGCCGCATCCGTCTGCTTGACCAGCCGGTTGAGCCCGTCGTACTGGTAGGTGGTGACATAGCGCTGCTTGAGCGCCTGCTTCTGCCCGGCCGTCAAGGCCTCGGCCTGCAGCGGGGCCTGCTTGTCGTCCACCAGGCCCAGCGCCTTGCGCTGCTGCAGCGCCCAGTCGGTGTTGCGGGTGGCGAGTTCGTCGCCGCGCGCCTCGATGCTCTGCAGCAGCAGGCCCGACGGGTCGTAGACGTAGTGCGTCACGCTCTGCGTGCCGTCCAGCACGCCGGCACCGCTGGCATCCAGCTGGCCGTAGGTGGTGGTCGTGCTCAGCTGCCCGCGGAAGTCGTAGCTGTAGTCGGTGCGCTGGCTGCCGGCCTTGGCCACGCCGGCCGCCCAGGCCTCCAGCGCCGCCAAGTCACTGGCAGGCGCGGTGTACACGCCGCCGCCGTGCTGCAGGGTGCTGGTGCGCTGGCCCTGGCTGTCGTAGCGGTGCTCCACCACCCGCCCGTCGGCACTCACCACGAAGCGCAGCTGCAGCTGGGCGTCGTAGGCGTAGCGTGTGCTCATCGGCTCGGTGGGCAGCTGCGGGCCCGCGCCGTCCGGGTCGCCCTGGCGGTAGCGGGTTTCCTTCAGCAGCTCGTTGCGGCTGCCGTACTGCCGCTCCACCACGTTCCCCACGGCGTCACGCTCGTAGTGGCGGTTGCCATTGGCGTCGTAGCCGTAGGTGGTGACGTTGCCTTGCCCGTCCACCAGCTCCCGCGCCTGCCCGTCCGCGGTGTAGCGGTACTCGCGGCTCAGCTGGGTGGTGCCCACCGCTGGCGTCTTCACGCTCAGCAGCCGCCCGCTGGCAGGGTCGTAGCTCAGGTCGGTGCGCTGGCTCAGCGCGTCGGTGATGCGGGTGATGCCGGGGGTCGCGTAGTCGAAGCTGGTGCTCAGCACCTGGCCACCCACCGTCTCCTTGATCGTCTTGACCCGGCCGCTGTCGTCGTAGTCGAAGTCCAGCTTGCTGCCATCGCTCTGCACCAGCGTGTCCAGCCGCCGCGAGGTGGCGTCCACATAGGTGTAGGTGGTGACGTAGGTCTGCCCGTCGGCCACCGTGCCGTCGGCCGGCGTCAGGTCCACGGTGACGGTGCTCAACCGGTTGGCACTGTCATAGCCGTAGCGCACCCGGGTCTGCGTGCCGTCGGCCTTGACGGTGCGCAGCTGGGTGATGTTGGCCGTCTTGCCCGCCGCGCTGTCGTAGTCGATGAACAGCGTCTCGCCGCTGGCGGTCTTCACCGAAGTCAGCAGCGCGCCGCTGTAGCCCAGCGTCAGGCTCTTGCCGTCGACCTCGGTCACGCTCTTGAGCCGCGCCTCGCGGGTGGTGGCGTTGGTGACCTCGTAGACCTCGCGCCGCTGGGTGTCGCCGTCGGTGTAGGTCCAGGCGCTGCCGCTCCACGCCAGCGTGTCGAAGGCGCCGGTGCCGTCCTTGTTCACATAGAGGTTGCGCGCGGCGTCCCAGCGGTACAGCGCCTCGCTGCCGTCCTCGGCCATGCGGCGCACCGTGTTGTCGGTGGCGTTGTAGCCGGTGATGCGCCGGCTCAGCCCCAGCCGCCATTGGTCGTTGTTGTCGCCGTCGGCCCCGCCCAGGCTGTTGTAGGTCCGCAGCAGCGCCACATCGGGGCCGGCGCCCATCAGCCACTCGTCCTGCTGCTGCACCACCAGGTTGCCGGTGCCCGCGTTCACGTACACCCGCTCGCCCGAGCGCCCCTGCCCTGCCTGCCCCAGCTGCCCTCCCGCGCCCAGTTGGCCCAGTGAGGAGGTCATCCAACCCAGGCCCTGGCCTGCAACGATTGCCGTCATCTTCTTGTTTCCCGAGAGCGCCGTGGGCCGTGTATCCAACCCTTGGCAAGTTTGTTATTTCCGGGGGGCGCCGGCCTGACTCGAAGGCGACCGTTGCGACCCTCCCCTAGCAGCCGACATGGCGGCCGCCACTGCTCTGGTTATCCAAACTTTCGGGAAACGGTTTAGGGAAACTCGGCAGATTTATGTAACCAATTACTACATATTCCGCCCAACGAGACCCGGAGAGCAACGCTGGTCTTCTGTTGCTTCGCCGCCGTCACGATCGTGAAGCAATCGGGTCAGCCGTTGAAAACGCCAGTCGCTCATGCGAGAAGTGCGTAGTGGCGACGCTTACCCGCAGCGGCCCGCGTAAGTCCTCCCCAGCTTGAGAGGAAGGTTCGCCATAGCCCTCGTCTCCTCCACCAGAACACAACGCCCAACCGCTCTCGGTTGGGCGTTTTTCTTTGGGCCTTTCCCGCAACGGCGCGGGGTTCCGGGCCGTTCTGCGTAGGCCACGCCTTCGCCGTTTCCGACGGTTTTTCCGCCGGTTGGACTCCTTTTTCCTCTCTCTTCTCTAAAAAGTGAGGCGACATTTTCCGACTGGCCTACGCAGAAGTTCTTAGGTTACAAGGACTTAGGCGAAGGCCATCGAGAGCGGTTTGTCTCCCCCGCTACTGCGGCAGAGCTGTCCCGCATGAACTGGGCGCGCACAGCCTCATCCGACTCGGCATCGCCCACCGCCGGCCCCAAGCTGCGCCACGGTAGGACAGAATATGGCGTCAAACTACTCGCAAGAGGCGCTGCCATGCCTACGTCCTTTCTTTCCTCGAACGTCAAATTTCTCGTGCACTTGCGACATCGAATGCACGATGACAATCGGCTCGGACTTTGCCTCGGCGCTGGCGTAAGCACATACTTCAACATACCAGGGTGGCCGACGCTGATTGCAAGGATTGCTGAGCACGAAGCAATCAAAGGTACAGCGCTACTCGAGGTATCGGAGAGCTTTACCGCGCAGACGCAGTTCCTGTACCAAAGATATTTACAGTCGCCGCAAGCAGCGCCCCTCCCCGGGGAAGACGATGTAGAGCGCGAACGTAGGGTACGGATCGGATGGCTTGATCTGGTTCACGAATGCTTATACCGCGACACAAAGACGTCGGACGAAGATCTAAAAGGACATCCATACCTCTGGGCTCTTGTGCCGCTCATAAAAGCCTCTGCAATGACGATAAACTACAATTTCGACGATACGGTCGAACGAATGCTTTATCTATTCAACAACGAGCAGAATGGAAAAAGGGACGACAAAGGATTTGAGGTTATATGGAGCCCCAGCAGTCAATTCCGCCGAAACCGCGGCGTGCTGTATCACCCTAACGGCTTTCTGCCTCTCGAAAAGATCGACGGCTTCAGCGAAAATATCGTGTTCATGGAGCAAGAATTTGCCGACCAGCTTGCCGACATTGGCGCAGGCCACTACTCGGCCCTCCTGAGCCACCTCGCAAAGCACACCATCATTTTCCTCGGCCTCTCGTTGAGCGACGCCAACCTAAAGCATCTTCTACGGGTTTCTGCGCGCCAGAATCCCGGTACTTTTCATTACCATATTCACTGGTGCCCGACAAAGCCATCTATTGATGAGCAGGAAGCAATTAGAAAAGCGAACTTCTCCACTTACAACCTGGTGACGCTTTTTCTCGACTCCGAAGAAATCAAGCAGTTAGCAACCATATTGGTGATGCCTGACGAAGAGTTCAGCGCGCTATGCGACGCTGAGTCCGATGGCCTTCTTACTGATTACCGATATTACCTAACTGGACCGGTGGGTGGCGGCAAAACAAGCACTCTCGAGCACATTAAAGGTCTTGCCACTTTCGACGAGTGGGTAGACCGGAGAAATCCGTTGCTCGGACGTCCCCACGGCGATCTTTCGACGTCAGAGCGCGAGAGTGTTGATGAATGGATCAATCAGCAATTCCGGAAGAAAAATCGCCGGGTAACTTCAGCGCGGGATCAACTTTCCCTCGTTGACAGGAGCCCTCTTGACCCCCTTTACTTCGTCGCCGACGAGGGCGCTGTAGCAAGTCGAGCCGCCGAGCTGTTGCGTTGGATGGTGCCGTCTAAAGGAAGGATAACTCACATTGCGCCTGGTCACTTGATCATTCTTAAATGCAATGAAAGGATCTTGAAGCTTCGACTTGCGAATCGGGGCAAGACCTACAACGAAGAACAGCTAAAGATTCAATCAGAGGCAATCCTGAATATGTGGCGAGGTCACCCGGCGACGATTATCGACACAACAAATATGACCCCCTCACAAGTAGTTTCGAAAGTGCCGGAAGCGGTCCTCTTCCAAGAATACGCACCAATTGATTTTGATTTGTTATGCAAGAAAATTGCGAAAGCAGGCAATTGAAAATTTATCTTGCTTCCCCTCTTTTTACTCCGGTCGAGCGGCGATTCAACTGCCTGCTGTGTAGCGAGCTCGAGAAGCTAGCCACCGTCTATCTTCCTCAGCGCGATGGGTCACTGGTAGCGGAAGCTGTAGAACGCGGCACAGCTGCCGCAGAAGCCGCGCGCACCGCTTTTTGCAGCGACATTGAGGCTATCCGTAATTGCGACATCATAGTGGCGGTGTTGGACGGAAGAGTTCCTGATGAAGGCGTGTGTGTCGAAATCGGCTATGCCAAAGCACTGAACAAAACCGTTATTGGCCTAAAAACTGATAAACGGGTCCTGCTCCCTTGGGGGAACAATCCGATGATCGACGGTTGTACCGATATCTGGGTATCCACCGTAGCCGAGGCTAGAGCAGCACTAGAAGCCCTAGATAAAGGCCGCGCTGGCTAGCGACATGTCATCTGCGGGAGGAAAGTGAAGCAGAGAACTCGTCGACCCGCAATTCGCGTGCCGATACACCATATAGAGCAATCCGATTGAAGAAGAGAAGAATCTCAATCATGACTCTCCTTCGGATCTTTTTCTCCTCAAATTCATGAAACCTTCAAGGAAACCCGATCCCCGCCTCTACGGGCACCTTTCACGGCAGTTGTCATTCATCAGCCGATCGTGCGCTGCGTTTGACGCCGAGGCGCGTGAGGAAGGGATTCGTATTGCCGGCGCTCTTCGAGTAATCATCCATTCGGGCCAAGGTCCTTCCCTTCTGGCGCAACTCGGGGTCGGAAAGTCCCTACAGGTTCAGTCGTCGGTAGAAATCCAAGTCAGCAAATGCCGCTGGCTCACGACGCAGCTTTCCTGCATGCCATTGAAAGCTTCGCTAGAACAGGTAGAAGATTTTGAGCACGTACCGCGATTCCAGGTTGATGAAACATTCCCCTCTACACTTTGCGCGAACAAGTGGTGGGGAGAAGGAATCGCGAAGAATGCAGCCGGTGTAGTAATAGGGGCTGCGAACAAGGATGGGGGTGCGCACGTCGACCTTATCGATCCGGCAAAGGAATACGAAGCTTTGAAGGCAATGTCTTGGACCGTGGCATATCGGCACAGAGATGGCCGCCTCCACGAATTCAAAGTGCCACCGTCGTACCTCTCCGACTTGCGGCAAATCGGACACGAGGTGCTCAATAGCGCCCAACTCACCACATTGGCGGAGTCGGCGGTCGCTTAGCGCGCCGCAGAGCACTGCCAGCCGTCCGATTTAGCTATAGCGGCTCGCCAACGAGGGAACGTCGAAGCAGCAAGCAGTTAGCGCAACAGCCATCAAATTCTTATCGATCGGTCAGTTCGGCGCAGAGCTTTTCTTCCTCCTTGATTTCCTGCAGGCTCGGAATGGGGCTGGTCCGCAAGGAGGCTGCCGCCGCGGTATTCACCTTGACCGGATGCGTCGCCAAACAAACCTCCGTTCGCCGTTCACTCCGCCTTGCGACTCTCCCACAGTGGATCGTCCATTTCCTGGTAGATCAGGTGCGACTCGTCGGGATGGAAATGACTCCAAGCGACGTTCAAGTACCTCACTTGTGGCATTACGGTCTGAAGCGTAGTAGGTGGGCTTCCTGACGTAGGGCTTCTACGAGCCAGTCCCAAAACTGGTGATCGAGCTCCACAACCTGTTCCTCATGTTGCACCCATTCCCACACCCAATCTGAACCCCGCTTGAATGCAAAACATCGGCTCGAATTCTCGATGGCAAAAACAAAGAACTCAGCGAAGGTCGCCGGATCTCCGTTGAACCCGTCGCTATAGCGGATGTCATTGTGGCGGGAAATCGACTCAGCCGTATTCTTCAAGTTCGAAATCGACTTGACCGGAAGAATCCGTAGCCTCCCGAATTTCAGCCCGTTCGAGACGGACTCGTAGAAATCCTTCAACGCATCAGGTAGCGGCTGCCGCAGTTCGGCCTCTGCGGTGGCGACCTCTCCGGCAGTGGCAACCGGAAGCTTCGTAAGCCCCATGGTTGCCTTCGACATAAGGTCCAATGCGGTCGCTTTGCTCATAGTTCTCAAGGTAGAACACCTGGTTTCGGACGACTCAGTTTACCGGTTCCGCGGCTCCCGGACTTCGGCATGGCAACGGTCCATGAGCCGCCACGCTTTCTGTAATAGCGATGATGAATACCTTGATGGTCCGCACGCAGAGCAGGGTCAGTGTGCGAGAAGTCGAAGCCGCTCTCGCTTTCACATCCCTTCCTGTGCTTTAGGTCTTGAGCGGTTGCTCGCAGGTTGAACCGACGACGATCGCGAGAGGGTTGTGACACGTCACTGGTGCCATCTGGTTGATGTGCGCCCGGAAGGCTGCCTGGCGGAGACACGCCGTGCGGGCTGCCATCTTTGAAACGGCCGTCTTGGTTCCGCTGCCGGCGACCATCTACTGCAGCGTGCCGCTGTGACGACTATGAGGGACAGACTGGGCGCGCCCGTAAAACTAGACCAAGTCTCAGGGAGTGCTGGAGTATTGATGACGCAGACCGCTGCAAGAATTCTGGCCTGGTGCCTAGGCCGTGTCTCCGTGCCCGTACTGCCGCAGCGCGTCATGAGCCTGCCCGTGCTCTGCATGGTCGCCGTTGGGCTGTCTAGCTGCAAGCCTGAATTGCCCAAGATGGGAGTGGATGCTCCGTTCATCACTTGTGCTGCCTTTGACTTTCGTGTGTCCGACAGCGACGAGTTGAAGGAAGCACGGCGACACATGTTTGAAGCTGCGATGACCTTGGATATCAGGTTCGTGGCAGAAGCCCCTTTTAGCGGCTTTCGCGACGTGATTGGCGGGCGGGGTCACCCAATGACCTTCGTGCTGAGTTCAGAAGGTGGGCCATGGAGCGACGAGTTTTGGCTTCGCGTGGAGTACCTGGCTGGAGGTCCTCCGCACACTGTGCCTTGGCTTCCAGATCACAAGCAGCCCTATGTGCCTCCGGCAGAATGCTTAGCAAGGTCCGTGGATCAGTTTGCGAAGCTGCGTGAATTGTTCAGCGAGAAGTGGCCGCTAACCGAGCTTGATATCAACAAGCCCATTCCGCTCCGGTCCAGGCAGCCCGCTGCAAGTAGGTCTCCTGAGAAGTAGCGCTGCGATGGCGGCTCTGCTTTCCGCCACGAAGGCGCCGTAGCCCACTGCTGAATATAGCCAACGGATGGCGCTGGCTGTCGCATTTAAGTACGCGTCCGGCTATCACATGCCAGCCAGAGCACGGTCGTCGATCACTCTGTCGAGGGTCGCGTCCAGCGATGCGGCAGCAACTCGGCGATGCGAGCAGCGGGGTGAGTCGGTAGCCGCTCCATGACGTCGCGTAGGTAGCGCCAGGGGTCGATACCGTTGAGCCTAGCCGACTGGATCAAGCTCATGTGTCCTAGTCGAGACTTGATCTGACAGACAAGCCGTCAAGCGACGGCCGTATCGGTGTGAGGTGTCTGCTTGATCTGATCCAGCTGTTTATCGTACGCCAGCGTTGCACCCTCGATAAAGGTCTGCAGCGGCTGCGCTGCCCCCGGCTTTCGTAGCACTTCGATCTAGAGCCCAAGGGCTTGCATCGTAGTTGATGCGGTGGTTTGCGCAGTGCCGCCAGCGAGCTGGCGGCACTGCGCGGCGAACACAGACGGTGGCACGTACCCGAGGGTGCTGTGCTGCCGGTGGTGGGTGTAGTCGTCGCGCCAGTTGTCGATGACGCTGCGCATGTGGCTGAGGCTCGCGAACCAGTGCTGCGACAGGTACTCGTCGCGGAAGCGGCTGTTGAAGCTCTCGATGTACGCGTTCTGCACGGGCTTGCCGGGTTGGATGAAGCGCAGTTCGACGCCGTTGGTGGCCGCCCAGCGCTGCATCGTCCTGCCGGCGAACTCCGGCCCGTTGTCCGTGCGGATCACCTTGGGCAGCCCGCGCTCGGCTTTGACCTGGTCGAGCACGCGCGTGACGTATAGCGCCGGGATCGAGGTGTCGGCTGCGATCTGCACAGCCTCCTTGCTGCAGTCGTCCCCGACGGTCAGCGTCTTCACCCGCCGGCCGTTGGCCAGTTCGTCGAACACGAAGTCAATGCGTAAGCTCCCCTGTCAAGCAGACAGTTGAATACTGAAGTTTGCAGCGGTTGTGGTCGTCAAACGTGGCATGAACTGGCGTGGCGGAATGCCGCCCAGCGAGTCATGCGGTCGGTACTCGTTGTACTGCGTCATCCACTCCTCGGTGATCGCCTTGACTTGTTCAATCGAGCTGAACAGGTAGGCGTCGAGCACCTCGGTGCGGTAGGTCTTGTTGAATCGTTCGATGTACACGTTCTGGTTCGGCTCGCCGGGCTCGATGTAGTTCAGCGCGATGCCGTTGCGCTGCGCCCATTTCACGAAGTCATGGCTGGTCATCTCCGGGCCGTTGTCCATGCGGATTGACTTCGGCGGTCCGTACCACTCGATCAACCGATCCAGCGTCCTGATCAGCAGCGTCGAAGGGATGGACTGCGACACCTCGATGGCCAGCGCTTCGCGGTTGGCCTCGTCGATCACGTTGAGCGTGCGGAACCGCCGTCCGTCGTACAGCACGTCGTGCATGAAGTCCAGCGCCCAGCCGTCGTTGACAAAGCCGGTGGCCGCCAGCGGGACCGGAACTCGTTTGGGGATGCGTTTTCTCGTGCGCCGCGGGATGTTCAGCCCCAACTCGCAGTACACGCGCCAGACCCGCTTGTGGTTCCATGGCCGGCCATCCAGGCGCAGCCGGTCGAAGCACTTCCAGAACCCCCAGCGGCCGTTCTTCTCCACCACGCCGTTGAGCCCGTCGATGACCTCGGCATCCTTCTCCTGGGGTAGTACCGGCGTCTTGTAGTACGCCGCCCGCGACAAGCCTGCAACCGTGCAGGCTCGCGCAATCGACAAGCGATGCTCGGTCACCATGACCTGCACCACCTGCCGCTTCGCGGACGGCGTCAGAACTTTTTTGACAGCACGTCCTTGATGGCCGCGTTCTCCAACGCCAGGTCCGCGTACATGCGCTTCAGCCGCGCGTTCTCGGCTTCGAGTTCGCGCATGCGCGTCAGGTCCGATACCGTGGCCCCAGCGTACTTGCTCTTCCACGCGTAGTACGTCGCCGCGCTGATGCCGTGCTTGCGGCACACCTCGGCCACCAGCATTCCGGCTTCCCCTTCCTTCAAGATCGCCACGATCTGGCTCTCGCTGAACTTGCTCTTCCTCATTCGGCCTCTTCCTTCCTATGACGCCGCATTCTCCAAAAATCGGTTGTCTACTCACAGGGGGAGCTTACGAATGCTCCGCACCTCGTTGGGTTGCGTCGGTCGCAGCAGTGGCTGGCGCTCGGGCACCGGCAGCTTCTTGCGCCGGCGCTTGCGCACCATGAGGCCTTCCTCGCGGTAGATGCGGTAGGTGCGCTTGACGTTGATGGCCCAGCCGTCAATGCGCAGCCTGCTATGCAGCATTCGGTAGCCGTGGCGGCGATGCTGGCCGGCGAGCTCCTTCAACTTCTCTCGCAGGGCCGCATTGCCGTCGTCGCGGGGTCGGTAGCGCAGCGTGCTCGGGCTCATGCCCATCAGCTTCAGCGCCTGGCGTTCGCTCAGGCCCCGGGCCTGCAGCTGCCGCACGACCTCGCGTCGCGCCGACACGGCAACTACTTTCCCTTGAGCACCTCGCGCATCGCGTCCACTTCGAGCATCGAGTTGGCCAACAGCTTCTTCAGCTTCGTGTTCTCGGCTTCCAGCGCCTTCAGGCGTTGCGCGTCCGACACCTTCATGCCGCCGAACTTGGCTTTCCAGGCGTAGTAGCTCGGTTCACTGAAGCCGTGCTTGCGGCACAACTCCTTGACCGGCAGCCCTGCATCCGCTTCGCGCAGGAAGCCAATGATCTGCTCCTCGGTGTATCGCTTCTTCATCGGTCCGATCTCCATCTCGGGTTGATCGGACTCTAGACCTACCTGCTACGAAGTCCCGGAGGCAGCGCAGGTGGCATTCGTCCAAAGGATGACCGGTGCGGCGAGCGAGAGGATGACTGCCGATGGACATGTAGCCAACGCATGTGCGTCCTACGATACGTGTGACATTCGCACGATCGGCGAAGATGGCGAGTGCGTTCCAGCGCTGTCCCGCTTGTAGAAGTATCGTCGCTCTGCACAATGTCGATACTTCGTCGGCACTCTGGACTAACTCAAAACCAACATGGCCGTCGGCATTACTTACTCGTCCGGCCCGACTCGCGCCCGGCGGACATGGACGATGGTCTCGCAGCGCTGTTCATCTTCATTCTTGCGCGTGCTTCCTCGCGGGTAGCCCACAACTTACATGGTAGGAATGTGCGCACTTTGGTGGCGCGACGGACCGCACAAACGACAATTCTCACATGTACAAAAAGCTTGCATTCGTGTTGCTCTATTGCTGGTGCCTCCTAATTCCATTTCAGGCGACATCAGCGCCCCCGCCTGCGTCAGCTGAATATTTGAAGGCGGTGGCTGCGTATGAACACGGCGATTTCAACGCCGCGGCAGCAGCGTTCGCCGCGCTGGAAAGAGCAGGCGATGTGAACGCTCGCGGTAGTCTTAGCCTCATGTACCTACAAGGAAGAGGAGTCCCGAGAAATGTCGAAGCGGCTGAACGGCTAAGTCAATCGGCGGCAATCGAAGGAGTTGCGACCGCGCAGTTCGTGCAAGGGTTGATGCACAGCGAGGTGGAAGGGAGGGTGCGCAACTACAGCGAGGCCGTAAAGTGGTATTCTCTTGCGGCAAATCAAGGATATACTGCTGCACAAGCAAATCTCGGGGCCATCTATTTCGCGGGGAAGTGGGTTCCGCAAGATTTAAAGCTTGGATTGCTTTGGACAGAAAAGGCTGCGAATCAAGGCGCAGCGATAGCTCAAGAGAACATGGGGAGGGTCTATTATGAGGGTGTCGGAACCGAAGTGGATTTTCGGAAGGCGGCCAATTGGTACGTAAAAGCCGCGCGACAGGGCTCTACTGCGGCGCTAAATTTTCTGGGCATCATGTACATAAAGGGAACCGGCTTTCGCGAGAACAAGGTAATTGCCTATGCCTTTTTTGATATCGCTGGCAAGCGAGGCTTGGAACTGGCGCGTATGAATCAAGCAAGACTTCATCCTCAGCTAACGGCGGATGAGTTGAAGCAAGCTCTTAGGCATTCTTCGAATTGGAAGGTTGGAAGCCCCTTGCCTGGCGAGTGAGGGTGGGCTTGAGTTTTTACTGGCCTGACCCGCGCTCGGGCCTTTGCCGCACTGTGCCGATGGGCCGACAGACGCGCACGGAGTCGAGCACTCCGAGAGTAATATTCGACTGAAGGCTAATGCTCGTGCTTTTCTGGATTCGGCCGGCAGGGAGGTGCAGTTCTTCGACGCGTCGACTGCCCGCGCTTGGGGCTGACGAGCAAACACCGCTTCGCCCCAGATCTTCTTAAGTATCCCCGGTTCTCCTCCACGTACTTCCCCACGAAGGTGAAATCCAAATCCCCGGCATGAGGGTGAGGCCGCTTCCTCGCTACTCATAGGCGGCGTGCCGATTACGATGAACTCATGTGCAACCAGTACAACCCGTCTCGTGCAGACGGCTTTGGCCCTTTCGAGAGGCCGGAGGCCGATCGGCGAAAAGCTCGATGCCCTTCGCTCGGGACATCGGCCCCTTCGGCGAAGGCGTCTTCATTCGCCCCTCGAAGGAGGATGGCCGCCTAGCAGGCTGCTGAAATACCGTTTCTAGACACGCTTGCGGAAAAGCTGGACCTGTCAGAACGGCTCACAATCGATTTTCTGCACCAGCTTGAGGGCTCAGGCACCCGCAAAGAGGCTCAATCGGAGATATGAAAACGGTATTTCAGCAACCTGCTAGAGGAGGTCTTCGGTCAGTGGGACTTATTGGTTGGTTCGCCAAGACGCCGCAACCGGTGAACAAGCCCGCCCCAAGTCCATTCTTTGACTACACTCCGAAACATTTCTTCAATATCTCAAGCAGACGTTTGCCCCCTCCATAGGAGCCGATGAACATCATGGCGAATTCATCGATATCCTGAACAAGGGCCGTTTTCGGAATTTCATCGGGCTGAGCTGGCCAGCTCTCGAGGCAAAAAAGCATAAGAGTCGTAAGAGCGTGCGCGGGCTTTTCCTTTTCCGCACCAACCGTTTTCAACCCAATATGCTGCCGCCGAAATTCTATTATTCTGCTGCGGGCATTATTTAGTTGCTCTGCGGTGGCCTGATTCTTAGACACAAGTTCGAGAACGGGTAGCCACTCATTAAATTCAGCATTGATTTCATCACGCAACAGCATTAGCGACTCATACTCGAACCGCCGAAATCTGGCGTATACATGTACGCCTGATTCGGCGAAAATGTCTAACCGAGCCGTTTCCGCGACGAAGAAGTTTTGCTCCCCTTCACAATCCGACGCACTCATAAAAACTTCCCTTGCAAAGTAGAACCGGCTGTCTTCGTTCACGTCCTCTGCGGCGACGCGTGCAACGCTCGAGTCCAGCATTCCGTTCGAGCATGGAGGACACGCGAGCTGGTATGCCCCGCCCACCGCGCGTTTCCGAGGCCCGGCTTCGGGGACGGTCGACGAATCTGTTGCCCCGATCCTGCGACGGCCGCCGTTTGAAACTTCAACGCTGGGCGATTGCCGTTCCCACCAAAACTCAGCTCGCCGAAGCTCCTTGCTGTGGCATGATTGGTTCCCTCTGTCCGGCGACCATGAGGAATAGTTTTCGGTGCGCAGCATGGATTGCTCGCCGCTCGCGCTGCTAGCAGGTTGCTGAAATACCGTTTTCATATCTCCGATTGAGCCTCTTTGCGGGGTGCCTGAGCCCTCAAGCTGGTGCAGAAAATCGATTGTGAGCCGTTCTGACAGGTCCAGCTTTTCCGCAAGCATGTCTAGAAACGGTATTTCAGCAGCCTGCTAGAGCCGGTCAGACCTGCTCTCATGGAGCAGCCGCCGGCTTAACGGAACTCCGAGCAGCAGTCTCCGCCGCTCGGATCGCCAGCTGCCGCAGAACGAACGCCCCTCGCTCTGCAACCGAAGGCGACGGGTCATCGGCAATCCTGCGAGCCAAGGGCATGACGGCCTCGCCGAGGTTGTCGATCTCACGGACGAGCGCCTCAGCAGCAACGCGGCGGACAATCGACGAGCGATCAAGTGCGGCGGCGTTCAGGGTTTCCAAGAGCACAGGGACGTGACTCAGGCGTCGCTCACCTAGAACGTTGTTCAGGCGGCCTTGCAGGTACCTGATATCGGTCCACCGCCAGCTACGCCCTTCCACCCACACAGCCTTTCCTAGAAGCATGCTTCGATAGGCTCGCGCACGTACCGCGGGTTGCACCGCCTCTGACGCGATCACCTTCAAATGCTCATCGAGGACCGTCCACCGTTGAATCTGGGCCAAAACCGCAGACATGGGTCCCGTTGATGAAACGAGTAGCCTGCGGGTGAGCGGTGTGGCGAGTTCGGGAAGGGAGACGAGCTCTGAGATAACGTCCTTGTCCGACTCTTCAAGACGGCCCCAGGAGGTCCAAGTCGGCAGCAGCGCGCACAGCGCCTCCGCCACCAGCTCCGGGTCCGAAGACTCAGCCAGTCTGGGGACGACCTCTCTCGCTGCCGCTCTAACCTGAGGCACCCAGTCATTGAGCCTGCGTGCAGCCAAGGCAAAGAAAAAGCTGTTGGGCGCGGAACCCGAAAGACTCCGTAGTGTCCTCTCACGAACGTAGCCATCCCAGTGGCTCAGGTCGATCCAAGTCAAGAATCTCGCTGGCTCAGCCCTTCCCTTCGAACGACTGGATGGGAGCAACGTTCGCCATCTGCTGCTCTCGGAACGCTCAGCAGCGCGCCATGTGACATGGAATTCGTCGCGAATCAACCCCTCCCAGTGCGCCAGATTGAGTAGCGATGCCCTTGAGGTGACCCGGACGAGCGCTGACATATCGGCCACGCCCTGGCTGGCTGAAGTGAGCGAGGCAGCAAAGCTCCGGACTGCGGCTCGCACATCGTCTTCAAGCTGTTTGTGATCGCGCTTCTGGCTCAAGTTGCCTCCTTCTCTCCGATCAGCTAGTTCCTGGCTTCAACCCAGATGGTCTGTCCAGGGTGATGCTCCTCAATCATACTGACCGCATCCTCCACTAGCAGGCTGCTGAAATACCTCGCCGTCGGCAGCGCATCCTGGCGGAGATGCGGCACAGTGTCACCCAGCACCCGAACCTGAATCTTGTTGCCACCTATGCGCGGTCCCGACACCTTCACCGAGAGCCTGTTCAGCGTCAAGAAGCTGGACGACTTCGTGCCGGCCACGCATCCGCTGCGGGCGATACGCGCGATGGTCAACGACGCGCTGATCGAGCTTGAAGACATGTTCGCCGACATGTATGAGGACGCCGCCAAGGGCGGGCGTCCGAGCATCGCCCCGCAGAAGCTGCTACGGGCGATGTTGCTGCAGGTGCTGTACTCGGTGCGCTCGGAGCGACTGCTGATGGAGCAAGTGCAATACAACTTGCTGTTTCGCTGGTTCATCGGCCTATCGATGGACGACAACGTGTGGGTGCCCACGGTATTCAGCAAGAACCGACAGCGCTTGATCGAGCATGATGCGGTGGTCGCGTTCTTCAACGAAGTGCTGGCGCAAGCCGAGCGCAAGAACTGGCTGTCCAAGGAACACTTCAGTGTGGACGGCACGCTGATCCAGGCGTGGGCCAGCCACAAGAGCTTTGTGCCCAAGAAGGCCGGCGACGACGACGACGCGGGCGGTGGCAGCAGCAACGATGGCAGCGACTTCCGGGGCCAGCCGCGCAGCAACGACACGCACGAATCGAAGACCGATCCAGACAGCCGCCTGTATTGCAAGGGCAAGACTGCCAGCGAGATGCGCTTCATGGGCCACACACTGATGGACAACCGGCACAGCCTGATCGTCAATGCCGTGGTCACTCAGGCAGACGGCTATGCCGAGCGCGCGGCGGCCCGGGCCATGATCAACGATGCCCGGCAGGTCAACCCTGAGGCAGAGATCACGCTGGGTGCAGACAAGGGCTACGACGCGGCGCAGTTCATCGCCGAGTTGCAGCAGCTCAAGGTCGAGCCTCATGTGGCGCAGAACAAGTCGGGGCGTCGCTCGGCGGTGCCCGATGAGATCGCCCAGACCGACGGGTACGCGTTGTCGATGCAATGCCGCAAGCGCATCGAGCAGGCCTTCGGGTGGGCCAAGACCATCGGCTCGATCCGGCAGGTGATGGTGCGCGGACTCAAGAAGGTGGACCAGTTGTTCGTGCTGAACATGGCGGCCTACAACTTGGTGCGCATGCGCTCGCTGGGACAGGTCCGTCTGCAAGGCGCCAGATGAGCAGCGCAGGTGCGCAACTCGGCCCTCCACAGGGGCGAACCGGCCTGGAAATGGCCCTTCTGACACTCCTCGCGACGGCAGCTACCGAAACTCCATCAGCTCGCGGGTCGAGGTAGGTGCTTCAGCGCAGTATTTCAGCAGCCTGCTAGGGGTCCTGCTGTTCGCTCGGCACGCCAGGGGAGTTGTGTTGACGCCCGCCGGCAAAGCGCTGTTGCCCGAGGCCCGCGTGCAACTTGCGTCCATGGGACGCCTGGCAGACCTGGCGCGTCGTGCAAGGGGCGTGGAGAAGCACCGACTCAGGGTCGGCATCGCTCCTTCGTTGGCCATTCCGGTGCTGCCTGGGCTCGCAGCCCGGCTGCAGGCGCACTTCTCCGAACTCGACATGGACGTGCGCGACATCGCAAGCACTGAGCAAACCGAAGCCTTGCTTGCGAATGAAATCGACATTGGTATGGCGTGCCTGCGGCCGAGGCATTCCGCGGTGTCGGTGGCGTGCTGTCAACGTCGGTTCAAAACTGACCCACTTTCCGGCGATGGCGTCGGAGTAAATCTGACCCACCCGGGGCCTCATTGCGTCAATTCTTCGGCTTGACCTGTCCGGCCTTGCGCTTGTCCTTCAGGCGGTAGCTCTCGCCGGCGATCTGCACGATGTGCGCGTGATGCAGCAGCCGGTCGAGCAGCGCAGCCGTGAGGGTCTGGTCGTCGGCGAAGGCGCTGGACCACTGGCTGAACGGCAGGTTGCTGGTGAGCACAATGCTGCCGCGCTCGTACCGCTTGGCCACGACGTTGAAGAACAGCGTCGCCTCCTCGCGCCCGAAGGGCAAATAACCGATCTCATCAACGACGAGCAGCTTGGGGCCCACCACCGCCCGGTTGAAGTAATCCTCGAGTCGGTCTTGCTTGTGGGCCGTGGCCAGTTGCAGCATCAGGTCGGCCGCCGTGATGAAGCGCGTCTTGATGCCCGCCATCACCGCCCGGTACGCCAGGGCTTGCGCCAAATGGCTCTTGCCAACGCCGCTGGGGCCGAGGAAGACGACGTTCTCGGCGCGCTCGACGAAGCTCAGGGCCGCCAGATCCTGGATCTGGCTCCGTGGCGCACCGCTGGCGAAGCCGAAGTCGTATTCCTCCAGCGTCTTGACCGACGGCAGCGTGGCCATCTTCAGCAACGCGCTGCGCTGGCGTTCCAGACGGGCGTTGTTCTCTTCGACGAGCACCTGCTCGAGGAAGTCAGCCAGGCTGGCATCTTGCTGCGCCGCACGCTGCGCGAGCGCTGGCCACTCGCTGGCGATGCGCTCCAGCTTCAGCATGCCGCAGAGGCTGGTGATGCGTTCGTGCTGCAGGTTCATGCCGGCACCTGCAGCAGCTCGTTGTAGACTGACAACGGGTGCTGCAGGCTCTCCACCGGCACAGGCAGGTGCCGCAGTTGGCGCACCGGCAGATCCGGTCGGCTCACCTGCGGCAGCGGCAGCAGCGCCTCCCGCTCGACCAGCAGGCGTCGATCGGGTCGCTCCTGCGTTGTGGCGTGGACCCGGCTGTTGGCCACCTCCGCCAGCCAGCGGCCCACATACGCGTTGGCCGCCTGTGCGTCCAGCTTCAGCCCGGCCTGCTTGAGCGTGGCAGCCAACGGGACGCAGAAGCTGCCCTTGAGGTAGGAGTTGAAGCGCTCGACCTTGCCCTTGGTCTTGGCTCGGTAGGGCCGGCACAGTCGTGGTGCGAAGCCGTACCGCTCGGACAGCTCCAGCATCCTGCTGTGCCAGCGATGCTGCCCCTCGCCGTAGGCGTCGCGTTCGACCACGATGGTGCCGGCGTTGTCGAACAGCACGTGCTGCGGCACGCCGCCGAAGTACTCGAAGGCTTGGCCAATGCACTCGCACAACGTCTCCGCGCGCTCGTTCGTAGTGAAGCGAACCCAGGCCGCTCTGCTGTAGCCCAGGGTTGCGACGAAGGCCAGCAGCGGACTGCGACCGCGCCGGATATGGGTGAAGTCGGCCTGCATCTGCTTGCCCGGCGGTGTCTCGAAACGCACCACCGGCTCCTCGGCCACTGAGCGGTGTTCGTTGATGAACTGCTTGAGCTGCGTGACGCCGCCGCTGTAGCCGAGTTCGGTGATCTCGCGCAGCAACACCACCGCCGGGATCCAGTGCGGCCTGGCCGCCTCGATACGCCCCAACAGGTAGTCCTTGTACGCGTCGAGCTTGGTAGGCCTCGGTGCCCTCGGGCCGTAGTGCCTCGCCTCCTCGTCGCGCAGGTACCGCCTCACCGTGTTGCGCGAACAGTTCAACTGCCGTGCCATCTCCCGAATGCTCACGCCCCGCCGGGCCAGAACCTTGATCTCCACTGCTTGCTCCTGGGTCAACATCGGCGGACAAAGCCGCCATCTTCATCCCAGGCGGGTCAGTTTTACTCCGGCGCGGTGGGTCAGTATTACTCCGACGGCAACACATCCGGACGACCGAGTCGCAGTCGCGGGGCGCATCTCGTCGCTGAAAGAGTGTCGCGACTTGGCCCCGCTTACGTCAAGTCCAGGTCAATCTGCTTAGCAACGCCATCAATTACAACCGCATAGGTGTGACCCTGTCCCCGACTTTCGAACCGTTCGGTAACAGGAATCCCGGCATGATGGAGGCCCGACGATGGGCCAGGAGAGCGTGCCATGAGGAAGAGCAAGTTCACCGATGAGCAGATCGCGTATGCGTTGAAGCAGGCGGAGCTGGGGACGAGCGTGGAGGAGGTCTGTCGCAAGATGGGCGTCAGCGACGCGACGTTCTATGTGTGGCGCAAGAAGTACGGTGGCGTGGGACCCTCGGAGCTGCGCAGGATGCGCCAGCTGGAGGAAGAGAACCGCAAGCTCAAGCAGATCGTGGCGGACCTAAGCCTGGACAAAGCGATGCTGCAGCACATCGTGGCAAAAAAAGTTTAGGGCATTCGCTGCGGCGGGCGTTGGTGCCCGATTTGATGCGGTGTTTCGGCTGTAGCCAGCGCAACGCGTTGCGCATGGTGAAGATGTCGGCGTCGACGTACTTGTACCGGCCGGTCAAGAAGGACGACGCGGCGCTGAAGATGCGCATCAAGGACATCACCGAGACGCGCGTGCACTACGGCTATCGACGTGTGCACGTGATGCTGCGCCGCGAAGGCCACCCCGACAACGTCAAGCGGGTGTACCGGCTGTACCGCGAGGAAGGCCTGTCGCTGAGGCTGAAGCGGCCTCGGCGCAACAAGGCGGCCAAGCTGCGGCAACCCAAGCAGCTGGCCCACGCCATCAACGAAATCTGGAGCATGGACTTCGTCGCCGATGCGCTGTCCGATGGCCGCAAGCTGCGCATGTTGACGGTAGTCGACTTGTACACGCGGGAGTGCCTGGCGATCGAGGTCGGCCAAAGCCTCAAGGGGGAGGACGTCGTGCGAGTGTTGAACACCATCACCGAGCAGCGCGGGCTGCCCAAGACCCTCAAATCCGACAACGGCAGCGAGTTCATCTCGAAGGTGATGGACAGATGGGCCTACGAGCGCGGGCTGGAGTTGGACTTCAGCCGGCCTGGCAGGCCCACCGACAACGCCGGCGTGGAGAGCTTCAACGGCCGACTGCGTCAGGAGTGCCTGAATGCGAATTGGTTCTTGTCACTGGACGACGCGAAGACCAAGATCGGGGCCTGGCGGAGCCACTATAACGAGACGCGCCCCCACTCTGCGCTCGAATGGGCCACCCCCGCCGAATTCGCCCGCCGTTGCTGCCTGCAGGCAGCAACGGCGATGTCATAGCAATCGGGAGTCCGAACTTCTGGGCGGTACTGAAACGGGTGCAGGGTCATCAACCCGGACTCCTTCCGAATGAGTGGCACGGTGGAAGGGAACAGGTCAGGACGCTCGCACGCAATCCCGCGCCCCTTGAACACGGGATACCTACCGTCGGCGTCTGCGTGACAGTCGCCACGCCGCCGGCGGGTATCTCTGCTCCCGCACTCTCGATCCGACTTGATATCAAGTCCCAACCAGTCAGTGCGACAGGGTCAACTTCATGGTGCTACTTCAGGCTATGTTGGTTCAGCCGCGATCCACGCACCCAGCTCACGGCCTAGCGCCGCAGCAATCTGTGCAACCACCGGTGTCGCCACCGCGTGCAAGGCCACGTGAACGTTGGTCGTATCCGGAGACAGCGAGACAACCAATTGTAGTGGGTGATGGAATCGATCCACGCCGTATTCGTAGCGCATCAAGGCAGCGCGCTGCGGCTGGTCGTGGTGAAAGTGTACGTAGTTGAAGGCTGCGCACGTGAGATCAGTGACACCCTGCGCGCGGAGGAGTTTTCGCACTGGAAAGGCGGCGTGCGCCTCAGCATCGAGCACGCTCGCATGCAGCTCGCGAAGCATCTCGCTGGTCAGCGACATGCTTGAAACACCGATGGGCAGGAAACTCCAGAACAGGCCCTGCGCATGCAAAGGGTCAGAGAGGCGGTTGCTGCGACCGTTCGAAACGACGTCCACGACCACCTGCCGACGATCGAGCACGCGCGCCAAACTGTTCGAGTACGCAGCCAGGAACAAGATCTTAAGCGGAACATGGCTCATCGCGGCCTGATGTTTGAGTTCCTGCAGTCTGCTCCCAGTAATTGCAAATTCATGCACCTCGGTGCCATCGACGTGGGCAGGCTGCACTCCCGGCAGCATCATGGGCAAAACGTCTGCAATACGATGCTCCCAAAACTGCCGCGCGAGAGGATTGTCGGCCGCCTGGATCTCCAATGCCACGTGCTCCTTCATGCCGTTGACGGCAACAGTTGCAGCCTCGCCCACGGCACCCGCAGATATCTGACGATAAACCTGCTCCAACTCGGCCAGGAGCTCAACCATGCCCCAGCCGTCTTCGATGGCGTGGTGCGTAGTCATCACGAGCTGCCACATTCCCTGGGCGCGCCAGAACAGATCGAAGCGAATCAGCGGTGCGTCAGCTGCAACGTCGAAACTGTCTGCGACGGACTGCGCGAGATATCGGCTGATCACCGCAGCCTGGTCCGCGGCCGACATCCCGAGCAGGTTTGTGCATTCAATGATGGGAGCAGCGCGCTCCTGAACCATCTGCATGAAGTCATCTTCCCCTACCTTCGCAAAGCGGGTTCGCAGCACAGCGTGACGTGCGAAAAGGACATTCGTTGCCTGCCTGAATGTATCAACGCAAAAATCCGGATCCGTGATTTCGAACACCATCTGGGGCCGATAAACGCCGCAGCCATGCTGGATGCTCTTCGAGAGCATGAGCCGTTGCATCTCGGTCACGGGATAGGAATCTGCGACGCCTTCCGACATGCCTGACCCGCAATGAGGTGCGGGCGCCAGCAGGTGCAGCGGTGCCGGTTCAATCCGTTCTGCGCGGTTCTTTCTGTCCGCCAGATAGGCTGCGAGCTCACGAATCGTCTGTCGCTTGAAGATATCGGTAACTTGCAGGTCGTGATTAAGGGGGCGCAGTTGTGAGATGAGCTGCACCACGCGGATCGAGTCACCTCCGAGTTCGAAGAAGTTATCGTGTCGACTCACACGCTCGAGCTTGAGAACGTCGGCCCAGATCGGTGCCAACACGGTCTCCACTTCACCTTCCGGCGCTTCGTACTCACGCGTGGCATACGAATCACCTTGCGGTGCAGGCAGCGCTTTACGATCCACCTTCCCATTCGTCGTCAGCGGCAACTGCTCCAACTGCACATACGCCGCCGGCACCATGTACTCCGGCAACTGACCCAATAAATGACTGCGTAGCGCCTCAGCGCTCAGTGCCACGTCGCTCGTAACGTACGCCACCAAGCGCTTATCACCTGAAATGTCTTCGCGCGCCAACACCACCGCTTCGCGTATGCCTGCATAGCGCGTCAGCTGTGCCTCAATCTCGCCCAGCTCAATGCGGAAACCGCGAATCTTTACCTGATGGTCATTACGACCCAGATACTCGACGTTTCCATCCGCTCGCCACCGCCCTAGATCCCCCGTCTTGTACAAACGCTCGCCTGTCACGAACGGACTGGCGATAAATCGCTCCGCCGTGAGATCCGCTCGATTCAGATACCCGCGTGCAACTCCCGCTCCTCCAATATACAGCTCTCCCACTGCACCGATCGCCACTGGCTGTCGATGAGCATCCAAAATATAGAGTCTTAGGTCCGGAATCCGCGACCCAATCGGACTGCGCCCTTGGTATCGCTTGAGGTCCGTCTTCTGCAAAGGGTAATACGTCACATGTACGGTAGTTTCAGTGATTCCATACATGTTAACCAGTTTCGGCTGAAACTCGGAATTACGTTCATACCAAGGTTCGAGACTTTTCAGGTCCAACGTCGCCCCGCCAAATATCACGTGTCTCAGTACATGAGGTAGGGGATTGCGTGCTTGCGCGGCAATCAGCTGGGTAAAGGCGCTGGGAGTTTGATTGAGGATCGTCACACGTTGTTCCGACACCAGTCGATAGAAACTATCTGGCTCTCGGCTAGTGAGGTGAGGCACCACCACCAGGCGTCCGCCGTACAGCAATGCTCCCCATATCTCCCACACCGAGAAGTCGAAGGAAAATGAGTGGAATAAGGTCCAGACATCTTCACTGCCGAAGTGAAACCAGGGCTGCGTGGCCGCAAACAACCGCACAATATTTGCGTGCTCGACCATCACGCCTTTCGGTGTCCCCGTCGAACCTGATGTATATATGATGTAAGCGAGATGCCGTGGCGTGAGTCCGACGGCTTCCCTGTGCAGATTTGCCTCGCTCAGACCACCCCATAAATCTGAATCATTTTTCAGATCGATGAGCGTGGCGGAAGACGGGCGAACCTGCAACACAGCGCGTGATACATCAGTAGTGAGAACGATACAAGGGCCACTATCACGTAGCAGGTAGCTTAAGCGTTCCACAGGATAGCTTGGGTCCAGCGGCACATAGGCCCCACCCGCCTTCAAAATGGCCAGCACGCCCACCACCATTTGGATGCTGCGTTCAACGCAAATCGCCACTCGGCTATCTGGCTTAACACCTCGCTCAATCAAGTAATGCGCCAGTTGGTTGGCTCGTCGATTGAGTTCGCCATACGTCAGTTGCTCACCCTCATAGATTACGGCGATCGCATCCGGTGTCTGGGCCGCTTGCGCCTCGAATAACTCATGAACGCATTTATCTTGCGGATACTCCGCTGCCGTATCGTTCCAGTTCACCAGAATTTGTTGACGCTCAGTGTCACTGAGCATCGGTAGGCGATCGACCGGCTGCTGGTCGTCCGCCACCATTCCCTTCAGCAAGGTCTTCCAATATTCAATGTATCGCGCCACGGTGTCGCGCTCAAATAAGGCGGTGGCATACTCCAACGAGCCCACAATCTGCTCGCCTTCTTCGCCCAACGACAGCGACAGATCAAACTGTGCTGTTACATGTGGCGAGGTCATTTCCTCAAGCTGCAGCCCCGGCAACAGCAAGCGCCCGCCAGGTGTGTTCTGCCAGGCAAACATCACCTGAAAGATGGGACTATGCGCCAAACTACGCGGTGGCTTGACCAGCTCCACAACTTGCTCAAATGGAATGTCCTGATGACTCTGGGCCGCCAACGCTTGGGTCTTCGTCCGTGCCAACAACTCACTCCCTGTAGGTGAGCCAGACACGTCAATGCGCAATGCCTGCGTGTTAACGAAAAATCCAATCAGGCCCTCAATCTCAGCTCGCATACGGTTCGCGATCGGTGTCCCAATCACCACTTCGTCTTGTCCAGACAACCGTGACAACAATGCTGCCCAACTAGCCATCAATGTCATGAATAACGTCGTGCCATGACGTTGACTGAGCGCCTTTAAGTCTCGTGTCAGCTCCGCATCCAGGCCGATATTCAGACCGGCTCCAACATAGTTCTGCACTGTTGGACGGACATGATCAGTAGGTAGCTCCAGCAACGCCGGCGCGCCCTTGAGCGTATGCCGCCAGTACTCTGCCTGTCGCTGTAAATGCTCGCCTCCCAACCACTGCCGCTGCCACACAGCGTAGTCGGCATACTGAATCTTTAATGGCGGCAGTGGATCGACTTGCCCTTGACTGAACGCACTGTAAAGCTGATTGAACTCATTGAGAAACACACCTATTGACCAACCATCGGACACGATGTGATGCATCGTAATGAGCAATACATGCTCATCAGGCGCCATACGGATCAAGCGCCCACGAATCAACGGACCACGTTCAAGATCAAATGAAGCGGTGGCTTCCAGTGCACTCAGTTCTTGCAACTCAATTGTCGCTTGCGGATGGGCACTTAGATCATGCTCCAACAACGTCATGCACTGATCCTCAGGAGCAATCACCTGGATCGCCGCCCCCTCAATTTGAGAAAATGTCGTGCGCAACGCTTCATGCCGCGCAACGATGCGATCTAATGCTGCGCGCAGCGCGACGCGGTTCAATTGCCCTCTCAGTCGCATCCCACCAGGCATGTTGTATGCCTGGCTAGCGCCATCCATATGAGCCAAAAACCACAGCCGTTGCTGCGCAAACGATAATGGCAAAGGGCTCCCACGATCAGCCACCGTAATCGAGGGCAAGGAAGTGGCGTGAGCGTTCGCCAAGGTAGCAGCGAGCGCTTGCAAACTCGGCTGAGCAAATACATCTCGCAGTGATACTTCCACGCCCAGTGTTTGACGAATACGTGATATCACCTGCACTGCCAACAGTGAATGCCCGCCCAACTCAAAAAAGTTGTCGCGACGACCGATCCGCTCAACCTTCAGCACGTCATGCCAGATCCCTGCCAGTGACTGCTCCATCTCCCCAAGCGGCGCTTCATACTCACGATTGCCATATGCACTCTCTTCGGGTGCCGGTAACGCTTTGCGATCCACCTTCCCATTCGCCGTCAGCGGCAACCGCTCCAACTGCACATACGCCGCCGGCACCATGTACTCCGGCAACTGACCCAATAAATGACTGCGTAGCGCCTCAGCGCTCAGTGCCACGTCGCTCGTAACGTACGCCACCAAGCGCTTATCACCTGGAATGTCTTCGCGCGCCAACACCACCGCTTCGCGTATGCCTGCATAGCGCGTCAGCTGTGCCTCAATCTCGCCCAGCTCAATGCGGAAACCGCGAATCTTTACCTGATGGTCATTACGACCCAGATACTCGACGTTTCCATCCGCTCGCCACCGCCCTAGATCCCCCGTCTTGTACAAACGCTCGCCTGTCACGAACGGACTGGCGATAAATCGCTCCGCCGTGAGATCCGCTCGATTCAGATACCCGCGCGCAACCCCCGCTCCTCCAATATACAGCTCTCCCACTGCACCGATCGGCACTGGCTGTCGATGAGCATCCAAAATATACAGTCTTAGGTCCGGAATCCGCGACCCAATCGGATTGCGCCCTTGGTATCGCTTGAGGTCCGTCTTCTGCAAAGGGTAATACGTCACATGTACGGTAGTTTCAGTGATTCCATACATGTTAACCAGTTTCGGCTGAAACTCGGAATTACGTTCATACCAAGGTTCGAGACTTTTCAGGTCCAACGTCGCTCCGCCAAATATCACGTGTCTCAGTACATGAGGTAGGGGATTGCGTGCTTGCGCGGCAATCAGCTGGGTAAAGGCGCTGGGAGTTTGATTGAGGATCGTGACACGTTGTTCCGACACCAGTCGATAGAAACTATCTGGCTCTCGGCTAGTGAGGTGAGGCACCACCACCAGGCGTCCGCCGTACAGCAATGCTCCCCATATCTCCCACACCGAGAAGTCGAAGGAAAATGAGTGGAATAAGGTCCAGACATCTTCACTGCCGAAGTGAAACCAGGGCTGCGTGGCCGCAAACAACCGCACAATATTTGCGTGCTCGACCATCACGCCTTTCGGTGTCCCCGTCGAACCTGATGTATATATGATGTAAGCGAGATGCCGTGGCGTGAGTCCGACGGCTTCCCTGTGCAGATTTGCCTCGCTCAGACCACCCCATAAATCTGAATCATTTTTCAGATCGATGAGCGTGGCGGAAGACGGGCGAACCTGCAACACAGCGCGTGATACATCAGTAGTGAGAACGATACAAGGGCCACTATCACGTAGCAGGTAGCTTAAGCGTTCCACAGGATAGCTTGGGTCCAGCGGCACATAGGCCCCACCCGCCTTCAAAATGGCCAGCACGCCCACCACCATTTGGATGCTGCGTTCAACGCAAATCGCCACTCGGCTATCTGGCTTAACACCTCGCTCAATCAAGTAATGCGCCAGTTGGTTGGCTCGTCGATTGAGTTCGCCATACGTCAGTTGCTCACCCTCATAGATTACGGCGATCGCATCCGGTGTCTGGGCCGCTTGCGCCTCGAATAACTCATGAACGCATTTATCTTGCGGATACTCCGCTGCCGTATCGTTCCAGTTCACCAGAATTTGTTGACGCTCAGTGTCACTGAGCATCGGTAGGCGATCGACCGGCTGCTGGTCGTCCGCCACCATTCCCTTCAGCAAGGTCTTCCAATATTCAATGTATCGCGCCACGGTGTCGCGCTCAAATAAGGCGGTGGCATACTCCAACGAGCCCACAATCTGCTCGCCTTCTTCGCCCAACGACAGCGACAGATCAAACTGTGCTGTTACATGTGGCGAGGTCGTTTCCTCAAGCTGCAGCTCCGGCAACAGCAAGCGCCCGGCAGATGTGTTCTGCCAGGCAAACATCACCTGAAAGATGGGACTATGCGCCAAACTACGCGGTGGCTTGACCAGCTCCACAACTTGCTCAAATGGAATGTCCTGATGACTCTGGGCCGCCAACGCTTGGGTCTTCGTCCGTGCCAACAACTCACTCCCTGTAGGTGAGCCAGACACGTCAATGCGCAATGCCTGCGTGTTAACGAAAAATCCAATCAGGCCCTCAATCTCAGCTCGCATACGGTTCGCGATCGGTGTCCCAATCACCACTTCGTCTTGTCCAGACAACCGTGACAACAATGCTGCCCAACTAGCCATCAATGTCATGAATAACGTCGTGCCATGACGTTGACTGAGCGTCTTTAAGTCTCGTGTCAGCTCCGCATCCAGGCCGATATTCAGACCGGCTCCAACATAGTTCTGCACTGTTGGGCGGACATGATCAGTAGGTAGCTCCAGCAACGCCGGCGCGCCCTTGAGCGTATGCCGCCAGTACTCTGCCTGTCGCTGTAAATGCTCGCCTCCCAACCACTGCCGCTGCCACACAGCGTAGTCGGCATACTGAATCTTTAATGGCGGCAGTGGATCGACTTGCCCTTGACTGAACGCACTGTAAAGCTGATTGAACTCATTGAGAAACACACCTATTGACCAACCATCGGACACGATGTGATGCATCGTAATGAGCAATACATGCTCATCAGGCGCCATACGGATCAAGCGCCCACGAATCAACGGACCACGTTCAAGATCAAATGAAGCGGTGGCTTCCAGTGCACTCAGTTCTTGCAACTCAATTGTCGCTTGCGGATGGGCACTTAGATCATGCTCCAACAACGTCATGCACTGATCCTCAGGAGCAATCACCTGGATCGCCGCCCCCTCAATTTGAGAAAATGTCGTGCGCAACGCTTCATGCCGCGCAACGATGCGATCTAATGCTGCGCGCAGCGCGACGCGGTTCAATTGCCCTCTCAGTCGCATCCCACCAGGCATGTTGTATGCCTGGCTAGCGCCATCCATATGAGCCAAAAACCACAGCCGTTGCTGCGCAAACGATAATGGCAAAGGGCTCCCACGATCAGCCACCGTAATCGAGGGCAAGGAAGTGGCGTGAGCGTTCGCCAAGGTAGCAGCGAGCGCTTGCAAACTCGGCTGAGCAAATACATCTCGCAGTGATACTTCCACGCCCAGTGTTTGACGAATACGTGACATCACCTGCACTGCCAACAGTGAATGCCCGCCCAACTCAAAAAAGTTGTCGCGACGACCGATCCGCTCAACCTTCAGCACGTCATGCCAGATCCCTGCCAGTGACTGCTCCATCTCCCCAAGCGGCGCTTCATACTCACGATTGCCATATGCACTCTCTTCGGGTGCCGGTAACGCTTTGCGATCCACCTTCCCATTCGCCGTCAGCGGCAACCGCTCCAACTGCACATACGCCGCCGGCACCATGTACTCCGGCAACTGACCCAATAAATGACTGCGTAGCGCCTCAGCGCTCAGTGCCACGTCGCTCGTAACGTACGCCACCAAGCGCTTATCACCTGGAATGTCTTCGCGCGCCAACACCACCGCTTCGCGTATGCCTGCATAGCGCGTCAGCTGTGCCTCAATCTCGCCCAGCTCAATGCGGAAACCGCGAATCTTTACCTGGTGGTCATTACGACCCAGATACTCGACGTTTCCATCCGCTCGCCACCGCCCTAGATCCCCCGTCTTGTACAAACGCTCGCCTGTCACGAACGGACTGGCGATAAATCGCTCCGCCGTCAAATCTGCTCGATTGATATAACCGCGCGCAACACCCGCACCACCAATATAAAGCTCTCCCACCGCGCCTATCGCTACTGGCTGTCGATGAGCATCCAGAATATACAAATGTGTATTGCAGACCGGACGACCAATGGGAATCTCTTGCGCAATCAACTCGCTGCGCCCATCTACTAACAGCGATGTCGCATACACCGTGGCTTCCGTCGGGCCGTAAGTGTTTAGCCAACTGCACTCGCGTCCTTGCAACTTCGCTCGCCAACGCTCCAGATGCCGGCGCTCCGCTTTCTCTCCTCCCACCACCACCAAGCGCGGACGCTCTTCCTGCCCACGAGCATCCTTGCTTTCCTGTTGAACCCACAGATGCCAGAACGCCGTCGGCAACTCCAGCACCGTTACTCGCTCCGTTCGCAACAGTCGCTCAAACTCCTCATCTGGAGCCGATATCTCTTGCGGACGCAGCACGATCGTTGCGCCCGCGGCAAGCGGCGGAAAGATCTCCTCCACCGATGCATCGAAACCGAAGGAAGCAAACTGCAGCACCCGGTCAGCAGCTGTAAGCGCGCAGTTGCGAATGTGGGTATGAATCAGATTGATGACATTGCCGTGTTCAACCATCACTCCTTTTGGTTGACCGGTAGATCCCGAGGTGTAAATCACATACGCCAGACTGCGAGTCGCCAACCCTATTGTCGATCGATCCAGATTGTCTTCAGACTCCTGCGCCCAGAGGGCGATATCCGCCTGCAGATCGAGGACCGTCACGGCGGCAGCATCACGGCTCATTTCGCGTAACGCAGCGCGAGTACTCACCCGCGAGTCAGTGAGCAACAACACTGGCGCGCTATCCTTGAGCATGTACGTCAGACGATGAGCGGAGTACGCCGGGTCCAGCGGCACATAGGCCCCACCCGCCTTCAAAATGGCCAGCACGCCCACCACCATTTCGATGCTGCGTTTAACGCAAATCGCCACTCGGCTATCTGGCTTAACACCTCGCTCAATCAAGTAATGCGCCAGTTGGTTGGCTCGTCGATTGAGTTCGCCATACGTCAGTTGCTCACCCTCATAGATTACGGCGATCGCATCCGGTGTCTGGGCCGCTTGCGCCTCGAATAACTCATGAACGCATTTATCTTGCGGATACTCCGCTGCCGTATCGTTCCAGTTCACCAGAATTTGTTGACGCTCAGTGTCACTGAGCATCGGTAGGCGATCGACCGGCTGCTGGTCGTCCGCCACCATTCCCTTCAGCAAGGTCTTCCAATATTCAATGTATCGCGCCACGGTGTCGCGCTCAAATAAGGCGGTGGCATACTCCAACGAGCCCACAATCTGCTCGCCTTCTTCGCCCAACGACAGCGACAGATCAAACTGTGCTGTTACATGTGGCGAGGTCATTTCCTCAAGCTGCAGCTCCGGCAACAGCAAGCGCCCGCCAGGTGTGTTCTGCCAGGCAAACATCACCTGAAAGATGGGACTATGCGCCAAACTACGCGGTGGCTTGACCAGCTCCACAACTTGCTCAAATGGAATGTCCTGATGACTCTGGGCCGCCAACGCTTGGGTCTTCGTCCGTGCCAACAACTCACTCCCTGTAGGTGAGCCAGACACGTCAATGCGCAATGCCTGCGTGTTAACGAAAAATCCAATCAGGCCCTCAATCTCAGCTCGCATACGGTTCGCGATCGGTGTCCCAATCACCACTTCGTCTTGTCCAGACAACCGTGACAACAATGCTGCCCAACTAGCCATCAATGTCATGAATAACGTCGTGCCATGACGTTGACTGAGCGCCTTTAAGTCTCGTGTCAGCTCCGCATCCAGGCCGATATTCAGACCGGCTCCAACATAGTTCTGCACTGTTGGACGGACATGATCAGTAGGTAGCTCCAGCAACGCCGGCGCGCCCTTGAGCGTATGCCGCCAGTACTCTGCCTGTCGCTGTAAATGCTCGCCTCCCAACCACTGACGCTGCCACACAGCGTAGTCGGCATACTGAATCTTTAATGGCGGCAGTGGATCGACTTGCCCTTGACTGAACGCACTGTAAAGCTGATTGAACTCATTGAGAAACACACCTATTGACCAACCATCGGACACGATGTGATGCATCGTAATGAGCAATACATGCTCATCAGGCGCCATACGGATCAAGCGCCCACGAATCAACGGACCACGTTCAAGATCAAATGAAGCGGTGGCTTCCAGTGCACTCAGTTCTTGCAACTCAATTGTCGCTTGCGGATGGGCACTTAGATCATGCTCCAACAACGTCATGCACTGATCCTCAGGAGCAATCACCTGGATCGCCGCCCCCTCAATTTGAGAAAATGTCGTGCGCAACGCTTCATGCCGCGCAACGATGCGATCTAATGCTGCGCGCAGCGCGACGCGGTTCAATTGCCCTCTCAGTCGCATCCCACCAGGCATGTTGTATGCCTGGCTAGCGCCATCCATATGAGCCAAAAACCACAGCCGTTGCTGCGCAAACGATAATGGCAAAGGGCTCCCACGATCAGCCACCGTAATCGAGGGCAAGGAAGTGGCGTGAGCGTTCGCCAAGGTAGCAGCGAGCGCTTGCAAACTCGGCTGAGCAAATACATCTCGCAGTGATACTTCCACGCCCAGTGTTTGACGAATACGTGACATCACCTGCACTGCCAACAGTGAATGCCCGCCCAACTCAAAAAAGTTGTCGCGACGACCGATCCGCTCAACCTTCAGCACGTCATGCCAGATCCCTGCCAGTGACTGCTCCATCTCCCCAAGCGGCGCTTCATACTCACGATTGCCATATGCACTCTCTTCGGGTGCCGGTAACGCTTTGCGATCCACCTTCCCATTCGCCGTCAGCGGCAAACTCTCCAGCACCACGATCGATCCAGGCACCATGTACGACGGCAAGTGCCGCTTCAGGCTTCGCCGCAGCTGTGCAGGAAATACATCGATGCCGTGGGACAGCGGGACATTGGCAACCTCCTTGCCTGGAAAGTGCGGTACTACTATGGCTGGCGTCGTCCCGGTCTCCACCCGAACAGGGTCATACAGCAGTACGTCAAATCTCCCATCCGAGCAGTCCGGCGTCCAGCTCACGCGCACCTCGTAGCCGCACCTCACTGCGATTGCACTGAACGCACTCGGGAATTCGCCGGTCGACTCGTCAAGGGGCCGCATCCGTATCGCGTCCACAGTAACGTCCGCGGCACTCGTTGCAATCGCAGCACGGCTCGCCAAATCGCGGGCCAACCGCCTGTTGGGAATGCCGGTCAGTTGCAACGACTGTGGACGATGAGTCCGCAGGTAGTCTTCCAACTGAGATGACGACCACGCTGTTGACCATGGAATCACGGCACCGATTAGGGGGTGTTCCGCCGTACCCACATGCAGCACTACATCGTATCGATACAGCGTTAACTCATTGTCAGCCTCGGTTTGTTTCAACAAGATCTCGACCCGCCCGATACGCGCCAGGCGTTGCGCCAGCTGCACGAAGAACAGCGGGTCGATCAGCAGCTCTTTTTCGTTTTCGACCGCCACATCGATCCGACGCCTGAGTGATCCCACCGTCAGATCTGCGGGTGCTCTGGCAAGCTGAACGGAAGCGTGGAACAGCTCCAACAGCGCGAAGTTGCGCACGTCGCCGATGAAAATATGGCCGTTGTCCGGCACCAGCGCCAGCGCCTGCTCCAACACGGACGATAGATACGACGTATCTGGAAAATACTGAATGACTGAATTGAGAACGACAGTATCGAAACGGCCCTCGGACAAGCATTGCAGATCGATAGCCGGGGACTCGAACAAGCGGATGCTGGAAGCAGCCGGTTGGCGTGATACCCAATCCGTCAACGTCCGTATCGCTTCGGCCGACACGTCGGTCCCAACATAAGACTCACAATGCGACGCCAGCCGTTGCAGAAGGAGGCCGACACCGCATCCGATCTCCAGTATGCGCCGTGGATGCAAGGCCAGCACTCGCTCGATCGTGGCAGCCAACCAGTCCTGCATCTGTTGATCAGGAATCTGCTCGCCGGTATAGCTGCTCTTCCACCCCCCGAAGTGCGGTGCACGACTCGCCATATTCGTCGCATAGAGCTCATCGAAGATGTGCTTCCATTGCGCGATGGTCTGATCGCGATGAGCTGCGGATTCTTCGGACGACAGACCTGGATCAGGGTCTCGCACTACGTAGGCGACCAGGCGCTGGTCACCCGGCTGATCCGCACGCATCACGACCACCGCCTCACGGACTTCCGGCAAATCCAGCAGCACCGTCTCGACCTCCCCAGGCTCGATGCGGTAGCCGCGGATCTTCACTTGCTGATCCAATCGACCCAAAAACTCCAGGCGCCCCTGCGCATCCCAGCGCACCCGATCACCCGTGCGATACATACGCCCGCGTACTGCCCCAAACGGCTCTGGCATAAAACGCTGCGCCGTCAACCCCGCGTTGTTTAAATACCCCCGGCTCACCCCCTCACCGGCGATATACAACTCCCCTGCCACCCCGATCGGTACCGGCTCCAGCCGCTCGTCCAATACATACGCACGCATGTTGCCGATCGGCCGACCAATCCTCACTCCCTCATCCTTCCCACCCTCGAAGCGGTGACAGGCACTGAAGGTCGTGCACTCCGTCGGTCCGTAGCCGTTGATCAACGTGCAGCCCGGCAGCTCGCGCTGCACCTTCCCCACGTGATGCGCAGACAGCGCATCCCCGCCCGCCAGAAGCTGGCGCACCGGCGCCAGCAACTGCACGTCCAGTTCCACCACCTGCGCAAACAATCCTGCCGTCAGCCACAGCGTCGTGATCTGCTGCTCCTGGATCACTTGGCGCAGGCGCTGCAGATCGACATACTTCTCCGCATATAAAACGCTACGGCCGCCCATGAGCAGCGCTCCCCAGATCTCGAAGGTGGCCGCATCGAATGTCGGCGGCGCTAGCTGCAAGATATGCTCTTCGGAACCCAGGGCCGCATATCCCGCGTGAACCAGCCCGACCACACTGTGATGCTCCACCATCACGCCCTTGGGATGGCCGGTCGAACCGGAGGTGTACATCACATATGCGAGCGTCTCGGGCCGCGCACCGCTTGTAGGACAGTGCTCGGGGTGCAGCGCAATCTGCGGCCAGTCCTTGTCCAATCTCACGAGCGAGAGTGCGCCGGCCAGATTCAGCTTGCTCTGCACGCTCTCTTGGGTCAGCACTACCGGTGAACGCGTGTCCTGCAACAGGTAGCTCAGCCGCGGTGCTGGATATTCCGGATCCAACGGCAGGTACGCTCCGCCCGCTTTGAGTATCCCCAGCATCCCGATGATCATCTCCATGCTGCGCTCCACGCACAGCCCGACGATCAACTCCTCCCCCACACCCAGCTGCTGCAGGTGATGTGCCAGCTGGTTCGAGCGCCGCTCCAGCTCCCCATAGCTCAGCTTCTGATCCTCATACACCAACGCAATCTGCTGCGGGGTGCGCCGGGCTTGCTCGGTAAACAGCTCGTGAATGCACTTCTGCCGCGGAAACTCCACCGCCGTGGCATTCCACTCCACCAGCAGCTGATGGCGCGCCCTAGGAGTGATCAGAGGCAGGTCATGAAGACGGCCTTCGGGATGCTCGACCATGCCAGCCAACACGATCTGCAGCTGTTCGGCTAGACGCTCGATGGTCGATTCGTCGAACAGTTCTGACGCATATTCGAACGCACATTGGAGATGCGTCGACTTCTCGTTCACGAACAGCACCACATCGAATTTGGCGGTGCGATGCTCGCCGTTAACGAGCTGACAACGAAGACCAGGCAGCTGCAGATCTGCTTGTGCGAAGTTCTCCAACGCAAGGAGCACCTGGAACAGCGGCTGGCGGCTCAGATCACGCTCGGGCTGCAGCTCCGCCACCAACCTCTCGAAGGGCACGTCCTGGTGCGCATACGCCCCCAGCAGCATCTGCTTCACCTGAGCCAAATGCTCCACGACACTGCACTCCCCTCTCACCTGCGCCCGCAGTGCCAGTGTGTTCACGAAAAAGCCGATCAGCCCCTCGCTCTCACGTTGCGTGCGCCCCGCAATCGGCGCCCCGATCAGAAAATCCTCCTGCCCGCTCCACCTCCACAGCAACACCTGAAACCCTGCCAGCAACACCATGAACAGTGTCGCGCCCTCACCCCGCCCAAGCTCACTCAGACGCCGACTCAACTCCCCACTCAACTTAAACTCATGCACCCTTCCCGCGTGGCTCGACACCGCAGGCCGCGCCCGATCGCTCGGCAGCGCCAATACCTGCGCACCACTCAGCTGCTCACGCCAGTACGCCAGCTGCTCCTCGAGCAGCTCTCCGTGCAGCCAGCTGCGTTGCCACAACGCATAGTCCGCATACTGCAGCACCACTGGCGCCAACCCCGATCGCTCCCCTCGAACTCTCGCCCCATACAGCTCGCTTAACTCTCTCAACAGCACACTCTCGGACCACCCGTCCGAGATGATGTGATGCATCGTCAACAACAGCACATGCTCCTGCTGAGATACGGTCAACAGCTTCAATCGGCACAGCGGGCCCCGACTCAGCTCAAAGCGACGCTCAATCTCCTCATCGATCGATTCTCGAACCCGTCGCTCCCGCTCAGAGGCCTCGAGATCACTCAGATCCAACCTCTCGAGCCGCAATTGCCCCAATGCCCCGATGCGCTGGATCGCCCGTCCCCCGCGACTCTCAAAGTACGTGCGGAGGCTCTCGTGCCGACGCTCCAACTCAAACAAGCTCCACTGCAGCGCCTTGACGTCCAATTGCCCCTGCAACCGCCAGGCACTCGGCATGTTGTAGGCACTGCCGACCTGGCCAAGCTCGTCCAAAAACCACAACCGCTCCTGCGCATACGACAGCGCCAGCTCCGCAGGTCGCTCCTGCACTTCCAGCGGCGGAACCTTGCCCACACCTCCGGCTTCGCCCAGCCCCTCCAAGCGCTGCGCCAGCTCGCACACCGTGGCGGCTTCGAACAATAGCCGCAGCGCCACGCTACGCCCGGGCAGCTGCTCACGGATCTGCGCCAGCACTCGCGTCGCCAGCAACGAGTGGCCTCCCAACTCAAAAAAGTTGTCGTGCCGACCAACTTTCTCCAGTCCCAGCACTTCTTCCCAGACCCGCGCCAGTGTCTGCTCGATCCGCCCTTGCGGGGCCTCGTACTCTTGGGTGGCATAGGCGTCTCCATCCGGGGCCGGCAATGCCTTGCGATCTAGCTTGCCATTGACATTCAAGGGCAGCCGCTCGAGCACGACAAAGGCTGAAGGGACCATGTACCCAGGCAAGAGCCCTTTCAGATACGCCCGCAGAGACTCTGCAGTGGGAGCTATGGAGGAGTCTTTGGCGGTCACATATGCCACCAAGCGCTTATCACCTGGATTGTCCTCGCGCGCCAGCACCACCGCTTCGCGTATTCCTTCACATCGCGCCAGCTGTGTCTCAATCTCTCCCAGCTCAATGCGGAAACCGCGAATCTTGACCTGGTGATCGTTGCGACCTAAAAAATCAATGTTGCCGTCAGGCAAATATCGACCCAGGTCACCAGTCTTGTACAGCCTCGCAGTCGGATCAGCACTGAAAGGATTTCTAACAAACCGCTCGGCTGTTAGGTCAGGACGATTCAGATATCCGCGCGCCAAACCCGCACCACCAATATATATCTCACCAGTGACACCAATCGGTACTGGCTGAAGATGCCGATCAAGAATGTATATCTGCGTGTTCGATATCGGTCGGCCGATCAATTGCGATCTTGAGTCACTTCTTAATGGCTCATGAATAGTTGCATTAACAGTTGATTCTGTTGGGCCGTAAGCGTTAAACAATCTTGGACGATACTCACCATGCTCAAACCAATTGCGAAGCGCTTGGGCGTGGACGGCCTCACCACCAATAAGGACACGACGGACCACTCGTGGAATCTCTACCGCATAATCTTCTATCAACTGTTGCCAAAATTGAACCGGCAGATTAACCACCGAGACTTGATGCTCTTGGCACAAAGACCAAAATACGACAGGCCCTCCCAACCAAGCTTCAGTACGCAACACCAAAGCCGATCCAGTACTTAAGGAAGTAAAGACTTCCTCCACCGACATGTCAAACGAGAAAGAAGAAAACTGAAGAACTCGGTCATTTGAATCAATCCCGTAATATTCTTGCAGTGCACGAATCTGATTGTTAACACTACGGTGCTCCACCATGACTCCCTTAGGGCGTCCAGTAGAGCCTGAGGTATAGATGACATAGGCCAGATGATTGGCAGTCAGTCCTATTGCCGATTTAAGGGGATTGTCCTTGCTGTCATCGGCCCAGAGTGCTACATCCGCTTCCAGGTCAATGATAGGGATCGTCTTACCGACATCACCCAATACCGCGAGCGCCCTGGCCTGCGTCAATAACGCCACGGGCGCGCTATCGCTTAGCATGTACATCAAGCGGTCTTTGGGATACGCGGGATCCAGCGGCACATAGGCCCCACCCGCCTTCAAAATGGCCAGCACCCCCACCACCATTTCGATGCTGCGTTCAACGCAGATGGCTACACGATCGTCCGGCTTGATTGCCAGCGTCCTTAAATAGTGAGCCAGCTGGTTGGCGCGTTCGTTGAGCATCTGATATGTCAGCTGCTGATTTTCATACACCACTGCAATCGCATTGGGTGTTTTAATCACCTGCGCTTCAACCAACTGATGGATACACTCGTCCTCAGGAAACTCCGCTCCCGTATCATTCCAATCCACCAGTAGCTGCTGACGTTCCTGTGGCGCTAGGATCTCTAGCTCGTTGAGCTTAGCGTCTGGCTTGGTAGTAATTTGTTCTAATAAAGTCCTAAAGCTCCCCGCCATTCGTTCGATCGTTGCGCCGTCAAACAAGTCAATGGGGTACGTGAAAGTGCAACTGAACCCCGCCCTAGTTTCAGAAACGCTGAACGTCAAATCAAACTTTGCCGTGTTCTCTGGGCCGATCTGTGACGGCGCAATTTTGAGGCCCGGCCAGCTGATAGCGTCTTCAATAACTAGCTCCTGCGTCTCGAACATCGTCTGGAATAGCGGCTGGCGTGATAGATCGCGCTCCGGTTGCAATTCCGCCACCAATTTTTCGAACGGGAGATTTTGATTTGCATAGGCAGCTAGCGCGGTCTCTTTAACTTGCTGTAGCAGCTCCTTGAACGTCGCGTCTCCCGCCACTGAAGATCGCAGCACCAGCGTGTTCACGAAAAACCCGACTATCCCTTCTAGCTGCTTATGCGTGCGACCGGCGATCGGCGTACCCACCGCAATGTCGTCCTGACCGGTCCAGCGCGATAGAAGTATTTGATAGGCGGCCAGCATCGTCATGAATAATGTTGCACCGGCCTGTCGGCTTAGTGCTGCTATCCGATGCGAAACCTCAGCGGAAACTTCGAAGCATAGCGTTGCGCCCCTCACACTCGTTAGCTGCGGCCGGGGCCGGTCAGTCGGCAAGGCCAGCGGTTCAAGGCCGCTCAATTGCTGCTTCCAGTAATTCAGTTGCCTGTCCAGCACCTTGCCCTGCAGCCACTGTCTCTGCCACACCGCATAGTCGGCATATTGAATAGGCAGCGTCGGCAACGGCGAAGGGCGGTTGTTACTGAACGCTTGATACAACGCCGCCAACTCTTGTTTGAAGATATTCAGCGACCAACCGTCCGTGATGATGTGATGTTGCGTCAGCAGCAGCACATGGATCTCATCCGATAGCCGCAACAAACTTCCACGCCACAAAGGGCCGCGCGTCAGATCAAACGGGGTATCTACCTCGGCTTGTGTTAAGCGGGTCACCTCGGCTTCTTGCTCTTCAGCTGGCAAATCAGCCAAATCGGTGAGATTAAGGCAGAAGTTCGCGTCCTCGCCGATCACCTGCACCGGTTGGTCATTAAGCACCTCAAAATGCGTGCGCAAACTCTCGTGGCGGCGGCACAGTTCCACCAGACTTAGCGAAAGCGCCCTCGCGTCCAGTCTCCCTTCAAGCCGCAATCCTATTGGAATGTTATACGCGGCCCCCATCGTCCCTAACTGTTCCAAAATCCATAGCCGCTCCTGAGCATGAGAAAGAGGCAGAATATTTCCAGCTGATCGCGGGGCAAGTGGAAGCTCGTGCCTGTCGGCATGCTGAGCAGACTGCTTATGCAAATCTCTAAGTTGTTTCAAGCTCAGTTGACTGAGCTGTCCCTTCGAATACTTCTTTGCCGACAATTCGCTCACAAGGACGCCCCCTCAATACTAACCAGATCAGCCTCTATTTGAGTCAAAACATAGTCACACAGTCCTTCAACCGTTGGACTCTTGAACATCGCAAGCAGCGGAATTTCTATTCCCAGCTCGTAATTAAGCCAATTGACCACACGAGCTGCGGATAGCGAGTCGCCCCCCAAGGAGAAGAAGTTATCGTGAATGCCCACGCGCTCCACTTTTAGTACGTCTGCCCAAATCTCCGCTAACGTGCGCTCTATCTCTGTCCGTGGCGCAACGTACTCCGTTCCTAAATTAATCTGGCTGGCATCAGGCGGCGGTAAGCCTTTACGATCCACTTTGCCGCTCGGAATCAGTGGTAGCTCGCTCAAATATACGAATGCACTAGGTATCATGTATTCAGGTAATACTTGCTGCAGATGGCGTCTCAGTTCGTTAACCGATGCTGACTTCGATTCGGGATCACCCACCAAATATGCCACCAGCCGCTTCTCCCCTGGAATATCTTCTCTGTCAACGACCACTGCTTCGCGGATCGCTTCATGACACACCAGCGCATGCTCAATTTCGCCAAGTTCTATGCGGAAACCGCGAAGTTTGACCTGATGATCGTTACGGCCAAGATATTCAATATTTCCATCCACACGCCACCGACCCAAATCTCCCGTTCGGTACATGCGCGCTGCTGGCTCATCTCCAAAGGGGTCCGCCAGAAATCTCTCAGCTGTCAGCTCGGCTCGATTCAGATACCCACGTCCTACCCCAACTCCTCCTATATATAGCTCGCCAATCACGCCGATCGGTACAGCACGACGGTGGCCGTCCAATATGTATATTTGTGTGTTTAATATAGGGCGGCCAATGTGCTCGATTTTCTCTGCCTGCCGTTCAATTCGAGTCGATGTAGAATAGGTAGTCGTCTCTGATGGGCCATAAAGATTACGCAACACCACATCCCCACATACCGAATAGATTTTCTCCATCAAGCTCGACCTTAGCGGTTCACCAGCTAAATTGATAGCTCGAACACCACTGAAAGTTTCCTGATAGCTATCTAACATTGTGTTAATAGCGGACGGAACCGTATTGATTAGCGAGATCGATTGCGATTTATTCGCGAATGCGAAAACATCGTTCACGAGATGCACTGTGGCGCCCCGCACCAGAGGAGCGAAACATTCATAGACTGATAAGTCAAAATTTATCGATGTTGAGAACAGTGTTTGCTCCATCTCTTGCGAAGCAAACTCCGAGCGAGACCAGTGCAATAGATTCACCGCACTACGATGCTCGATCATCACACCTTTGGGTTGACCCGTTGACCCAGAGGAATAGACCACATAAGCCAGATGATTAGGCTTTACGCCACTTTCAGCTGCCCCTATATTCTTTACTCCCTCACTGCCGCCCTCCGACCGAGTACCGCAGCCGATCTTTATCAACGACTCCACTCCCAGACTACCCAGCACCTCACTCCCAACGTCATCGCATAACACCACTTGCGGACGCGCATCGTTCAACATAAATCGCAACCGGTCTACTGGGTATTCAGGGTCCAACGGAAGATACGCCCCACCTGCCTTCAGGATGCCCAGCAAACCCACCACCATTTCGACACTCCTGCCTACACAGATTCCTACCAGCGTGTCGGGCTCTACAGACAATCCCCGTAAATAGCGCGCTAGCCGGTTCGCACGTACATTAAGCTCTGTATAGGTCAGCCGATCTTGACCCTGAACAATTGCCACCGCATCGGGAGTTTTGATTACTTGCTCCTCAAAAAGCTGATGCACGCAACGATCTCTTGGATACTCCCCTTTAGTTGCGTTCCATTCCTCTAATATTTGACGCCGCTCTCCTGCGGGCAGTATATCCAGCTCGCCAATTGATCTATCGGGGGATAGCTCCAATGCCCCCGCCAATTCACTTAGCGATTTTTCCATGAATCGGCAGATACGCGTGGCTTCAACACCAGGCACAGCCTGAACCGTCAACCCCATCGCTTCACCGCAATCATCCACCGATAACATCAGCGGGTAGTTAGTGCGCTCCTCAACATAAATCCATTCCATTCCCTCCACCCGCTCAGCAATATCCTCTACCGTTGGTCGGTTGTGTCGGTAGTTCAGCAGCGCACTAAACAACGGAGCTGGCGCCGCTACACCACTACACTGCTGC
Source organism: Eleftheria terrae (assembly GCF_030419005.1). Taxonomy (NCBI): domain Bacteria; kingdom Pseudomonadati; phylum Pseudomonadota; class Betaproteobacteria; order Burkholderiales; genus Eleftheria; species Eleftheria terrae. The sequence continues at coordinate 436,213 of NZ_CP106953.1, forward strand.
GCCAGCGACAACGACGCGTGTTCATGCCTTAACAACCTCGCTAACGAACGATGCGTCTGGTTCACGCATTCGAGTACGCTTCTCCCTTCGATCGATACGCGGATTGGCAGCGTATTAATGAACAACCCCATCGCCTCGTCCGCACCGGAACCTGCCTCCATCCTGCCAAGCAATACTGTTCCAAATACCACTTGCTCGCGACCCGCCGTTCGGCCCACGACCAAGCCCCACGCCACGTGACACACACTCGCCACGCTAACGCCCATCCGCCTCGATAGTCTCTTTAACCGCCCAACCAACTCATCAGACAGCGGTAAGTGCGCTTCCTCAACCCTCTGACCTACATCGCGGATTCCCAGCAGACCAAACGGTGCTGTCGGCTCGTCAATGTCCTGCAACATCTCCCGGAAAAACTTCTCATGCTCTTCGCAACTTATCCCCAATCGCACTTGTCCAATCAAGTTCCGAAATGGTTTCGGCAGCGATAATTCACTGCCGCGATTGTTCAATAGGAACCCGACTTCACGGCTCTGAATCTCCAGCGTCAGGTGATCCCCGATCAGGTGGTGCAATAACATGGTCAGCACCCATCGGCCATTCTCACCGTCAAACCCTACCGCCAGCTGCATTAAAGGCGCTTGAGTTAAATCAATCCGGTAATGGAACGGGTCAAAAAGCTTCCTCATCTGCTCCGCCGCAGGCCCTGCCCCGGCTGATAGCTCTAAATGCGTAACACGTAACCTTGCTTCCCGCCAAACAACCTGCACAGGTTCAGACAAGCCCTCCCATTGAAAGGCCGTTCGTAAAACATCGTGCCGGTCCACGACTTGTTGCAGTGCACTCAGGTATCGATCCAACAGTTCCCGATTGGTAAATGTCATCTGACCGATCAGCAAGTACGGATCACCCTTCACCGACAGCAAATTGTGAAATAAGATTCCCTCCTGCAACGGCGACAAACCATAGATATCCTGAATGTTGCTCACCCCACCAGGAGTACGTTCAATCACACGATCAATACTTGCTTGATCCAGTCGCGCGAGCGGCAGCAGCTCTGGTGTGATCTCCTTGGTAGCTGTGTCTATCAAGTTAGGCGGCACTACCATCCCACTCGATTCATCCAACGTACCAGCAAACGCCGACAAGGCCGGTGTCGCGAACAGCGCGCTCACGTTGGCGGCAAGTCCTAGGCGTCTCAACCGTTCGATGAATGTCACCGCCAACAGCGAGTGACCGCCCAACTCAAAAAAATTGTCCCAACGACCCACTCGCTCTATCTTCAGCAGCGCAGACCAAATATTGGCGATCGCTATTTCTATCTCCCCTTGTGGCGCCTCATAAACCCGGCGCACTACGACCGAGTTGTCTGGCGGCGGCAAAGCTTTACGATCATGCTTGCCGTTGGGAGTCAGCGGTAGGTGCTCCAACACCATGAACGCCTTGGGAACCATGTGATCGGGGAGTGCTTTTAACAAATGGTCACGCAGGCTAGCAACGACATCCGTCTCCGGGTCCACCGTTTTTAACGTGACATACGCCACCAGCCGCTTCTCGCCAGGTTCATCCTCGCGCGCCACCACCACCGCTTCACGAATCGCTTCATGCCGCAACAGCGCAAGTTCAATCTCGCCTAGCTCTATCCGGAAACCACGAATCTTGACCTGATGATCATTGCGGCCTAGATACTCAATATTTCCATCAACACGCCACCGACCCATATCTCCAGTCCGGTACATCCGTGCCGTCGGATCGTCGCTAAACGCGTCCGGCTGAAATCTCTCCGTCGTCAGCTCCGGTTGGTTCAGATACCCCCTGGCCACTCCTTCTCCGCCGATGTAAATCTCTCCTGTAACCCCTACTGGCACAGAATGGAGGTGCTCATCCAGCACGTAGATACGCCTATTGCCCATGGGGCGGCCGATGTGTGGCGGCGTTTCATCTCCCTTCAAACTAGCAATCGTTGCACTTACAGTGCATTCTGTTGGACCGTAGACGTTAAAGAATTCTATTCGCTCGTCCCTTGCCAAAGTCCGCCACAAATCCACGTCGATGACTTCGCCGCCCGCTAGGACTAGCCGTAGCTGTCGTGCGCGATCGAACAAACCTGCGAAAATCCATGATCTTAGTTGAGATATCGTGCAGTCAATACACTCGACCGCGTGTTGGGATAAATAGTCCCCGAGCATCGATATATCATTTTGATACTCTTGCGGCACCACAATAATCGCTCTGCCGGACAACAATTGAATGGTCTGCTGAACAGACACATCAAAGTTGAAGGACGCATTTACCGCGACACGGCAACACTCTGCTGCGTTGTCGTAGACTTTCTCCAGGCCTTGCCACAGATTTATGACGTGCCGATGCTCGACCAACACTCCTTTGGGCTGCCCGGTAGATCCAGAGGTATAGATTACATAAGCCAGATTATCGGAATTTAACTCCCGCTCTTGCAAGTCTAGATTGCCTCTCGGCTCCAGCCCGATTTCATTCAAATCCCCCAAGCCAATAACTTGGGCATTTGTTGGTGGTACGCCTTTACGGTGTGTGCCTAAAGCTAGCAGAATGTCGGGTGCCGCATCTCTCAGCATGTACTCCAGCCGCTCCGCCGGATAATCGGGGTCCAGTGGTACATATGCTCCTCCGGCTTTAAGTATGCCAAAGATTGCCACAATCGTATCAATACTGCGTTCGATATATAATCCCACCAATCGATCCGGACCCACGCCCTTGCGAACCAAATAGTGCGCAAGTTGATTGGCTCTTGAATTGAGTTCGGTGTAGGTAAGCGTCACATCTTTGTACACGAGCGCCACCGCATTTGGCGTTCGTTCTACCTGTTGCTCAAAAAGCCGATGAATGAGGCTCTCATTTGGATACGGTATTTGCGTCGCATTAAAGAGCTCAATCTCGTGCTGTTGCTCGTTGTCCCTCGCATCTTGCCGCTCTACCCTTGAGATTGGCGCATGAGTGATCATTTCAGTTTTCATGTGAAGTTCTAGGATTTCAAGCTCGGACACAGAGGCAGATGTTTCCCGACGGCTCATGATCTTATTAGCTCTGGCCGCCGGGAAATATCGTGCCATTTGGCACTAGAATCATTGTTCGGGGCACTACCACAGGCGAGGACAGGGAGCTTTTCATGTATTAATCTGGCGGCAAGCGCGAAGTCCGTGATCCCTAGCCGGTGCTGCGCAGATTTGCTTTCTCCCAAGGTAAGCTCTGCCAAGATATCCTCTTGAATTTTTCCTCGTTGCTGTGCCTGTGCGTATGAGATCTCCGGATGAAATGTCACCATGGAATACTGGGGAATGAATCGATCAGGAAACCGCCTCTCGAGCTCAAGTTCCAGAAACTTGCGGAGAACAAAATCTGGCTGAAGTACTGCGGCAGACAACTCCATATAGTTCTCAAGAGACATTTGAGCGATAGCATTCGTATCTGCGCGGCGTACTTTTTCGAAGTCCAGGAATAGAGGCGCCCACTGCTCGTGCTTGTCCAACAACGAGTCGAACACCACACAGTCCTCGAATGCTGCATTTACGCCCTGACCGTAGAAGGGCACGATAGCATGTGCCGCGTCTCCCAGAAGCAATACAGCGCCCAGGGTTTGCCACGGCTTCACAGACACAGTGCCCAGCCGACTCTGTGGATTCGAGCTAAATTGCTCGGTCAGGTTCTGGATGCGTGGCACAGCATCCGGAAATTCCCTATTAAAAAACTCGCTCACGCCCTGTGAGTCTTTTAATGCCGCGAAACTTACCGGCCCGGTGTTCTTCAGAAATAAAGTGGCGGTCATGTTGCAATTCAGATTCGGCATCGCCACAAGCATAAAGTCACCGCGCGGCCATAGGTGTAGTGCGTCAGAATTTAGCGCATAGCCGCCAGCAAATGAGGGGAGTGTGAGCTCTTTATAGCCATGGTCGAGCATGTCAAAACACGCAGCCAAATAGCCTCTTTCAACAAGACTCGCTCGAACGGCTGAATTTGCGCCGTCAGTGGCAATGGTGGGTGCCAACTCGACGCTGTATTCCTTTCCATGCGTTTTGTCGCGAAAGGTAAGTCGATTCTCTTTTGGGTCGGCAGCTATGCATTGCTGATCGAATCGAATAGTGATATTAGGATAGCGCGCAGTTTCTTCGATCAGAATACGTTGAAGGACGACGCGCTGGATTGAGTAGATGACCTCGTGCTCTCGCTGTCCATAGAGTTGTAGGATTGAGCGTCGTGAAGTAGTGTGAACCATGCGGCCTCGCATCGGTATCAGTCGTGACGCAACGGTACTCATGACGCCAGCTCGCTCCAACGCGTTGATTCCGCGCGCAGCCAACGTGAGATTGATAGAGCGGCCACGTTGCGTCCTCACTCGCCGTGGATCTGAGCGCTTCTCATACAGAACCACTGAAAATCCCCGACGGGCCAGCATCAAAGCAAGCAAGGGGCCGGCCAAACCTGCACCTACAATATTTATGGGTCTGCATGGATCGGGTCGCATCGTATTACTTTCTTGGCACACAGTCGCAAGGCTATGAGTTTCCATACCTCAAAAGTTGTGCCATTTATAATTGAAGACTTACACGCCGCTAGCGTGCCTTGAACTCGCTGTGTGGCAAGTTCCTTCCTTGCTGTAGAACTCTCGTCACTGGGACCTAATGCGGGCTATTGCGCAAATGAATGACCTAGTGCCAGAAGACATGCCTACTTGATGGCGTAGACCAAGCACATCGTGGTGCCGTCCACGTATCTTTGGTTTTGCATTATTTCTTCCAGGATTTTGTAATCCCGCTTCTTTTCAAATTCCCTTTCCATTCTTTTGGCTTCGTGCCTATGTAATGACTTAACTGCAAACTCAGTGGTGTCCTCAACTCGAACATATTTGAAACCAGCTTTTAGCACGTCGTCTCTGTAAGCATCCAGAGTTGGCAGGTAATTCTCTTTAGGGAAGGCTGGGCCTACATCGGCGAGCAGACTCTCATCATAAAAGAAATCCCATATTGCCAGCCTTCCACCGGGCCTTAAGATGCGATGAGCCTCCTGGAGGAATTTGTAGCGCGTTCGGAAATGATTTGCGCTCTCGATACAGAGTACGTTATCAAACGATGACTCGCTGAAATTGAGGTTTGCTGCGTCCATTAGCTTAAAATCGCATTCCGGAGCAATTGCCCGGCAGATTTCCAACTGTCGTTCTGAAATGTTGATGCCAGTTATGTTCTTGGGCGCAAAATACTTTGTCAGAAATTTCGTAGAAGCGCCCTTCCCGCAGGCGACGTCCAAAACGTTCCCGTCTGTATTGGTGAAGAATGAGACCAACGTTTCGATCAGATTGATCTGAGCGATCTCTAGACTGTCCTCAACCCCCTTCCAATATCCGACATTAAAGAAACCTAACTTGTGGATCGGTTCTGCCTGCTCGCCAAACATGAGTGTTTCGTAGTAGTTATTAACCGTGTCCAAGATGTTATCTTCCATCTGAATTCTCCATTTCGATTTGAATAAGGGTGAGGTGACCTGCCCCCTTCCGCCGTGCCACTCATTCGGAAGGAGTCGGGGTTGAAGGTTACTTGATCTCTTTCGAAGCTGTTTGTTGTCGAGCAGCACCGCCAGCATGCTGGCGGTGCTGCTCGGCGAAGCGTGCCGGCGGGATGCGTCCGATGCTGCTGTGGGGACGTACCTTGTTGTAGTCGCGTCGCCAGTGCCCGATGGTCTCCCGGGCCTGCTGCAGGGTCTGGAACCAATGCTCATTGAGGCACTCGTCGCGGAACTTGCCGTTGAAGCTCTCGATGTAGCCGTTCTGCATGGGCTTGCCCGGCTGGATCCGCAGGTGCCGTACACGATGCTCGATGGTCCAGGCGATGAAGGCGCGGCTGGTGAATTCCGGCCCGTTGTCAGTCCTCACCGCGGCGGGATAACCTCGGAAGCGAGCCGCGCGGTCCAACAGCCTCGTGACGTACTCGCCGGAGATGCCGTAGTCGACGGTGATGTCGACGCACTCGTGGCTGAAGTCGTCGGCGACCGTCAGGCACTTCAGTCGCCGGCCGCTGGCCAGGCGGTCGCTGACGAAGTCCATGCTCCATACCTCGTTGACCGCGGTGGCCGCCTGCAACGGCAGGCGCTCAGCCGCCGGCCTGCGGACCTTGCGGGAGAGCCCCACGAGACGACACGCGCGACGCTGCGACAGCTGGTGCTCTTGAACCATCCTGCAGGCCGCCTCGCGCTTGACCCCTGGGGCTAACGCTTTACCCCGAGCACGCTCTTGAGCGCATGCATGTCGAGATGGGCCTCAGCCAGCAGCTTCTTAAGCTTGGCGTTCTCCGCCTCCAACTCGCGCAGCCGCTGCGCGTCCAGCACGTCCATGCCACCGAACTTCGAGCGCCACTTGTAGAACGTCGCGTCGCTGAAGCCGCCCTTGCGGCAAATCTCGGCGATCGGGATACCGGCCTCGGCCTGCTTGAGGAACCCAATGATCTGGGTGCCCCCCGCGTCACAATACTTGTCGCCCCAATAGAACGATGACCGCGGGGGCGAGAAGAGAACGAGTTGGCTCGATACGGAAAAGCATTCAAGGATAGGGCGGTAGCGCGCATGTTGCCGCCGGAGAGCGCGCCAGCGGCAACAGTGTCGCGAGAGATAGGGGTGAGCGCGGACACGCTCGAACGCTGGCGAGTGGAGTCGCTGGCGCAGCCGGCGCGCGAGCGTGTATGGACAGCTGCGGCGCGGCTGGAAGCGGTGATCACGACAGCGGTGATGGACGAGGCCGCGCGCAGCGCCTGGTGCCGCGAGAATGGCGTGTACCCGCAGCAACTGCAGCAGTGGCGCGACAGTGCCACGCAAGCGCTGGCCGCGCCCGAGGAGTCGCGCGCGAGCCCGTCGCGAACCAAGCAGGACCGGCAGCGGATCAAGGAACTCGAGCGCGAAGTGCGGCGCAAGGACAAGGCACTGGCGGAGACGGCGGCGCTGCTGGTGCTGACAAAAAAAGCCGAGGCGATCTTCAACAAGTACCACAAAGGCGAGGACGAATGATCGTCCTGGAAGATCGCCAGCAGATTGCCCGAGACATCGAACTGGCCCGAGCTGAAGGCGCTCGGCTGAAGCAAGCCTGCGATGCCGTGGGCATCACGGCACGCACGTTGGAGGGCTGGTCCAGGCTTGGTGGTCGGTGATGGCCGCCCCGGCGCGGTACGGCCAGTCCCCGGGCACGCGTTGACGCAGTCCGAGCGCGAGCAGATCGTACGCGTGGCCAACGAGCCGCGCTTCGCCGACCAGCCGCCGGCGCGCATCGTGCCCGCGCTGGCCGACGAAGGCGTGTACATCGCCAGCGAGTCCAGCTTCCAGCGCGTGCTGCGCACGCACGGGCAGACACGCCATCGCGGCCGGGCCAAGGCGCCGCGACGCGGCCGCCCACCGACCACGCACGTGGCCACTGCGCCGCGCCAAGTGTGGTGCTGGGACATGACCTTCCTGCCGGCGCAGGTGGCGGGGCGCTGGTTCTACCTGTACCTGATCCTGGACGTCTACAGTCGCAAGATCGTCGGCTTCGAGGTGCACGACGCTGACGACTGCGATCATGCCGCGCGCCTGGTGCAACGCACCGCGCTGGCTGAAGGCATCCATGCCGTGCCGCGCGAGCAGCGTCCCGTGCTCCACGGCGACAACGGGGCCACACTCAAGGCAACGACGGTACTGGCGATGCTGTGCTGGTTGGGCGTGAGGCCCTCGTACTCGCGCCCACGCGTGAGCGACGACAACGCCTTCGTCGAGAGCCTGTTTCGCACGGCCAAGTACCGGCCCGAGTTCCCTGTGGAGGGCTTCGCGGACCTGCAGGCGTCGCGCGAATGGGCGCGGCACTTCGTGCACTGGTACAACCACGAGCACCGCCACAGCGGCATCCGCTACGTCAGCCCGGCGCAGCGCCATGCAGGACACGACCAGGCCGTCCTGGCGGCTCGTCATGACCTCTACACGCAAGCCCGGCAACGCCATCCTCGCCGCTGGTCAGGCCCAACGCGGGACTGGCAACCCATCGCCTCGGTCACGCTGAACCCGGAGCGTGACATCCTCGTCAACCCGACCGCAGGAGCGCACCACGATACTCAGCCGATAGCCGCTTGAGTCAGGCGACAAGTAGCTTGACGCGCGCCGGGTGCGCGCGGTCACGGCCGGTTCACCGTCCGCTGGATCGAGGCGAGTGCTCGCGTCTGCATGTACCGGCAAACGCGAGCGGACGGCACTCGGGACATCCTGACAGTGGCCGACTACGAGCCGCGCTGCGTGAGCGGCATGACCTTGCACGAGGCCCGCGAAGAGGGCGGGGAGTTCGCCAGGATCGCCGCCGGCGGCAACAACCTGCGCGCAACCAATCTTCACTGAGAAGGTTTAGGCCGAGGTTGAAGCACAGGAAATCGCGGCGGCAATCTGACGCAAGTGGCTCACTTTCGGGCGGCGGCAACAATGCACGACATCGGCCGCGTTATCAGTTATCACCGTGTGCGGCACCTTGCTTTGGCCGCTGACAGAAATCTGGTCGCTCGTGCAGTGCTAGGATCAGGACATCTTCCGTCTCGCGTAGAGGGCCTCGCCATGGGTCCAAGTTTTGTTGCAGAAAGGGAGATTTGTCATTACGGTACATAAATTGAAGGGTAAGCGATGATTGATGCGGTCCGACTAATGATTCGACGCACTCATTATCCGTTGGGAGCGATGTTGACCATTGTCTGTAGGTATGCAGAGTACCAACGAAATATAGTTTTCTCTTGCTGCTTGATTGCTTTGGCTCTTGCCGCTCCACTTGTAGAAGCATCGAATGGTGCCGCGACAGCAGCACAAAAACGACACGAAAGAATCTTCTACATCAGTATGCAACCAGGCAATCTGGATATTTATTATTTTTCCAAGCTTGGAGCCCAACCTCGACGAATTACGGCAGACTTTGGCAATGATTACAACGCAACGATATCACACGACGGACGCTGGCTGGTTTTTACATCTGAACGAAATGGGAATCCCCATCTTTATGTTCTCGACCTGAAAAACGGTGGCGATCCTAGGCCACTAATCCATAGCGAATTTATGGAGGATCAGGCTGTTATCAGCCCTGATGATAAGACAATCGCTTTTGTTAGCACGCGTGACGGCACTGCTGACATTTTCACTCTGCCATTCAATCCAAAACAAATTCAAGGCATCGAGCGGGCCAACAATCTAACTCATGATACTGGCGGAGAATTTCGGCCTGCCTTCTCGCCCGACGGACACATGATTGCGTTTTCCTCGGATGGAGATACTCCAGTTACCGGACCACCGGATGCTCGAGTGCGAGAGGGCCACATTTACGTGATGGACTCCGACGGAAAAAATCGGCGCAGATTGACCAATTCGCGCGGCTGGGATGGATCACCGACCTGGTCGAAGGATGGGAAGAATATTTTCTTCTACTCTACCAGCTATTCCGCTAGTAACTTTACTACTTATCCCATAAATGGTAATCAGTCTCGTATCTGGGTAATGGATGTAAATGGAAGGTTTCCCAGACCGATATCTGCCCCTAACGAAGTCGCTTTTTCCCCGACTCTAACTCCAGAGGGACGGGTTGCATATGTTGTCCAAACAGGCGAAGGCGAAAACGCACGCTGGAAAGTGATGTCTGTTGAACAGGACGGCTCGAACCAACGCCAGGAAACCGATACATCGACGGACTATTACAAACCCGTGTTCGATCCGGTTACAGGTGCAATGTTTTGCCATGGGATCGGGCCCATGAAACCTGGCATACCGGAAGGACCGCTCTTTCCGGGCATGCAATATCTCGGCCGAGGGCCTTTTCTCGTTAATGGTTCGCCTAGGCGAGTGTCTCTTCCAGACCGAGAAGTGGAGCTGTACGCGGTACGGGCATTTTCTGTCCTTCCGCATCCACACCAGAGTCGTTTAGCGAGCACCATAACGTCATCAGGATCAACAACACTGATGCTAACTAACATAAGTGGTTCGGACATTAGAAAGATTACTCGCTTGCCCTCCACGGACCTGCCTTGGCAGGAGATGTCTTGGTCGTCAGATGGTAAATGGATCGCTTTTACCCAGGGCAGCCTGTTTTCGCCGCCGAAGACGGAGGCTGACATTTGGAAGATACATCCGGACGGTACAGGAGCCGTGAATTTGACACCGAATTCGCCTGGGAATGACGGCTCTCCGAGTTTTTCAGGGGATGGCCGTCGAATCGCTTTCCGCAGCGGACGAACAGGGAATTATAATATATACGTCATGAATTCAGATGGGACCGGTGTAAAACGTTTGACGGATGGTCAGTCAAACGACAATTTCCCCGCATTCTCACCTCTCAACGATGAAATTGCGTTTTCCTCTGACCGCGATGGAGAATTGGACCCTAAGACCGGGCGCAGGACATTCGAGATATATACTCTGAAAGTTTCACCTGATGGCACGCCGGGTGAATTGCGCCGAATCACCTACAGCCGCGGCCAAAATGCCCATCCACAATACTCACCGGATGCGCAATGGCTGATATTCACTTCTGAGCGAGGTGGTCTGAACGATGAACAGCCGCTCCTGAACATACCCATATTCAATCCTCAGCCTTACGGGGATCTTTATGCCTATCGATTAAAAGACGGCGCTCTTTATCGCCTCACAAATAACAGATGGGAAGACGGCCTGGCTTACTGGGCTCCGCCAGTAGATTAAGGGGGCAAGGGTTATTGAACAGTTTCGTCACTGCCGGACGCAAATCTTGCAAGCCTATCTGGGGATAAACTGAATTGGTAACCGGCGGGGCTTGCGCGATCCGCGCCCCCGCACATTCAGTAGCAATTGCGCCTAGAGTCACCATTACCGTGACTGAATTTTGATTCAATTGCTTTGCGTATTGAACCGGTGTAAGTCCTTTGAGGTGCTTCTTGGGTCATTCCTCGTTGTACTGTCGCCGCCATGCTTCGATAAGCGTGCATGCGTACCCCCACATTTAAGAACCATGCGTAAGCGCCCGGCTATCCCATCCAGCGTAAGCGTGCAGGCAACCTCGACTGCAGGGGTGGACTCACTGGGATTCCAGGCGCTACAAGGCGCGAACCTCTACTGAATCGCCCCGGGATTTGTGGAGGCTCCAACTCTTGAGAAGATGGAGCCATGAAGAAGTCGAACAAGTTCTCACCTGAGGTTCGCGAGCGCGCAGTGCGGATGGTGCAGGAAGCGCGCGGGGAGTACCCGTCGCTATGGGGCGCAGTCGAATCGATCGCGCCGAAGATCGGCTGCGTGCCGCAGACGCTGCTGGATTGGGTCAAGCAGTCAGAGGTAGAGGCCGGTACGCGCGCGGGCACGACGACCGCGGAGGCGCAGCGCCTGAGAGAGCTGGAGCGCGAGGTCAAGGAGCTGCGCCGGGCCAACGAGATCCTGAAGCTGGCCAGCGCGTTTTTCGCCCAGGCGGAGCTCGACCGCCGTACGAAGTCTTGAAGGCGTTCGTCGACGCGCATCGGAGTGACTTCGGGGTCGAGCCGATCTGCCGGGTGCTGCAGATCGCCCCGTCGGGATACCGACGCCATGCGATGCGCCGGCGCGAGCCGGGCCGCTGCTGCGCACGCACGCAGTGCGATGCGCAGTTGATGTCGGAGATCGATCGGGTCTGGCAATCCAACCGGCAGGTCTACGGTGCCGACAAGGTCTGGCGCCAGCTCGGGCGTGAAGGCATGAAGGTGGCGCGCTGCACCGTCGAGCGCCTGATGCGCAGGCTGGGTCTTCGCGGCGTGATTCGAGGCAAGCGCGTTCGCACCACGGCGGCCGATGCCAAGGCGCCGTGCCCGTTCGACAAGGTCAACAGGGTGTTCCGGGCGGACCGGCCCAACCAGCTGTGGGTGAGCGACTTCACCTACGTGTCGACCTGGCAGGGCTTCGCCTACGTCGCCTTCGTCGTCGATGTCTTCGCACGGCGCATCGTGGGCTGGCGCGTGAGCCACTCGATGCGCACCGACTTCGTCCTGGATGCGCTGGAGCAGGCGCTGTACGCCCGCCAGCCCGAAGCCGAAGACGGGTTGATCTGCCACTCGGACAGGGGCTCGCAATACGTCAGCATTCGCTACACCGAGCGGCTTGCCGAGGCCGGGATCGAGCCCTCGGTTGGCAGCAAGGGCGACAGCTATGACAACGCCCTGGCCGAGACCATCAACGGGCTGTACAAGGCCGAGGTGATCCACCGGCGCACTTGGAAGACCCGCGAGGCCGTCGAGCTTGCCACGCTCGAATGGGTCGCCTGGTTCAACCATCATCAATTGATGGCACCGCTGGGCTACATCCCGCCGGCCGAGGCCGAGGCAAACTACCACCGCCAACTCGCCGAGCGATCGGCCGTGACGGCGTGACCACTTAAACCAACCAGCCTCCACGAAACCCGGGGCGATTCAATCTCCTGGTGTGGGTGGCGGGGCGAGTCGGCTTGTGCTTGGTGGCCGCTGGCAGAGGATGGTTGGTGCAGGCGCATGCGAAGAAGATCACGAGTAAACCGATCCGATGCTAGGACCAAGATCCGGTAGACGTAACTCCTTTGCGCTCCCTCGCCGGGCTGACAGGACTGCGGCAGATCGAGGGCAGCAAGACTGCCAACAAGCTGCCCGGCGTGATCGACGAGGTCGTGACGCTCGTCGAGATCAAGTCCGAAGACGGCAGCTCTTTCCACCCGCAGGACATGAGCCCGCAGGCCGCGGCAGCGCGCCACATCGCCTCCTTCGGCGACTTGGACGGCATCGAGTTCCTGGCCCTCATTGACGTTGAGGTCGGCGGTCGTGGCAACCCAAAGAACGTGGTCAAGGTGGCGGTGGAGCCGGATCACCCGGATCACGCCCGCCTGATGGGCGTGGCATCGCGCCCGAGCCAGGCGCCTGCGACGCAGGGCACTGCCGCGCCCGCAGCATCGCCGGCGCCGGCCACAGTGACGCGGGCGGCGCCAGCATCGAGGACCGCGCCGGCTACCGCAGCTCGCCCCGTCTCGGTACCGCAACCGGCCGCCACCCGCACGCCGGTGACGGCCAAGCCGTCCTGCGCAGCCTGAGGGAGCCAGCGATGAATTCATCCGTTGTGGCGGCCAGCCACTATGGCGTTGTGCGCTTCGGCGACCTGGAATGCGAAGCCGTTGTGCTAAACAGCGGCGAGCGGGGCTACGCGCGTCGCCAGCTCGCAAAGTTGCTCGGTTTTCACGAAACGCACAAGGGTGGCCGATTTGCTCGTTTTTCTGCCGATTTCCCGCCTAAGTCATTGCCATGTCTAGAAAAATCACCCTGGCCGATTCTGCTGCCGACAGGGCAACAGGCGCAGTTCTTTCCGGCGGGCATCATCGCCGATGCAGCAGCGGCGGTGGTGAACGCTGCCCTCGGCGGTACGCTGCACAAGTCGCGTCGAGCGGTCCTGCCGAACTGCATGACGATCTCGCAAGCGCTCGCCACCACGGGCGAGGTTGCGCTGATCAATGAAGCCACGGGCTTCCAGTACCGCCGCGGGCCGGACGCACTGCAGCAGCTGATCGCCCGGCTGCTGCGCCAGTCCTGTGCCTCCTGGGAGCGGCGTTTCCACCCGGAGTACTACCGCGCCATCTACCGGCTGTTCGGCTGGAGGCGCCCGATGCTTGACTTCAACGGCCCTGGTATCGCTCCTCAATGCGTGGCGTGCGATGTTGCGTCTGGCGCTTGGAAGTTCAGTTCTTTGAATACGTCGTCGTACAGCTTGCCGTTGCCGCAGACGAAGAAGATGCAATCGCGTGCGGTAGCCCGAAGAAAGGCACCCCGCACCTTCTCGCGAAGCTTGTTCTTGCCCGCGACTTCGACGACGTGCACGGTTTTGGACGATTGATCGGCGATCTCGGCGATCCGGTTCAGGCATGCCTGCCCCACGGGAGTCACCAAGGCTTCGCCGCCGCTAACTTTGCCGACTGCCAGCCCGACAAGAAACGAGCCCATGTTGGTCGTTGTGTTCAACACAATGTAGGCTTGTTCCTGGCCGGTCTGATCTGCAAGGAAGCTTCGAAGGTTCATAGAGAGCAGGGATAGGCATCGGGATGCCGTGATTTTGACTGCCGCGCGTCTCGGCGGCAACTTGGCCGCAGCAAGAATCGACCGACGCGTCCGCGTTGCTCCCCTTCACACAGCCCCCTGCCGCGGCGGCGTCCTGGTTTTTCTGACGGGTATATCGCTGCTTTGGCTCAGTAGCCTCGGCGGCTTCAACAGCCGCCGAGCATCGCCCATGCGCCACCCCTCCAACTGCCTGCGCTACTGGGATCTGTCCAGCCAGATCCGACTCGACGACGCCATCGCGCTGTGGTGCAACGTCGATCCCGTCGAACTCGGCGGCCTGGGGTTCGACACCCACTGTATGAGTGCCAAGCGCGCTGCGCTGGTGACTGCATTGCGTGAAGGCCGCTTGGAGTATGAAGACCTGGGCATCGTCGGCAGCCACGGCCAACGGATCAAGGATGCGCCGCTGGACGAGTTGCTGCAGAGGGACCGCTTGCTGATCCACAAGGACAGCCTGCGCCGCTGGTTTGAGCAGCTGCCCTTCGAGGACCGGCCCGCTTTCCTGTTCGACGAGATGCGCCAGCCGGTCCTGCCCGATGGCAGTGAGGCGACCGAGTTGAACAGTCTCAAGGCCCTCGCCATCATGGGCCACCTCCTGGCCAGATCCTCCAACGTCTATCGCACGGGGGACCGTCCCAACGCAGCCCAGATCGGCCAAGCGGTCGCCGAGGCCGCGCAGCAGCTGTTCGGCGACGACGTGCGCGGCTTCAAGTCCTTCCACAAGAAGATGAGCGAGGCCTTGAAGGTCTTCGACCGCGAGCTTCCCAAACGACGTTGGGAAAACTGAAGTTCGGAAAATCTTCCTGAATTTCAGCGGGTTCCGAGCCCGTCCAAATCAACACTCGGCATTCCGAACCAACCTCAAGGAATGCCGAGATGCCCAAACGGGTCCACCCTCCGCAGCAGCAGGCCTCCACTGCTGATCTTCGCGCCGAATTCTGGCGCGCTCCCTCCGAAGCCCTGCTAGACCGCAAGACCACGGCGGCAGGCCTGGGCTATTCCACCGGCTGGCTGGAATGGACCGCGACGCACGGTGGCGGCCCGCTGCTCACCAAGATCGGCCGCAGCGTGCGCTACCGCAAGGCCGATGTGCTGGCTTGGCTCGAAGCCAACAGACGCCGTGTCCGCAGCACTGCCGAGCTGACCTGTCGCGGCGAGGCTTGAGCGTGTCCCAGCCGCCCCCTTGTCCTGCCGACTCCATCGCCACCTTGCAATCCGGTGGGCGAAGAGGCTGAGCTTCACGTCACCCCCGACCCAATAGAACGCCGGCCTTGCACTGCAGGGCCAAAGACGCCCAAAGAACCTTCATGACGAACCACATCGACACCCCGCTCCCTCCGCAGGCCGTCCTGGAAGGGGCCGCCGCGAGCGATGCGCCCGTGCGCTTTCTGGACTTCAATGACGCGGCCCCGCAAGAGCCGCCCCGCCGCAAGCCGGACGCCGAACGCGACGAGATCAGGGCAGCGCTGCTGGCACGGCTTGAAACCGTGCTGTGCACGATGTTCCCGGCCGGCAAGACACGCCATGGCAAGTTCTTCATCGGCGACATCACCGGCAGCCCCGGCGACAGCCTCGAGGTGGTGCTCGACGGCGAGAAGGCCGGGCTGTGGACCGACCGGGCCGACGGCAGCGGCGGCGACGTCTTCGCGCTGATCGGCGGTCGCTACGGCATCGACGCCCGCACCCGCTTCACGGAAGTGCTGAAGACCTCCACTGAGTTGCTGGGCCGAACGTCCGCCGCACCGGCCACACCGGCGAAGCGGCAGCCACCCATCGACACGCTGGGCATGTACACGGCGAAGTGGAACTACCTCGATGCCGGCGGCCACCTGATCGCCGCCGTCTACCGCTATGACCGGCCGGACGGCCGAAAAGAGTTCAGGCCCTTGGATGTGAAGAGCGGCAAGTGGGCTGCACCCACTCCCCGGCCGCTGTACAACCTGCCGGGCATCGCCAAAGCCGACGAGGTGGTGCTGGCCGAGGGGGAGAAGTCCGCTGACGCCCTCATCACGGTAGAGTGCTGCGGCACGACCGCGATGCACGGCGCGAGCGCACCCGTGGACAAGACCGACTGGACACCGTTGGTGGGCAAACACGCGCTGATCTGGCCCGACAACGACGAGCCAGGCCGGGAGTACGCAGAGCGCGCCGCGCAGGCGATCCTGGCGGCCGGCGCGCTCTCCTGCGCCATCCTGCAGCCCCCGCAGGGCAAGCCCGAAGGCTGGGACGCGGCCGATGCGGTCAAGGAAGGTTTCGATGTGCGCGGCTTCATCGCGAGCGCCAAGCGCGAGCGCGCCGCCGCGCAGCCCCTGCTGCCGGCCTTCACGTTGCGGACATTGCTCGAGGACGATTCGCCGGTGCCGCCGGACCTCATCTCGCCACGTGTGCTCACACCGGGCGGCCTGCTCGTGTTCGGCGGCGCCTCCAAAGTGGGCAAGAGCGACTTCCTGTTGAACTGGCTCGCCCACACGGCCGCCGGTGCGCCCTTCCTTGGCATGCGACCGCCTCGCCCGCTGCGTGTGTTCTACCTCCAAGCCGAGGTGCAGTACCACTACCTGCGCGAGCGGGTGAAGGAGATCCGCCTGCCGGCCAGCCGGCTGCTCATGGCGCGCGACAACTTGGTCGTCACCTCCCAGTTGCGCCTGCTCCTCAACGAGGACGGCTTGCGCCTGGTCATCCCGGCCGTCAAGCAGGCCTTCGGCTGCGAGCGGCCCGACATCCTCGTGATCGATCCGATCCGCAACGTCTTCGACGGCGGGGAGGCCGGCGGCGAGAACGACAACGAGGCCATGATGACCTTCCTGCGGGACCGGGTGGAGCGGCTGCGCCACGAAGTGAATCCCGAGGCAGGCGTCATCCTCGCCCACCACACCCGCAAGCTCGGCAAGAAGCAGTTCGAAGAAGATCCGTTCCAGGCGTTGGCCGGCGCCGGCAGCCTGCGCGGCTACTACACCACCGGCATGCTGCTGTTCCGCCCGGACGAGGCGACCTCAGCGCGCGAGGTGATCTTCGAGCTGCGCAACGGCGCGGCCATCGCGGCGAAGAGTGTCGACAAGGTCAAAGGCGAGTGGCGCGAGATCGCACCCAGCCGGCGCTTGGTGATGCAGGACCACGGGGCGCGGCTGGACGCGGAGCGCCGCCGCAAGCACGACGTCATCCTGCAGATGATCTACGACGAAGCCGGCGCCGGCCGCTGCTACACCGCCAACCAATTCGCCGAGACCTTCGAAGGCAAGGCCGGGCTCGGCGGCGAGCGGACCATCCGCGAGCGCATCTCGGTGCTGGCCACCCAGGGCTACATCAAGTTCTTCCGCAACGCGGCGGACTACGGACTGCCGCCTGCAGGCCGCACCAAGTTCGGCTACCTCTGCGTCGAAGCGATGGTGTTGCGCACACCGCTCGGCGAGCCCGACCTGGTGGCCGGTGAGCTGCCCGTGACGGAACTGATGGTGGTGCCCACCCACTACAAGTGGGGTCCCAACGGAGCAGTGCTGCCCGTCGAAAACGCCGGGGTGTGGGTCTACCAAGATGACGAGAACGACCCGGAGGCCGGCGATGAATGAGCAAAGAAGTCTTGGCGAAAAATCAGCCAACTGGGCCTCGGCGCTCACCGAGTGCCATCAGCCGATGCCGGCCTGCGATCCGAAAATCCAGGCGCGACAAGGACTTGACGGCGAACCGCCTGCAACCGGCAGTTGGCTTTCATGCCAACTAGCCAACTGTCCTAAGTGCGCGCCCGCGCTCATTTTTTCTCCCTCATTCAGTTGTCGGAGACCCCCTCCCTACTACGTAGGGGAGGGAGTAGTAACTCCCTCCCCCGTACGTAAGGAGGTAGACCCGGGTTCTGTGCACCACCACCCCAAAAGCAAAGCCGCAGTGCTCGCGCTGGACCTGGGGACCAGCACGGGCTGGGCAGTGCGGCAACGCGACGGCACCATCACGAGCGGCACGCAGCACTTCAAGCCCCAGCGCTTCGAGGGCGGCGGGATGCGCTTTCTGCGGTTCAAGCGCTGGCTATCCGAGCTGTACACCGCCAGCGGCGAACTGGGCACGGTGTACTTCGAGGAGGTGCGCCGGCACACCGGCGTCGATGCGGCCCACTTGTACGGCGGCCTCATGGCTCACCTGACGGCCTGGTGCGAACAGCACCAAGTCCCGTACCAGGGCGCGCCCGTGCGGACCATTAAACGGCACGTAGCGGGCCGCGGCAACGCGGGCAAGGGGGAGGTGGCTGCCGCGGTGAAAAAACGCGGCTACGGGCCTTTGGACGATAACGAGGCCGACGCACTTGCGCTCTTGCTGTGGGCCATCGAAACGCAGGAGGGTTGAACATGATGACACCCCATCACCGCTATCGCTGCCCGTTGGGCAAGCTGCAGCCGCAGACCACCGACCTGGATGCGGTGAAGGAACACGGCTGGCGAGACCAACGCATCCTCGTGGTGAGCGAAGCCGACGAACGCTTGGACTTCGTCGAACGCGAGATCGTCCGCCGCATCGGCGAGCGGCTCTACGGCAAGGGAGGCAAGCGCCATGGCTGAGCAGTGGACCGTTGAGGCTGTGGCGATGCGATTCGCCGATGCTGCGGAGACGTCCCGGCGGCTGCCCGCTGTCCGAGTGCAGGGCTACCTCAGCACCTGGCCGCGGGTCGTTCGGGAGCAGTGGGAGGCACTGGGACGCAGGGAGGAGACGCCGATGCGCTTCCCGCCCAGCCCCCAGGACATCGACCGCCTGCTGCAGGCCATGCAGTGGGTGCAGTGGCTGCAGGTGGAGCAGCGGCACTTGGTGTGGATGCGGGCGCAGCGCTACGGCTGGCAGGAGATCGGCAAGCGCCTGGGCTGCGACCGCACGACCGCGTGGCGGCGCCGGCAGAGGGCGTTAGGTCGGGTAGCGGAGCAGCTGAACTGCTGCGGCACTTCCCTAGCATTCATTGAGTAGCAGGGAGTGCTTGGCGAGAAGCAAGATGAACGCCTCCACGTACTCCGCGGACGCCGTGCAAAAATGCGAAGTGGTGTGACGGTGTCCTCCGGGAGGATGAATGCGGATCCGTGATGAGATCGAGAATGTCTTCAACGGCAAGACGTTCCTGCGGCCATTGTTCTATCGGTACCCCGGAGGCCTCCGATTCGAGCTTTCAGAGGGCGGGAGTGCCATTGACCAGTTCTTGACGGCGTTGCGTAAGGGTCAGCAGATTTGCGAGAGCGTGTTCGAAGGCCAGCAAGTGCTGACGGTGTGCCTGCGGGTACGCGGGCCAAGTCAGCCCTTTGCCTATCGTCATCTGCTTCGCGAACTAGCAGGCTGCTGAAATACTGCGCTGAAGCACCTACCTCGACCCGCGAGCTGATGGAGTTTCGGTAGCTGCCGTCGCGAGGAGTGTCAGAAGGGCCATTTCCGGGCCGGTTCGCCCCTGTGGAGGGCCGAGTTGCGCACCTGCGCTGCTCATCTGGCGCCTTGCAGACGGACCTGTCCCAGCGAGCGCATGCGCACCAAGTTGTAGGCCGCCATGTTCAGCACGAACAACTGGTCCACCTTCTTGAGTCCGCGCACCATCACCTGCCGGATCGAGCCGATGGTCTTGGCCCACCCGAAGGCCTGCTCGATGCGCTTGCGGCATTGCATCGACAACGCGTACCCGTCGGTCTGGGCGATCTCATCGGGCACCGCCGAGCGACGCCCCGACTTGTTCTGCGCCACATGAGGCTCGACCTTGAGCTGCTGCAACTCGGCGATGAACTGCGCCGCGTCGTAGCCCTTGTCTGCACCCAGCGTGATCTCTGCCTCAGGGTTGACCTGCCGGGCATCGTTGATCATGGCCCGGGCCGCCGCGCGCTCGGCATAGCCGTCTGCCTGAGTGACCACGGCATTGACGATCAGGCCGTGCCGGTTGTCCATCAGTGTGTGGCCCATGAAGCGCATCTCGCTGGCAGTCTTGCCCTTGCAATACAGGCGGCTGTCTGGATCGGTCTTCGATTCGTGCGTGTCGTTGCTGCGCGGCTGGCCCCGGAAGTCGCTGCCATCGTTGCTGCTGCCACCGCCCGCGTCGTCGTCGTCACCGGCCTTCTTGGGCACAAAGCTCTTGTGGCTGGCCCACGCCTGGATCAGCGTGCCGTCCACACTGAAGTGTTCCTTGGACAGCCAGTTCTTGCGCTCGGCTTGCGCCAGCACTTCGTTGAAGAACGCGACCACCGCATCGTGCTCGATCAAGCGCTGTCGGTTCTTGCTGAATACCGTGGGCACCCACACGTTGTCGTCCATCGATAGGCCGATGAACCAGCGAAACAGCAAGTTGTATTGCACTTGCTCCATCAGCAGTCGCTCCGAGCGCACCGAGTACAGCACCTGCAGCAACATCGCCCGTAGCAGCTTCTGCGGGGCGATGCTCGGACGCCCGCCCTTGGCGGCGTCCTCATACATGTCGGCGAACATGTCTTCAAGCTCGATCAACGCGTCGTTGACCATCGCGCGTATCGCTCGCAGCGGATGCGTGGCCGGCACGAAGTCGTCCAGCTTCTTGACGCTGAACAGGCTCTCGGTGAAGGTGTCGGGACCGCGCATAGGTGACAACAAGATTCAGGTTCGGGTGCTGGGTGACACTGTGCCGCATCTCCGCCAGGATGCGCTGCCGACGGCGAGGTATTTCAGCAGCCTGCTAGGGAATACAGGTATCAAGGCGCCCAGGGAGCGGTCCTTGTGGACAGAGCCGGTGCCTCTCGACGATCGTTTCGATGAGGATGCGGAGGAGTGGTACGTGAGCCTTGCATTTGAAGCACCCACGTCCTATCTGCACCGCTTTTTGTGGTGCGCCTTCTCTCGCGATTTCGGATCCGTCCGACCCCGCCCCGCGTGCGACTGCTACCTTTTCAACTTGGCCGACGGGGTGATGGTGTGGCCGTACGACGACAGAGGGATGGACGTTGTCGGCCCAAACCATGCGCTTCTGGCGAAGCTCTATGCGCGCTATATGGCGTACCTCCTGCGCTATGACTTGGATGCCATGAGAGCTACCTTCGAGTCATAGGGCTGCCCGAGCTACTGAGCGGAGATCGCCAAGCACCTCGGCTGAGACCATACCATCCCCTGGTACAGATGGACAGCGGCACTGCGTGAGACGACATGACACTTCCAGAAATCGAGATTGGGATATGGCTGGTACCTCACCGACCCTCTGTCTCTGGTTATCTCATTGAGATCGGCGCTTCTGGCTTCGAGGAGGACGTGGCGACTGGAGTGGTGCAGTCCTAGCAGGCTGCTGAAATACTGCGCTGAAGCACCTACCTTGACCCGCGAGCTGATGGAGCTTCGGTAGCTGCCGTCGCGAGGAGTGTCAGAAGGGCCATTTCCAGGCCGGTTCGCCCCTGTGGAGGGCCGAGTTGCGCACCTGCGCTGCTCATCTGGCGCCTTGCAGACGGACCTGTCCCAGCGAGCGCATGCGCACCAAGTTGTAGGCCGCCATGTTCAGCACGAACAACTGGTCCACCTTCTTGAGTCCGCGCACCATCACCTGCCGGATCGAGCCGATGGTCTTGGCCCACCCGAAGGCCTGCTCGATGCGCTTGCGGCATTGCATCGACAACGCGTACCCGTCGGTCTGGGCGATCTCATCGGGCACCGCCGAGCGACGCCCCGACTTGTTCTGCGCCACATGAGGCTCGACCTTGAGCTGCTGCAACTCGGCGATGAACTGCGCCGCGTCGTAGCCCTTGTCTGCACCCAGCGTGATCTCTGCCTCAGGGCTGACCTGCCGGGCATCGTTGATCATGGCCCGGGCCGTCGCGCGCTCGGCATAGCCGTCTGCCTGAGTGACCACGGCATTGACGATCAGGCCGTGCCGGTTGTCCATCAGCGTGTGGCCCATGAAGCGCATCTCGCTGGCAGTCTTGCCCTTGCGATACAGGCGGCTGTCTGGATCGGTCTTCGATTCGTGCGTGTCGTTGCTACGCAGCTGGCCCCGGAAGTCGCTGCCATCGTTGCTGCTGCCACCGCCCGCGTCGTCGTCGTCACCGGCCTTCTTGGGCACAAAGCTCTTGTGGCTGGCCCACGCCTGGATCAGCGTGCCGTCCACACTGAAGTGTTCCTTGGACAGCCAGTTCTTGCGCTCGGCTTGCGCCAGCACTTCGTTGAAGAACGCGACCACCGCATCGTGCTCGATCAAGCGCTGTCGGTTCTTGCTGAATACCGTGGGCACCCACACGTTGTCGTCCATCGATAGGCCGATGAACCAGCGAAACAGCAAGTTGTATTGCACTTGCTCCATCAGCAGTCGCTCCGAGCGCACCGAGTACAGCACCTGCAGCAACATCGCCCGTAGCAGCTTCTGCGGGGCGATGCTCGGACGCCCGCCCTTGGCGGCGTCCTCATACATGTCGGCGAACATGTCTTCAAGCTCGCTCAGCGCGTCGTTGACCATCGCGCGTATCGCCCGCAGCGGATGCGTGGCCGGCACGAAGTCGTCCAGCTTCTTGACGCTGAACAGGCTCTCGGTGAAGGTGTCGGGACCGCGCATAGGTGGCAACAAGATTCAGGTTCGGGTGCTGGGTGACACTGTGCCGCATCTCCGCCAGGATGCGCTGCCGACGGCGAGGTATTTCAGCAGCCTGCTAGAAGGACGTTCCGAGGCGCGGCCGTGACCCGGAGTTCCAGCCCGATTTCCCGCATACCGACTTCAAGGTGGAACCCGAGCAAATGTGGCGGCTCGTTGAGCTGACGGACATGATCACGTGCTCGTTTCGGGAGCACCCGTTTAATCCAATGCTAGGCGGTGCGCGTTTCGGACTTTATGTAGCGAGAGGCCACCAGAGAGCTTCGGTGATCTGGCAGGGGCGATTCGACGACCAGGGCGAGCCGATTCGGGCGCTCTACGACGCTGTGCTGAAACTCGGCAAGATGGCGCGCGGTGAGCTTTAAGTGCCGTCAAAGCCGTCAGAATGAGCGCCTCGCCGAAGGTGATGAGAGGGGTGCGACGGCCGGAGGTCGAGCCGCGGCATTAGGTGTGGATGCGTGCGCAGCGCTATGGCTGGCAGGAGATCGCCAACACGGCCTGGCGCCGGTGGCTGGTGGCTCTGCAGGTCGTCGTGGATCGACTCAACCAGCAGGCCGTTGATGCCAGCGCTCCTTTGCGCACCCAGGTGCACCTGAAATGCGGCTATAGCTCCCATGCGCGCCCTCAAGCGCTACTTGAGGGCTGCAACACTTTGGCCGTTTTTGGGTACATTTTTGGGTACGGTGGCGCAGGGACCAGCAGTAGGGAGTAATCTCCCGGAGCGTAAAGCAGACCTTGGTAGCCAGAGTTACTTTGCGCTCCCGTCCGCGGCGATAGGAGGGCTGGCGCTCCCACCCGCGGTGTAGCCGGCGCGTCGGAGCACAAGACGGCCGGCGTCGTTCTCGGTACAGTTCGAACTGCGACTGCACAAGGACCTTCTGTAGAGCGACGCGATCCACCTCGGATCGCTGTTGGCGCCCTCATCGCCAGCCCACGGGAGAGTTTGTGGGTCCTTCCTTTTGGTACCCAATGCGGGCGGAAAACCCGCGACGCTCATCTACCGGTTGATGCAAACCAAGGTTTGCGGAGTTCGCGGGCGGTAGTGCCTGGTCGACGTCGTTCTTCAGCCGGACTTCGCCATGGATCTCGCATCCAACCAAGTCGGCTTTAGCAAAGGCCTAAGGTGCGCAACGCTCGCTCGAAGAAGCCGTTGCCCATCCAAGGCATGAGGTGCGCCCCGACCGTCAGCGCGAGAACCATGAAAAGTGCCAACTTGTGACCTCTAGGGTAGACTCGAAAGGCCTCGGTTGCCCGCGCGAATACAGCGAATACCGCGTATAGAGAGAGCGGAAAGGCGACAAACCCTCCGAGAAAAAAAACGGCTCCCACGCCTTCATGGAAGTTGCACTGAGGACCCATTACCAGCCTCGCAACGGCTTGCAGGGCGATAGCGGGGGATAGCCCCAATAGGAGACCGGTAGCGAGTGGCCGGACTGCTGCCCAGTGCCACTTCGAGAGCCGAACGCCTTGCATCGCCAAGTTCCTCCAATTGCTTCTGCCGGGGCAGGAGTGAATCACGTTCTCCCGGTTTAGCCCGCTTCTACTTGCTGCGTATCAATGGCGAATACCGTCGGCCTCATCAGACGAGGCACAGCAGCGCAGGCGTGACCGTTCCTTCGTGTTGCCTGCAGGTTCTAACCAAACTTTTGACCGGGCCTCGACCAGTCATTACAGATGCTCCTGCGGTCGTGTGCCCGTCTTCCTGGTGCCGGCCTCAGCTCAGGAGCCAGACCTCCTCCTGAAAAATCAAATGCTCCCTCCCAAGTCGCCCGCCGTGAACTGGCTGGCCGCCAAGATCGAGCAGTGGCCGATCGAGCGGCTGCTGCCCTATGCAAATAATGCCCGCACTCACTCGGAGCAGCAGGTCGCGCAGATTGCAGCGAGCATCGTGGCCTACGGCTTCGTCAACCCGTGCCTGGTTGGCTCCGACGGCGTACTGGTAGCCGGCCACGGCCGGCTGCTCGCCGCTCGCAAGCTCGGCCTGAAGACGGTGCCGGTGATCGAACTCGCGCACCTGACCGAGGTGCAGAAGCGGGCCTACGTGATCAACGACAACCGCACGGCGGAGCTTGCGGGCTGGGACGACGGGCTGCTCCGGCTTGAGCTGAAGGCGTTGGACGCCGAAGGCTTCGATCTGGACCTGACCGGCTTCGACCCAGACGCGCTGGCCGAGCTGCTGCAGGGCGAGGAGCCAGATCACGATGGCGCGACTAACGACGATGCAGTTCCGGAGCCGGGGGGCGCGTCCAATCCCCCAGGTGGGTGATGTGTGGCTGATGGGGAAGCACCGCCTGGTCTGCGGCGACGCAACAAACGCCGAGGCCTATCAGCTGCTGCTGGGCGATGGACAGGTCGACATGGTGTTCACCGACCCGCCCTATAACGTCGCGTACACCGGAAACCCGATGCACCAGAAGCGCGGCACGGCCCGTCCCATCCTGAACGACGCTCTGGGTGCCGGCTTCCAGCGGTTCCTCGCTGATGCCCTATCGCTGATGGTCCCGCGCTGCCGAGGAGCGATGTACATCGCCATGTCCTCCAGCGAGCTGGACAGGCTCCAGACAGCATTCCGAGAGGCAGGCGGTCACTGGTCTACCTTCATCATCTGGGCGAAGAATCGCTTCTCGCTGGGAACCGCGGACTACCAGCGCCAGTTCGAGCCGATCCTCTACGGCTGGCCGAAGGGCGCCAAGCGTCACTGGTGCGGGGACCGCGACCAGAGCGACCTCTGGCAGATCGATCGACGAGCAAAGAACGACCTGCACCCCACGATGAAGCCGGTCGAGCTGGTGGAACGAGCGATCCGCAACTCGAGCAGGCCGGGTGACGTTGTCCTCGACCCATTTGCTGGCTCGGGAACGACCCTGATCGCCGCTGAGAAAAGTGGCAGGGTTGCGCGGGTGATGGAGCTGGATGCCAAGTACGCCGACGTGGTTATCCGCCGCTGGCAGGAGTGGACAGAGCAAAGTGCTGTTCGTGAGTCAGATCAGCAGCCATTTGACGCACTGGCCGCCGTCTCTGTTTGAGCGCGGGCGCTTCATGTGGTTGGATCGCAGCGATCGCAATACGAAGAAGGAATGATCGTGACGGACCGTGCACAGCAGTTCGACCATCTTGAGAGCATCGATCGGAACATCGAGAAGGTGAACGCGCGACTCGCGGAGCTGGAGGAAACAGCGAAGGCCATTCCACAGGGGCACTTCGAGGAGGCGAACAGCAAGACGCTTATGGCCGCCTTGCGAGCAGCGCTGATTGTTCTCGAAGACCAACGCCGATCCATTCCTACGTCCGGCGGTGTCGTATAGACCGACGGGCACTGTTACGGCCGGCAGTGCGCGAATGCTCGGGCGCACAACCGATGGTGCGCACTCTGGTACGGCATCGGCACGGTTCAGCGTTTATGGAAGGGACTTGTCATGGCAACCCTAGCAGGCTGCTGAAATACCTCGCCGTCGGCAGCGCATCCTGGCGGAGATGCGGCACAGTGTCACCCAGCACCCGAACCTGAATCTTGTTGCCACCTATGCGCGGTCCCGACACCTTCACCGAGAGCCTGTTCAGCGTCAAGAAGCTGGACGACTTCGTGCCGGCCACGCATCCGCTGCGGGCGATACGCGCGATGGTCAACGACGCGTTGATCGAGCTTGAAGACATGTTCGCCGACATGTATGGGGACGCCGCCAAGGGCGGGCGTCCGAGCATCGCCCCGCAGAAGCTGCTACGGGCGATGTTGCTGCAGGTGCTGTACTCGGTGCGCTCGGAGCGACTGCTGATGGAGCAAGTGCAATACAACTTGCTGTTTCGCTGGTTCATCGGCCTATCGATGGACGACAACGTGTGGGTGCCCACGGTATTCAGCAAGAACCGACAGCGCTTGATCGAGCACGATGCGGTGGTCGCGTTCTTCAACGAAGTGCTGGCGCAAGCCGAGCGCAAGAACTGGCTGTCCAAGGAACACTTCAGTGTGGACGGCACGCTGATCCAGGCGTGGGCCAGCCACAAGAGCATTGTGCCCAAGAAGGCCGGCGACGACGACGACGCGGGCGGTGGCAGCAGCAACGATGGCAGCGACTTCCGGGGCCAGCCGCGCAGCAACGACACGCACGAATCGAAGACCGATCCAGACAGCCGCCTGTATCGCAAGGGCAAGACTGCCAGCGAGATGCGCTTCATGGGCCACACGCTGATGGACAACCGGCACGGCCTGATCGTCAATGCCGTGGTCACTCAGGCAGACGGCTATGCCGAGCGGGCGGCGGCCCGGGCCATGATCAACGATGCCCGGCAGGTCAACCCCGAGGCAGAGATCACGCTGGGTGCAGACAAGGGCTACGACGCGGCGCAGTTCATCGCCGAGTTGCAGCAGCTCAAGGTCGAGCCTCATGTGGCGCAGAACAAGTCGGGGCGTCGCTCGGCGGTGCCCGATGAGATCGCCCAGACCGACGGGTACGCGTTGTCGATGCAATGCCGCAAGCGCATCGAGCAGGCCTTCGGGTGGGCCAAGACCATCGGCTCGATCCGGCAGGTGATGGTGCGCGGACTCAAGAAGGTGGACCAGTTGTTCGTGCTGAACATGGCGGCCTACAACTTGGTGCGCATGCGCTCGCTGGGACAGGTCCGTCTGCAAGGCGCCAGATGAGCAGCGCAGGCGCGCAACTCGGCCCTCCACAGGGGCGAACCGGCCTGGAAATGCCCCTTCTGACACTCCTCGCGACGGCAGCTACCGAAACTCCATCAGCTCGCGGGTCGAGGTAGGTGCTTCAGCGCAGTATTTCAGCAGCCTGCTAGGAGGCCAGAGGACCGCTCTCGACGCACCCTCAGATTCACCCGTGGCAGAGGCACTTGGTCGGGGGCTTCGCAACTTCACGTGGGTACCAGTTGTTGAGACGTACGACATGCTGCGCGATGGCGTTGCTTTCAGCTGGAACGGTGCTAGGGCTGGCCTTGGTCTGTCCTATGACCAGAACCTGCGGGCGTCGAGCGGTGCCGGGCGATATTTCCAAGATGGCGGCTCGTTGCTTGGCTACTATGGCGAGGCGATAAGAGAAGGGGTTAACTCCACCTTAGACTTGGCACGAGCGGTAGGGGCAGGAGATCCGGAAAGAGCCGCGGAATCGACCTTTAGTTTGGCAGGGCTGATGCTAGGGAGAATGCGCGGTAGTCCGACAGCTGCAACGTCGCGGGGGAACTTCACTCTAGGCAATGTTGAAGTCGGCGCAGCTTTCCCCCAAAGAAGCGTTGCCTTTGGTCCGAGCGCCAAGGGCTTGGACATTCTGACCCCCGACCAACTGGCGCTTCATGAGCGCCTTTCAGCAGCATCGTTCCAAGGCACTCGGGCCGTAAAGGCGCCTTGGGGAACCTTGTATTCGGTGACGTGTCGGCTCTTTCGAATGCGACTGGCGGGAGCACGCCGTTGTACGACTGGGCAATGGGTCGCGTATGTTGGTTCGTGGAGCTGCAGACAATGTTTCGGATGTACTGAAGCTTGATGTAGACCGTCTTATCGTGCACTCTCATCCGAGAGATACGCTCTACCATTTGGCACCGTCCGGAGAATTCGGCGATGTTGGTTATCTGTGGCGCCTGAAGCAAAATCGGAGCTATATCGTGACCACTGGAACCAGGGCGCCTGGAACTGACTACTGGCTGGGAACTTTTGACAATCAAGGTTATTGGCGCGCCCTAAACAGCCCACCCATGATGCCTGCGGGTGGAAACGTATTGCGATAATCATCTGCTGCCATCCGAGGAAAATTCAATGAATGAAGGTTTCAAGGCAACTCGTTGCCGCATATGTGGCGGTGAGATATTGACATTGGGTGAGCTAAACCGTGTGCCAATCATTGACCCGTACGCTTCCGCCCACAGCAATGAATTGCTTCCACTGGTCGGCGCATCTGTGCACATTGACTGTTGGGCACAACATCCCTTGTGGCGAGAAGTGGCTCGCCTCGCGATAGCGGACTCCCGTCTAATGTTTCGAGATGGGCGGGCTTTGCTAGATTCTGAATATGCGGGGGCGTGGGTTAAAATTCCAAACGGCTCTCCTTCCGGAACTGGGGCGTTGTTCCTAGCTCGGTCTGCTTACGTGTACTCCAATCTACTGGGCGCCGATGTGAAGGGCGGCTTCGCAAGCGGCAGCGCAGACGACGTTTCGACGATGGTTAACTTCCTTCGTCTTGTCAAAAGCGGTGGAAGCATTGAGGCTGCCAACCGAGCCGTTCCTGAGATATCCATTGAATCACCTCGCCCCGGGAGTAGTGTCGTCTTGGGCTTTGGCGACTCAGAGCGCTTGCGCATAAATTTATACCTCGACGATGTTGAATTCATTGCCGAAAATTAGACGCATCCCGTTGCGCTTTGCGCATGGCGAAAGTCCGCTTCGAGCGGACTTTCTACTTTTGGCAATACCGGAAGTGCTAGCAGCCTGGCTATTGGGGAGACGCCGCCGCTACTGACGCTTTCGCGACAACCTGGAACGGTCACAAGGAACGCTCTTAGCGATGCCGAGTTTGCTCAAGCGCAGGACCTTGCTTCGTTCCGTGGTGGTAAGTTCGTCGGGGCGCCGACGGATAGCTTCCCCGGCATTGACGGATGGCTCGACGGTGTGCCGACCCAGTTGAAAATTGTGACGGGCAATGGCGAACAGGCGGTTCTTCGCAACATCGTCAAGGGCGCCCGGAACATATCCGCTCAGGGTTACGTCGGCGACATCGCTGTGGACGCGACCCGAACAGGAGTCAGCATCGACGGCTTTGCCAAGTTCGTGACTCCTAACACGCCGGTCGGACGCATCCTGAATGAAGGCTCAGTAAACAACGTTTACGTCAAGTTCGGCGACGGCTGGCTCAACATCACGCAAGGCACGCTCGTTGTGCCAGGGAGGTAATGTGTCCAACAGCGTCTTCGTTCCGGTTCATCGACTACCCGCATCCCTGGGCGAGGTTCAACAGGCGGTCGGTCGTGCATTCGAAGGGTTTGGTCTCGCGCCACCTGAAGTGCAACTGCATGAGCCCACCAGTCCGCCAAAGGCTCTGGCAGATTCAATCGTGACGGTTCGTGGCAACGGCGTTCATGAGCATTGCTGGGTCTCCTTCGGCGAATACCCAACCGAGCTCACGGGCGATGACGCCGCGACCCACATGGGCGACGTAACAACGCGAGGAAGTTGGTTGTTTGCGGCAGTTGTGGTTATGGCACTGTTCGAGTTTGGTGGGTCAACAGCCTTCAACGATTCGGGTGAACTCGATGGCCGGCCGGAGTACGACGCGGAGGCCCTTCGGCGAGTGATTGATGCAGGGCTAATCGCAGGCAATCAGTACTTGGCACGCTGAAGCGCAGCATCCGAGTCCAGGCCGGCCACCGGCCGCCCGTGAGGGCTTGCCCTTGACGCGGTGGTGCGCCCACCGATGCTCGCCGTGTGCAGTGCCTGGCCGTTGAAGGCCTGGCACCGCACATGGCAGAGGGCGACTCGCCCCCTTCCCTGGGAAGGGCGGGGGGATGGGTTGGAGCCGCTGCCGAGAGGACGTAAGCGTCTAGCTAGTTCCGCTTTGCCACAAACGCCCCGGCAACTGCCTCGTCGGGTCCCCCATGGAACACGCCGCGAAAGTTGAACGTGCCACCAATCTCGCTGCCGTTCGGCCCAAAAAACTTGCCTTGCACGAATCCCTGATCATCTGCAAAAGCACATGTGAAGATGTTGGCGTTCACCGGGACCGTCCCCGTGCAGCTCAACGACGTGATGAGTGTCGAACTTGCATCCGATGGGTCCCATGTGGCCCAGGGTGTGGAGTAGAGGGACGTGAGCCATACCTGGAAGTCGAGCAGCGTCACGGTCACGCTGCGCGTTGTCGCGTCGTAGGTAATGTTCGCTTTTGCTGTCGACTGGTCGTACCGGTCGAACCATGACATGTCAAACGAATAGAGCTGTGCGGTGCCGTGACTGTGGCCCGCGTAGCTGCCGCTCTTCACCGCGTCGACTTGCGCTACCGGCGTCGGCGTGCCGAACACGAAGCTGCCAACCACTTGCCTTTCACCCGAAAAGTAGCCGCTCTGGTAGTCGCCGTAGTATTTCCAGTTGCCCATGCCCACGTGGACGATCCCGCTGTCCACCAGTGTTTGGACCGACGCCAAGTAACGCCGGGCAGTGTCAGCCGGAGGAGCGCCTTTGCTTTCAGAGCCCTTCACTTTGAAGCCGTTCAGCTCGACGTCGTACGACGCGGAGGCCTTGAGACGTGCAGGCAGAACCACGAGCGGGCTGAGGTAGTAGCCACCCCTGAGAGAGCCGCTGACAAACTCCAACTCATACCCTGAACTCATGCCGTGAAGTGCGAAGTCCAGTTCGACCTGATTGCCCGTGATGGACCGGCCCGGGTAGCGGTTCTGCATCACGACGAAGGACTGCACGTCCGTGGCGATGACATTGGCGGGAGCTGGAGGCGCTTCAGGGGGGGGCGTAGGGGCCGGCGCGGGGGCGGGTGGGGGCGGTGCTACCGGTGGCGCCTCGGGCGCGGGGGACGGAGAGGGCGCTTGGTTGCGAGGTGGGAGCGAAGGTGCAGGCTCTGCCGCGGGCGGGGGGGCCGGCGTCGACGGCACCTGCTCCTGAGAGCTGGAGCTGGAGCCGCCCCCGCCGCATGCAGCCAAGAACAGGGGCGTCAACAGGGCGAGGCGGTGCGCGAGTTGAGTAAACGTCGTTTTCATTCTTTTCCTACAAAGTGTCCACGTCATCATCGAGGCGCGATCACGCCATTGCATTGGCCCAAACGCCAAGAAGCCGAACCGCTCGGCGGCGAAAGAGACATGAATAAGCTTTGCGGTCCTGCGCTGTACTGTCAGCTGGGGGAGGCGACCCGGGAGACTGGTTGATTTGGGCTACGCCCCGGCCCTCGCTCACTCTGTGCGGGCATAGGCCTGTAGCCTGGACCATCTGAGTGTTTGTCGCTGGCCGCCTAGCGTCGCTTGGACGAGTTCCTGGCGCCGTTGCGCGCGAGCGCCGGCGAGTGTAGCGGTTCTTCGGTCACCGGCCACAGTCGTTGGAGTTGGAGTCGACCCGGTTTCACGGACACCGCATCGTTGAGTCCGAGGCCACAGGGCGGGTTCGGGTTGAGGTATAGGGGCGGTCAAATGGCGATACCAGGACGCGCGCTATGGCTCCTAGCGATCGGCAGACCGGCGCCTGCTCAACGCTCGGGCCTACCGACGACTGTCGATGTCGTCACCCGACGGCTCGGCACGCTCCGAAGCTGTGGTGGCGAGGGTACGCATGGGTCAGTGGACCTCACCGCGGGCTTCCTTCAAGCTGGCTTGATGCACTTCCCGTTAGCAGTGCACGCCATACACCGGCAGGCCCAGCTCGATGTGGCGCCCCGCGCCAGAAGCCCCGCCTGTCCCTGTCCCACAGGTCCTTGGCGCACAGACGACGCTGTCGGTTATGGAGCGATCCCCAGCTGCCGCTCCGCCACACCTCTCCATGACGTCCGATCCAGCGCATCACCGTGTTGCCTCTCAGTGGCGCGATGGCCCGCGCCCGAGGGCATCGTGGAAGGCAAGAACCGCCAGAGCCTTGGACACGGGGCCAGCCACCCGGCGTGGACGAGGCGCCGGGAATCGTGGGAAGCGCGCCGTGCAGCGAAGGCCGCTTCGCCCGTCGGGTCGGGCTGGCCCTTGCGGCTTGATCGTGGGTCCGCAGCAGTCGCCATGGCTGCCTGGCGCAATACATGGATCCGCCTTCCCCAAGACGAGGGGTTGTACCAGGAAGGCACCCTCGAAATGCCAACTAGTTCCTCATTGGTTGGCTTTCGACTCGATAGACTCGTCACTATTTGACACATTCACGCTCGACGTTCGGACTTGTCGCCGTCCTCCGCTCAGCTTTGCTGTGGGCGCGTGGCATGTGCGGCGCACTGGCACTGCACCGGCTAACGGCCGGTATGGGTCAGCCCGACGCCGGCGTCGTTCGAAGGCGCGAAGCAAGAACAACGATGAGAGTTTCGAACACGCGGCGCGCGCATTCCGGCATGCGCCACTGCCGCACATCCCGCGTGGGAGGGCATATGGCCGGCACAGCGGCGGCGGTCCTGGTCGCCATGAGTGCCGCCTCCTCTTCCTGGGCGCAGACATCGACCCTTGAACCCGGCGCCCGCGAGCAACAACTGCGAGAAGAGCGCGAGCGAGAACTGCGCAGGCAGCAGGAGACGCGGCCAGACGTGCGCCTGCCCCGCCCTGCCACCGTCGAGCCGGACTGGACGCAGCCCGAGACGCCGTGCTTTCGCATCGAGCGCGTTCGCCTGGTCGGCCAATCGGCGGATCGCTTCGGCTTTGCATTGGCCTCGGTCATCGGCGGCGCGGATCGCGCGGTGGGTCGCTGCCTCGGTGCCCGCGGCATCGCGGCGGTCATGGCGCAGGTGCAGAACGCCATCGTCGAGCGCGGCTTCGTCACCACCCGGGTGCTGGCCGCGCCGCAAGACCTCAAAAGCGCAGAGCTGGTGCTGACGGTCGTCCCCGGCCGGGTGCGGCAAGTGCGCTTCGATGCCGAAGCCGGTGGGCGGGCCACCGCCTGGAACGCCGTGCCGGTCTCCCGGGGCGACGTCCTCAACCTGCGCGACATCGAGCAGGCGCTGGAGAACTTCAAGCGAGTGCCGACGGCCGAGGCCGACATCGAGATCCAGCCCTCGACCGCCGCCGATGCGGGCCCCGGCGACAGCGACCTGGTGATTCGCTGGCGCCAGGCGCTGCCGCTGCGGCTGGCGCTGTCGGTGGACGACGGCGGCTCCCGGGCCACCGGCCCCTACCAGGGGGGCGTCACGCTGTCCTATGACCACTGGTGGACCCTCAACGACCTGTTCTACCTCAGCCTGAACCACGACCTGGGTGGCGGCGAGACGGGTGAGCGCGGCACCCGGGGCTACACCGCCCATTACTCCCTGCCGTTCGGCTACTGGTTGCTCGGGGCCACGCTGAGCGAGAACCACTACCGGCAGGCGGTGGCCGGCCCCTACGAGACCTACCTCTACAGTGGCCAGAGCCGCAATGCCGAGCTGCAGCTCTCGCACGTGGTGTACCGCGACGCGGTGCGCAAGACCACCGCGGCACTGCGGGGCTGGCTGCGCGCCTCGCGCAACCACATCGACGACACCGAGGTCGAGAACCAGCGCCGCCGCACGGCGGGCTGGGAGGTGGCGGCCAGCCACCGCGAGTTCATCGGCACCGCGACGCTGGACGCCCGCCTGGCGTACCGGCGCGGCACCGGCGCCTTCGGTGCGATGGCCGCCCCGGAGCAGTCCTTCGGCGAAGGCAGCGCGCGCATGAAGATCATGAGCGCCGAGCTGGGCCTGTCCGGCGGTGCCAAGGTCACCACACCCTGGGGCCCACAACAGCTGCGCTACAGCAGCAGCTGGCGCGCGCAGTGGAACCGCACTCCGCTGGTGCCGCAGGACCGCTTCTCCATCGGCGGGCGCTACACGGTGCGTGGCTTCGATGGCGAGACGGTGCTGTCGGCCGACCGCGGCTGGTTGCTGCGCAACGAGATCGGCCTGGCGCTCGGTTCGAGCGGCCAGGAGGCCTACCTCGGCCTGGACCACGGCGAAGTGAGCGGGCCGTCCGCCGCCTGGCTGGTCGGCCGACGGCTGACCGGGGCGGTGCTCGGCCTGCGGGGCGGGTGGCGTGGCTTCAGCTACGACGCCTTCGCCGGCACCCCGGTCGCCCGACCGGCCGGCTTCCAGGCGGCCCACACCGTCACCGGCTTCAGCCTGAACTGGTCGCTCTGAGCGACCGTCGGCAGCCACCCGCCGCTGTGCGGCGTGCGGCGGCTTGCCCTTGTCCCTGACACGAACAACAAGCGCATGAACAAGCAGCTCTATCGCATCGTCTACAACGCAGCCCGCGGGCTGTTGATGGCCGTCGCCGAGACCGCCAGCGCCCATGGCAAGGCGGACGGGCCCGGCGGCTCCACGCGCACGCTCGGCGCCACGTTGAGCCCGGTGGCCTTTGCGGCGATGGTGGTGATCGGCAGCTTGGGCCTGCTGCTGGATCCCGCGCAGGCCCAGATCATCGGCGACCCCAACGCACCGCGCCAGCAGCGGCCCACCGTGCTCAACGCGGCCAATGGCGTGCCCCTGGTCAACATCCAGGCGCCCAGCGCGGCCGGCGTGTCCCGCAACACCTACAGCCGCTTCGACGTGCAGCGGCAGGGCGCCATTCTGAACAACTCGCGCACCCACGTGCAGACCCAGCTCGGCGGCTGGGTGCAGGGCAATCCCTGGCTCGCCAAGGGCCCGGCGCGGATCATCCTCAATGAAGTGAACGCGGCCGACCCGAGCCAGCTGCGCGGCTGGCTTGAAGTGGCCGGCCAGCGGGCGCAGGTGGTGATCGCCAACCCGGCCGGCATCACCTGCGACGGCTGCGGCTTCATCAATGCCAGCCGCGCGACCCTGACCACCGGCACGCCGGTGCTCACCGATGGCCGGCTGGACGGCTACCTGGTGGGCCGGGGCACGCTGCGCGTGGAAGGCGCCGGCCTGGATGCGACACAGGCCGACTACACCGAGCTGATCGCCCGCGCCGTGCAGGTCAACGCGGGACTGTGGGCCAACACCCTGCAGGTCACGACCGGGGCCAACCGGGTGGCGGCCGACGGCGCGACTGCAACACCGGCCGCCGGCGACGGCACCAAGCCGGCCTTCGCCATCGACGTGGCCCAGCTGGGCGGCATGTATGCCGGCAAGATCCGGCTGGTGGGCACCGAGGCCGGCGTGGGTGTGCGCAATGCCGGCACGCTGGGGGCGAGCTCAGGGCAGCTGGTGGTGACGGCCGATGGCCGGTTGGAGAACGCGGGCGACCTCAGGAGCAGCGAGGCCATGCAGGTCTCGGCCAGCGCGGTCAGCAACACCGGGCGGCTGCATGCCGGTGGCGAGCTGACGGTGGCCTCCCACGGTGAACTGGTCAACGACGGCGTGATGGCCTCGGCAGGCAGCGTGTCCCTCGATAGCGGGCAGGACGTGCGCAACAACGCAGGCGGCCTGCTGGTCGCGGGCCTGCAGGCCGACGGCCGCCTGGGGGCCAGCGGCCACCTCGCCGTGCGGGCCGCGCAAGCGCTGGTGGCGCAGGGCCGCAACGTGGCGGCGCAGGCGTTGTCGGCCCGAGGCCAGCGGCTCGACCTGTCGGGCAGCGAGACGGTTGCCAAGACGATTGCGCTCACCGCCCGGCAAGGCGACATCGACCTGGGGCGCGCCAGCGTGCAGGCGGAGCGCGTGACACTGCAGGCGGCCCAGACGGTGCGCACCGACGCCGGCACGCTGCAGGCCGATGAGCTGCGGCTGCAGGCACAGGCGCTGTCCAACCGGGGTGGCACCTTGCTGCAGACCGGCGCCACCGCCCTGCAGATCGAGCTGGCCGACACGTTGGACAACAGCGGCGGGCGCATCGCCACTCAGGCCGAATCGCTGCGGCTGCAGGCGGGCGCGCTGCACAACACCAAGGGCCGCATCGAGCACGCCGGCGCCGGCACACTGAGCGTGCGGGCCAACGTCATCGAAGGCGCCCAGGGCACCCTGCTGAGCGGCGGCACCCTGGCGCTGAGCGGCGGCCAGGTGACGCTCGACGGCGCGACCACGGAGGCACGCCAGGTCGGCATCCAGGCCGAGGCGCTGAGCCACCGGCAGGGGCGCCTGTTGCACACCGGCGGCGGGCCCGCCACCGTCGAGGTGGCGCAGACGCTGGACAGCACCGGCGGCCGCATGGCAAGCAACGGCCGGCTCGCTGTCCGTGCCGGGCAGCTGGACAACCGCGGTGGTGAGCTGCAGTCGGCGCATGCCGAGGGGCTGCGGCTCGATGTGCAAGGCCGGCTCGACAATGCCGCCGGCCGCATCGAAAGCGCCGGCAGTGCCACGCTGCATGCGGCCACGCTGAACAACGCCGAGCACGGCCGCGTCACGGCGGCTGCCGCCCTTGACGTGCAGGCCGGTCAGCACTTGGACAACAGCGGCGGCACGCTGGCTGCCGGCGGGCCGGTGACGCTGGCCACGACGGGGGCACAAGCGCGCATCGACAACGCCGGTGGTCGGGTGCAGTCGGTGCAAGCTGCCGTGTCGCTGACAACGGCTGGCCGGCTCGACAACAGCGGCGGCCTGGTCGTTGCAGAGGCGACCGGCGCCTCGCTGGAGATCGCGGCGTCGCAGCTGGCCAACCGGGGTGGCACCGTGCAGGCTGCTCAGGGCGCCGTCAAGCTCGACGTGCTGGGCCGCTTGGACAACAGCCAAGCGGGTGCGGTGCAGGCGGGCACCACCGCCACGGTCTCGGCCGGCACACTGGACAACCAGGCAGGCCGCTTGACGGCACAGCAGACGCTTCACCTGCAGGCACAGGGCGCGGTGGACAACCGCGGCGGGCTGCTGGCGGCTGGGCAGTCACTGGCGGTGCAGGCAGGCGACCTGCAGAACGCGGACGGCCGATTGCAGGCCCTGGCCGGCGATGCCGAACTGGCCCTCACTGGCCACCTCGACAACACCGCCCGCGGGCAAGTGCAGGCCGGCCGCAACTTGAAGGTGGAGGCTGCCGGACTGAACAATGGCGGCAGCCTGTACGCCGTCGGCCGCTTGCAGGCCGCCGTTGCCGCACGGCTCGACAACACCGGCATCCTCGCTGCTGGCGGCGACACCCGCCTGACGGCGGGCGAGATGGTCAACCAGGGAACAGCAGTGCTGGCTGCCGGCCTGGGGGCCGATGGCCGATTGACCGGTCAGGGTACGCTGGAAGCGACGACCACAGGGCTCCTCGCCAGCAAGGGCCAGCACCTCGCCACCGGCGATCTCAAACTCGAAGGCACCCACCTCGACCTCACCGGCAGCCAGACAGCGGCTCACCACATCACGCTCACCGCCACCACCGGTGAGGTGGGGACCCAGGCGGCCCGGGTGACGGCGGGCGGCACGCTCGCCGTGTCCGCCCACGCCAGCCCCACCGCGGGCTGGAACAACGCGGGTGGCCGGGCCTCGGCCCAGCAGCTGCAGCTGCAACTCGGCCACCTCGACAACACCCGGGGCGACCTGGCGCAAACCGGCCAGGGCCCGGCGCAACTCGTCGTGACCGGCACGCTGGACAACACCGGCGGCCGCATCGCGGGCAATGCGGCGTCGCTGCACCTGGCGGCGGATCGACTCATCAACACCGAAGGGCGCATCGAGCACGCCGGCGAGGGCCGGCTGCAGATCGAGGCGCGCCAGCTCGATGGCCAACGTGGCCAGATGGCGAGCAACGGCGAACTGGCGGTGGCTGCCGGCGCCCTGGTGCACGACGGTGCCCGCATGAACGCCGAGCGCCTGAGCCTGGCGGCCGCCAGCCTGAGCAATGTGGACGGCCACGTGGTGGCCACCGGAAACGCGGCGGCCAGCATCGACGTGCAAGCCCGGCTGGACAACCGGCGCGGCCTCATCGCCACCAATGGCGCGGCGGCGCTGCACGCCGGTGAGCTGGACAACCGCGGCGGCACCGTGCAGGCCGCGGGCGACGCCGGCCTGTCGCTGCACGCCAGCGGGACGGTGGACAACTCGGCGCAAGGCCGGATCCTGAGCGCGGGCCACGCGAAGCTCGACGCCCAGGCGCTGCTGAACGCAAACGGCCAGCTCACGGCCGGCGGCGCACTGACCGTCACCTCGGCCGGCACCATCGACAACGCCGGCGGCACACTGGCGGCCCAAGCCGCCGTGACATTGCAGGCGGCCCGCCTCGACAACCGCGCAGGCACGGTCGCCTCGGTGGGCGACCAGCTGGACATCGGCACCGAGGGCCGTACCGACAACACCGGCGGCCGCCTGCAAAGCCGGGAGCGCACCGTGCTGAAGACCGGTGGCCTGCTCAACGCGCAAGGCACCGTCACCGCCGGGCAGGTGGAGATCGACACACGCGGCCAGTCGCTGGACAACGCCGGCGGCACCCTGGCCGCCCAGGGCGCGCTCACGGTGCGCAGCGGTGAGCTGAACAACCACGCCGGTCGCCTGCAGGCCGGCGGGGACCTGCAGGTCACCACCCAGGGCGAGCGCCTCGTGAACACCGGCACGGGCGCTACGGGCGGCATCAGCAGCCAGGGACGGACCACGCTGGACACCGGCCTGCTGGACAACCAGGGCGGCTTCATCGGCAGCCGTGGCGCGATGGCCGTCACGGCTGCCGCTGTCGACAACCGCCTGGCCGGCGTCATCAGCAGCGAGCAGGCGCTGAACGTGCAAGCCACCGGCGCGGTGGACAACCGCGCCGGGCAGATGCAGGCGCTGCAGGACCTGGGCGTGCAGGGCACTGCCCTGGTCAACACGGCCGGCCTGCTGCGGTCGGGCGCGACGCTGGCAGTCCACGCGAAGACGATCGACAACCGCGAGACGGGCAGCGGTGCTGACAAGGGCCTGGAAGGCCGGTCGGTGACCCTGACCACCGAGACCCTGGACAACCGGGGCGGCGCCATCCGGGCCGACGAGCAGCTTCAAGTGGTGAGCCGCGGCCGCATTGACAACTCGCAAGGCCGGATGTCTTCGGGCGGATCGCTCAGGCTGGCAGAACGTGCTGAGACAGCGCCCGCCGACGTGAGTGCGTCGCCACCCACCCTGGCGATCAAGAACACGGGCGGCACGCTGCTGGCGGGCCAGTCGCTGAGCGTGAATGCGGCGCAGCTGAGCGGCGACGGGCGGCTGCTGTCGCAAGGCGACCTGTCGCTGGACCTCGCCGGTGACTTCGACAACAGCGGTGAAGTGCGCGCC
Organism: Eleftheria terrae; assembly: GCF_030419005.1. Classification (NCBI taxonomy): domain Bacteria; kingdom Pseudomonadati; phylum Pseudomonadota; class Betaproteobacteria; order Burkholderiales; genus Eleftheria; species Eleftheria terrae. Next base: position 475,560 of record NZ_CP106953.1, read on the forward strand.
ACGCGCGACGGCCGCGTGGCCATCGGCGGCCGGCTGCTCAACAGCGGCAGCCTGACCGCCGGGGGCCGCCTCGACATCGCGGCGCAGCACCTGGACAACCAGGCCGCTGGCGAGATCTCAGCGGGCACCACCCACCTTCAAGTGGCTGGCACGCTCACCAACCGCGGCCTGATCGACGGAGAACGTGTCCGTATCGATGCGACGCAGCTCGACAACCTGGGCACCGGCCGCCTCTACGGCAGCCAGCTGGCGATCGAGGCCCAATCACTGCGCAACGATGCCGAGGGCGAGCGTGCCGCGACGATCGCTGCCCGCGAGCGCCTGGACCTCGGCGTGCAGACAGGCGTGAACCGCGAGCACGGACTCATCTTCAGCGGCGGCGATCTGGCGCTGGGCGGTTCGCTCGACAGCCAGGACCGCGCCACCGGCCAGGCCGGCAGCTTCGGCAACCACAGCGCCAGCATCGAGGTGCTGGGCAGCGCCCGGCTCGACGTCGGCGAACTGCGCAACAGCAACGAGCACTTCAGCACCGCCACGCGGGTGGAAGACGGTGGCCGGCGCATCGTGCACCTCGTCAACGGCCGCGAGTACAGCAACGCCGAGGTCATCTTCTCCAAGAAGCGCAGCACCCGCGAGAGCGAGGAGCTGTGGACGCTGGACGACAGCACCTTCTTCAACGACGGCACCCCGCTCGGCGAGGTCGACGACAAGTACCTGCTGCTGCCGTCGGAGCGCTACCCGTTCTCCCGCTTCGGCCCGGCTGGCGGCCTGCACCGGGTGCCGGAGGCGGCCTTCTCGCCCGACCGGTACATCCGCGGTGAACTGCAGTCGCCCGAGACCTACCGCTACGGCCCCTCCAGCCCGCTGTGGGACCTGTTCCGCGTGCAGAAGCCGGACGCGGAACCGCCCGCCTATGCGCCGCCCTGCAATTCGGACTGCTCGGCCGACCAGCAGGCGTATGCGGCGTGGAAGCAGCGCAACCATGCGCGCTATGTCGCGCTCAACGCCGAGATCGAGGCCTTCGCGGCCGACGTGCACTCGCGCCGCGTGGCGGTGTGGGACTACCTGGACGTGAGCGAATCGCGCCACACCCCGGTGGTGCAGCAGTCGAGCCCCGCGCGCCTCTCGGTGGGGGGCGACCTGGTGCTGCACGGCAGCCTGGTGAACGACAAGAGCCAGGTGGTGGTGGGTGGCGCCCTCAGTGGTGACGTTGGCCGCGTGCAGAACGTCGGTGCGCAAGCCGAGGGCCGGGCCGTGCGGGACGGCGGACGGGTGCACACCTATTTTGCGAGCGATGATCGCAAGTACAGCTGGGCGCCGCACCACACGGAGCAGTCCTTTAGCGTGGAGCTCGGCGTGGCCCAGGTGCAGACGCACACCACGCCCGGCTACGGCGGACAGGCGCCAGTGGCGACGCCGGTGCAGCCGGTGGGCGCGACCATCGACAAGGCCGGCAGCGCGAATGCTAGTGCCAGGATCGGCCAGATCGTCGAAGTGCCGGCGCACATCGGCACCGTCGTCGCCTCCTCCGGCCAAACGGTGAACGCCGGTCCGGCCGGCTCGCTGCCGGCATCCGCCAGCCAGGCACCGGGAAGCGCTGGCGCACCCCTGCCCCCGGCGGCGGCCACGCCGGCCGTGGCGGTGTCGGGCCCGGCGAGTGCCGGCACGCCCACACCGTTGGTGGTGCGCACCGTTGCGCCACCGCTGGTGCTGCCCAACAGCAGCCTGTTCCTCACCCGACCGGAGCCAGGAGCGCGTTACCTCGTCGAGACCGATCCCCGCTTCACCCAGCAGAAGCAATGGCTGGGATCGGACTACCTGCTGCAGCAGTTGGCCGCCGACCCGTCCGCGGTGCAAAAACGCCTGGGCGACGGCTTCTATGAACAACGCCTGCTGCGCGAGCAGGTGGCCCAGCTGACCGGGCGGCGCTTCCTGGACGGCTATGCCGACGACGAGGCGCAGTACCGGGCGCTGATGAACAACGGCGCCACGGTGGCCCGGCAATGGGGCTTGCGGCCTGGGGTGGCGCTGAGCGCCGAGCAGATGGCGCAACTCACGAGCGACATCGTCTGGCTGGTGGAGCGCGAGGTGGCGCTGGCCGATGGCGGCTCCGCCCGGGTGCTGGTGCCGCAGGTCTATGTGCGAGTGCAGCCGGGCGACGTGACGGGCGACGGCAGCCTGATCGCCGCGCGCGACATCGACCTGCGCCTGCAGGGCGACCTCGACAACAGCGGCACCATTGCCGGCCGGCGGGTGGTGCAGATCAACGCCGGGAACATCGCCAACCTGGGCGGCCGCATCAGCGGCGGCGAGGTGGCCTTGCAGGCGAGCGAAGACCTGCGCAACCTGGGCGGGGTTATCGATGCCGGCAAGCGTCTGGAGGTGACAGCGGGGCGCGACCTCACCGTGCAGAGCACCACGGCGAGCAACGAGTACGCACAAGGCGGCCGGGTCAGCCTGGACCGGGTGGCGGGGCTCTACGTGAGCCAGCCGGCGGCGCTGCTGCTGGCTTCCGCCGGGCGAGACCTGAACCTGCAGGCCGCCCAGGTGAACAACGCCGGCGAAGCCGGCCAGACGCTGCTGGCCGCGGGCCGGAACCTGACCCTTGGCACGGTGGCCACCCACCAGCAGCACAGCACGAACTGGAACGCGAAGAACTGGCATCGCGAAGCCAGCAGCCAGGAGGTCGGCTCGGTCGTGCAGGCGGCGGGCGACATCCGCCTGCAGGCCGGCCAGGACCTGGCGGCACGCGGCGCGAGCGTGAGCAGCTCGGCCGGCGCCATCGCAGCGGCGGCGGGCCGGGATGTGGCGCTGGAGGCGGCGCAGACGAGCCAGTCGATGGAGCAGGCGCACTACTACGTGAGCAAGAGCCTGACGAGCAAGACCCGCACGACCACGCATGATGCGGTGGCACAGACCACGTCGCAAGGCAGCACGCTCAGCGGCGAGACCGTGAGCGTGCAGGCCGGGCGTGACCTGGCGGTGCGCGGCTCGGGTGTTGCGTCCACCCATGGCACCACCTTGCAGGCCGGGCGCGACGTGGTGGTCGAGGCGGTGCAGGAACTCACTGACGAGAGCCACCTGAAGGACAAGCGCAAGAGCGGCGTCTTCAGCAGCGGCGGCAGCCTGACGCTGGGCAAGCAGCAGAAGAGCACGGCGACCGACACCAGCGTCACCACGGCCGCCCGCTCCACGGTGGGCTCCACCAACGGCTCGGTGACGATCAAGGCGGGTGGCGCTTATCGCCAAGCGGGCAGCGACGTGGTGACCCCGCAAGGTGACGTGGACATCGCGGCGCAGCGGGTGGACATCGTCGAAGCACGCGAGGCTGTGCGCAGCGAGACCGAGCAGCGCTTCAAGCAAAGCGGCCTGAGCGTCTCGGTGAGCAGCCCCGTCATTGCGGCGCTGCAGAGCACCGCCCAGGCGGCCGAGGCCACCAGCAAGGTGCAGGACAGCCGCATGAAGGCGCTCGGCACAGCGACCACGCTGATGGCGGCCAAGGACGCCGCGCAGGCGGCCAGCCAGGCGGCAAGCGGCGAGGCGCTGAACGTCAGCCTCACGGTGGGCTCCAGCCGCAGCGAGAACCGGCGCACGGATGAGCAGTCCACGGCGGCCGGCTCTCGGTTGCTGGCGGGGGGTGACGTGCGCATCAGTGCCCGCGGGGACGGGGCGCGCAGCGATCTCACCGTGCAAGGCAGCCAGGTGCAGGCCGGCGGGGACGTGAAGCTGCAGGCCGAGGACGAGCTGCGGCTGCTGGCGGCACGCAATACGGTGACGCAGCGCAGCAGCGAGAAGAGCTCCAGCGCCGCGGTGGGCGTGGCCATCAGCGTGGGGCAGCAAGGCGGCGCGGCCTTCGGCGTGACGGCCAGTGCCAGTGCGGCGCGCGGCAAGGCCGATGGGCAGGACGTGGTGCACACCCACACCCGCATCGAAGCGGGCAAGACGGCCAGCCTCGCTTCGGGCACCGACACCACGGTGCGAGGGGCGGTGGTGAGCGGAGATCGGGTGCAGGCGCAGGTGGGTGGCGACCTGAAGATCGAGAGCCTGCAGGACACGAGCAGCTTCAAGAGCCGCAACGAGAACGCCGGTGGCAGCGTCACGGCCGGCATGGGCTTCAGCGCCAGCGGCAGCTACGGCCGGGCCAAGGTCGAGGCGGACTACGCCAGCGTGCAGGAGCAGTCGGGGATCCAGGCCCGCGATGGCGGCTTCGACGTGGCGGTGAAGGGCAACACCGACTTGAAGGGCGGCGTGATCGCCAGCAGCGGCAAGGCGGTGGAGGCCGAGCGCAACCGGTTGAGCACGGGCACTTTGACGACCTCGGACATCGTCAACCGGGACTCGTACCGCGCTGACGCGGTGAGCCTGAGCGGCGGTGGCAGCGTGAGTTCGTCGGACAGCGGCAAGGCAATGGCAAAGCCGGTGGGCGACGGTGTGGCGGTGCAGGGGTTCGACACGAAGTCCAACGGGACGGCCGCCGGTATTGCGAGCGAGAGCGGCTCGCAGCGGAGCGTCACGACGGCTGGCATCAGCCAGGGGCAGGTGGTCATCGGCGATGAAGCGAAGCAGAAGGCGCTGACCGGTGGATCGGCTGAGCAAGCGGTGGCGGCGGTGGATCGGAAGGTCCTCAGTGGCATCGATGCTGGCAATGGCCTGAAGAAGGAGTGGGATGGTGAGCTGCTCAAGGACCAGGTGCAGCTGGGTGTGCAGATCACCGCAGAGGCCAGTCGCCGAATGCCAAAGGCCTTGGGGGAGTATGCCGACAACAAGCAACGTGAGCTGCTGGTGGAGGCAGCACAGGTCACTGATCCTGTGAAACGGCAGGCTCTGGTCGATGAAGCCGGCAAGTGGGGAGAAGGCGGCGTCTATCGCGTTGCAGCGCACGCATTGGTCGGTCGCCTTGTCACGGGAAGCGGCGCCGGCGCAGCAGGTGCGGCCGCGAGTGCCGCCACTGTTCCGGTCATCGGTGACCAGATTGCCGCACTCGATGCGCCGGAGCCCATCAAGCACGCCTTGGTCATGGTCGCTGGAGCGGCCGTCGGTGCGGCCGCCGGCAACGCAGCTGGCGCGGCGGCCGGCTTGGCCCAGACGAGCAACAACTACCTGCAGCACCACAGCAAGATCCTGGACCCGAAGGTGCAGCAGGCGATCCTGCGGGCCGGCGAAGACTGCAAGGGGCCCGCCAGCTGCTCGAATGCCGTGGCGATGCTGGATGCGCAAGCGAAGCTGCTGAGCGACGACAAGATTGCTGCAATGTGCGGCGGCGATCCCAACTGCGTGGCCGATCGGCGGATTGAGCGCTCCTTCTATGTACAGGCACGGGATGCGGCCACGGGGCGCTTGACTCCGGACGTGGCGGCGGCGAGTTTCCTGCGAACACTCTCTGACGCACCGTTCTCGGAACAGCAACTTGGAGCCGCGATATCACGGATCCAAGAAGGGAAAGGGTCAGAGCAGCCCGTCGATAAGTATGTACGCCATGAGCTCGCCTCGAACCCGGTGATGTTCGGAGCGGTACTTGGCTTGTCCCTCATCGATACCGACGGGGGAAAAGGCACGGCAAAAGCGCCGTCGCAGCCTCTACCCGGAATGCAGCGACCGCCCCGTTCTCCGAATCAAACATTCCCTCCAGACGTAGCCGTGGTCGAGGCGATGCGGACTCCCCATATCACCAAGCTGGTGAACGAGCTCGACTGTGTCGACTGCTCAGAAATCGCCGAACGCTTATACAGGGCCTCCGGCGGTAAGGGTCAGATCCTAGAGGTGACCCCGAAGCGGAAGAACAACCTGAATGTATACGAAAACGGTCAACTTTCGATCCAACAGAGGTATCACCAGATTTATACGGACGGACGCTACGTATATGATCCTCGCTTGTCCCCAGAGCCGATCCCAAAGGGAGACTGGGAGCAGCATATGAGGGCGACGAACCCCGAGGGCATCACAATCTCCGACAAGCTGAAAGGTCTGCGGTGACAGTATGAATACGACCGAGCCGATAGATATTCTTGATGTGATTGAAAGTATCTCGTCTACTGAGTGGAGAAAAAGAACCGGAAGGATCGTTAGCTATCTTGAGGGCCCGCAGTTCATCACGGTCGATCAGTCCCATATTCCTCCCACAGTGCACTTCCGTTTTGAGATTGAAGATCCACGCGTAGTTGCTTTGCTGCAGGAAGCAGTGCAAAGCTATGAAGGGTTAATTCCTTGGGCGATGGTAGGAAGGCAAAGGGAATTGCTGAGCGGGACAAATTGGGTTATTTGCCCGAAGCGAATGATTGAAGTAAAAGCACTCGCCGAGCAGTCCCGAATCACGGCAGCACAGTATCTTGCCGCAACAGACCCATCGTTCGGGCCTGTCGCACACGACGATCTAATTGGGCTCACAGCTCATATTGAGCGCTTGATTGATGCCAGGAGAAGCGAGTAAGGCAACGGAAATTCCGGCTTGTTGGAGAAACGGGAAGGCAGTGCGACCGTATGCCATGCGTTTACATTCGAGTGCGACCGTTTTCTTGATAACGCCGAGACGTTCCGTCTAGCAGGCTGCTGAAATGCTGCGCTGAAGCACCTACCTCGACCCGCGAGCTGATGGAGTTTCGGTAGCTGCCGTCGCGAGGAGTGTCAGAAGGGGCGTTTCCAGGCCGGTTCGCCCCTGTGGAGGGCCGAGTTGCGCGCCTGCGCTGCTCATCTGTGGGATTCGCAGACTGAATCGCCCGAGATTTGTGGAGGCTCCAACTCTTGAGAAGATGGAGCCATGAAGAAGTCGAACAAGTTCTCACCTGAGGTTCGCGAGCGCGCAGTGCGGATGGTGCAGGAAGCGCGCGGGGAGTACCCGTCGCTATGGGGCGCAGTCGAATCGATCGCGCCGAAGATTGGCTGCGTGCCGCAGACGCTGCTGGTTTGGGTCAAGCAGTCAGAGGTGGAGGCCGGTACGCGCGCGGGCACAACGACCGCGGAGGCGCAGCGCGTGAGGGAGCTCGAGCGCGAGGTCAAGGAGCTGCGCCGGGCCAACGAGATCCTGAAGCTGGCCAGCGCGTTTTTCGCCCAGGCGGAGCTCGACCGCCGTACGAAGTCTTGAAGGCGTTCGTCGACGCGCATCGGAGTGACTTCGGGGTCGAGCCGATCTGCCGGGTGCTGCAGATCGCCCCGTCGGGATACCGACGCCATGCGATGCGCCGGCGCGAGCCGGGCCGCTGCTGCGCACGCACGCAGCGCGGTGCGCAGTTGATGTCGGAGATCGATCGGGTCTGGCAAGCCAACCGGCAGGTCTACGGTGCCGACAAGGTCTGGCGCCAGCTCGGGCGTGAAGGCATGAAGGTGGCGCGCTGCACCGTCGAGCGCCTGATGCGCAGGCTGGGTCTTCGCGGCGTGATTCGAGGCAAGCGCGTTCGCACCACGGCGGCCGATGCCAAGGCGCCGTGCCCGTTCGACAAGGTCAACAGGGTGTTCCGGGCGGACCGGCCCAACCAGCTGTGGGTGAGCGACTTCGTAAGCTCCCCCTGTGAGTAGACAACCGATTTCTGGAGAATGCGGCCTCATAGGAAGGAAGAGGCCGAATGAGGAAGAGCAAGTTCAGCGAGAGCCAGATCGTGGCGATCTTGAAGGAAGGGGAAGCCGGAATGCTGGTGGCCGAGGTGTGCCGCAAGCACGGCATCAGCGCGGCGACGTACTACGCGTGGAAGAGCAAGTACGCTGGGGCCACGGTATCGGACCTGACGCGCATGCGCGAACTCGAAGCCGAGAACGCGCGGCTGAAGCGCATGTACGCGGACCTGGCGTTGGAGAACGCGGCCATCAAGGACGTGCTGTCAAAAAAGTTCTGACGCCGTCCGCGAAGCGGCAGGTGGTGCAGGTCATGGTGACCGAGCATCGCTTGTCGATTGCGCGAGCCTGCACGGCTGCAGGCTTGTCGCGGGCGGCGTACTACAAGACGCCGGTACTACCCCAGGAGAAGGATGCCGAGGTCATCGACGCGCTCAACGGCGTGGTGGAGAAGAACGGCCGCTGGGGGTTCTGGAAGTGCTTCGACCGGCTGCGCCTGGATGGCCGGCCATGGAACCACAAGCGGGTCTGGCGCGTGTACTGCGAGCTGGGGCTGAACATCCCGCGGCGCACGAGAAAACGCATCCCCAAACGAGTTCCGGTCCCGCTGGCGGCCACCGGCTTTGTCAACGACGGCTGGGCGCTGGACTTCATGCACGACGTGCTGTACGACGGACGGCGGTTCCGCACGCTCAACGTGATCGACGAGGCCAACCGCGAAGCGCTGGCCATCGAGGTGTCGCAGTCCATCCCTTCGACGCTGCTGATCAGGACGCTGGATCGGTTGATCGAGTGGTACGGACCGCCGAAGTCAATCCGCATGGACAACGGCCCGGAGATGACCAGCCATGACGAGCCTGTCAGGATTTTTGTGTTTGAGGCATAGCATGTCGAAGAGGAACATCTATGCCAAGCAAGAAGAAGCCGCCGGCGGCGGCGCTGCCGACGATCCCGAAGGAGCTCGTGGACCAGTTCGTCAAGGGCCCGATGAGTGCCGAGGCGGTTCAGGCCGCCTCAATGGCGTTCAAGAAGGCTTTGATCGAGCGCGCGCTGGGCGCGGAGCTGTCGCACCACTTGGGCTACCCGCCTGGGGCTGCGAAGCCCGAAGACGCCGGCAACCAGCGCAACGGCGCCAGCGCCAAGACCGTGCAGACCGAGGATGGGCCGCTGCGCATCGAGGTGCCGCGCGACCGCGAAGGCAGCTTCGAGCCGGTTCTGATCCCCAAGCACGAGCGCCGCTTCACCGGCTTTGACGACAAGATCGTCGCAATGTACGCCCGTGGCATGACGGTGCGTGAGATCCAGGGGTTCCTTGCTGAGCAATACGGCACCGAGGTGTCACCGGAGTTCATCAGCTCGGTCACCGACGCCGTCATGTCAGAGGTCACCGCTTGGCAGAGCCCGCCGCTGGAGCCGATGTACCCGGTGGTGTTTTTCGACGCCCTACGGGTCAAGATCCGAGAGGATGCGGTGGTGCGCAACAAGGCCATCTACCTCGCGCTTGGGGTGCTGCCCGACGGCAGCCGCGACATCCTGGGGTTATGGATCGAGGGAACCGAGGGCGCCAAGTTCTGGCTCAAGGTCTTCAACGATCTGAAGACCCGCGGGGTGGGCGACATCCTGATCGCCGTCACTGACGCGCTCAAGGGCATTGGCGAGGCCTTGGGGGCGGTGTTCCCCGCGACCACGCTGCAGACCTGCATCGTGCACCTGATCCGCAACAGCCTGGACTTCGCCAGCTGGAAGGACCGCAAACAGCTGGCCGCTGCGCTCAAGCCCATCTACACCGCCGTCAGTGCTGAAGCGGCGGCGCACGAACTGGATGCCTTTGAAGCTGGGCCGTGGGGCACGAAGTTCCCGACGGTGGTCGCCGCCTGGCGTCGCAACTGGGACCGAGTGATTCCCTTCTTTGCCTTTGCACCAGCGGTGCGCCGGGTTATCTACACCACCAACGCCATAGAGAGCGTTCACGCCCGACTGCGCAAGATCATCAAGACGCGCGGGCATTTCCCCAGCGACGATGCCGCCACCAAACTGATCTGGCTGGCGCTGCGCAACATCACTGCCGATTGGGGACGCGCTGCCAAGGAATGGCGCGAGGCCATGAACCAGTTCGCGATCGCCTACGGCGACCGCTTCATCAAGACCGCCGCTTAAGATGCGGCTCGGGTTCGCTCACTTTGCTGAGCAGCCTTCAGCGCCTCACACACAAAAAATCGGACAGGCCCTGTTCAGCACGAACAACTGGTCCACCTTCTTGAGTCCGCGCACCATCAGCTGCCGGATCGAGCCGATGGTCTTGGCCCACCCGAAGGCCTGCTCGATGCGCTTGCGGCATTGCATCGACAACGCGTACCCGTCGGTCTGGGCGATCTCATCGGGCACCGCCGAGCGACGCCCAGACTTGTTCTGCGCCACATGAGGCTCGACCTTGAGCTGCTGCAACTCGGCGATGAACTGCGCCGCGTCGTAGCCCTTGTCTGCACCCAGCGTGATCTCCGCCTCGGGGTTGACCTGCCGGGCATCGTTGATCATGGCCCGGGCCGCCGCCCGCTCGGCATAGCCGTCTGCCTGAGTGACCACGGCATTGACGATCAGGCCGTGCCGGTTGTCCATCAGCGTGTGGCCCATGAAGCGCATCTCGCTGGCAGTCTTGCCCTTGCGATACAGGCGGCTGTCTGGATCGGTCTTCGATTCGTGCGTGTCGTTGCTGCGCGGCTGGCCCCGGAAGTCGCTGCCATCGTTGCTGCTGCCACCGCCCGCGTCGTCGTCACCGGCCTTCTTGGGCACAAAGCTCTTGTGGCTGGCCCACGCCTGGATCAGCGTGCCGTCCACACTGAAGTGTTCCTTGGACAGCCAGTTCTTGCGCTCGGCTTGCGCCAGCACTTCGTTGAAGAACGCGACCACCGCATCGTGCTCGATCAAGCGCTGTCGGTTCTTGCTGAATACCGTGGGCACCCACACGTTGTCGTCCATCGATAGGCCGATGAACCAGCGAAACAGCAAGTTGTATTGCACTTGCTCCATCAGCAGTCGCTCCGAGCGCACCGAGTACAGCACCTGCAGCAACATCGCCCGTAGCAGCTTCTGCGGGGCGATGCTCGGACGCCCGCCCTTGGCGGCGTCCTCATACATGTCGGCGAACATGTCCTCAAGCTCGCTCAGCGCGTCGTTGACCATCGCGCGTATCGCCCGCAGCGGATGCGTGGCCGGCACGAAGTCGTCCAGCTTCTTGACGCTGAACAGGCTCTCGGTGAAGGTGTCGGGACCGCGCATAGGTGGCAACAAGATTCAGGTTCGGGTGCTGGGTGACACTGTGCCGCATCTCCGCCAGGATGCGCTGCCGACGGCGAGGTATTTCAGCAGCCTGCTAGACGCCACGTCACGCGCAAGCTCATCGACCTCGTACCACTCAACATGGCAATAGTCCCGCAGCACGCGGCCAGATTGAAGTTCCAGTAGGTTCACTTGTTTCCTCCAGCGTGTCCCCGATCTTGGAGCAGATCAGCGTCAGGCTGGAAGCGGTCCTTTTTGGACTGTCGTTACGCCGTCCGATAGCTGAAGACGGGAAGACCAATCAAAAGCTCCAACTCTTCCAGTTCCTTTTTACCTACTCTCCGAGGCGGCTGTCCGCATTCAACATCACCCAGTTCCGCCCGCTCGATGAGCTGCAGGATAAGCTGTCGTAGCTCTTCTGAGCTTCGAGCCTTCGGCGTAAGGGTGTTCTGCGATACATCGATGACTCCACCTTCGTCGTCGAGCGTCATCATCCTTACGGCGTACGAGTGCTCGGGCGCATCACTCTCCGATCTGCACACCGCAGGTATGACATTGCTGCGCGCCCGCAGCATCTTCAGAAGGGCGTCTTGCCGCAACTGTCTTTCCGTCTTGGGTCGCATGCCCGCAAGGCTACAAGAAGATATCAAAGGCATCCAGTAGCGCATTTCCGAGGTCCGCTCACGCTGCAAAGCCGACGTCGCCCTGGGACGGAAAGCAGTCATTGTGCCGGCGTGGAGGGTAGGTCCGGTCAAGGCGCCCCGGCCGTACGCTCACCTTAAGAGGAAGGTTCGCCATAGCCCTCTTCTCCTCCACCAGAACATCACGCCCAACCGCTCTCGGTTGGGCGTTTTCGTTTGGGCGTTTCCCGCGCCGGTGCGGGGTTCCGGCCGGTTTGCGAAGGTCGATGCCCTGTCCTTCGCCGCCCGTTAGAGGCCGAGTTCGACTCTCTTTTGCCCCTCTTTCTCTAAAAATCTTAAGCTACTTTCTCGATTCGACCTTCGCAGAAGTCGTTCCGGATCAAGCACTTACGCGTGTGTCGAAGAGAGCGGTTGCGCAACGCGCTGGTGGAGCAGAGACAGAACACTGGAGAGCCCGCTATCACCAATCGCCTGGCTGCCAGTCGCGACTGTCGCATCTCGACCCGTTGCGGCCTTTCGATGAACTTCGGCCGATACCCGCTGAGCAGCGAAAGCGGACCTTCCGGTCCATACGATGCCGCGTACATTTATCCTCGCAATGGACGCGATGATTGCCCGCCACGCCATCGCGGCAGGCGCAGTCTTCATCACCAATAACTGTCGCCACTTCGGCCGTGTGGCAGCACTGGACATCGAGAACTGGACGCACAGCCACTGAGGTGTGCGCAGAGGCCTTCAAGACGGTATCTGACCTCCAAGGGCGCCCGCGATTCGGCTACAGTCTCCCCCCTTACAACACAGCATTGCAAGGGAGTGTAGATGGGAAAAAGGTGCTCAGCCCTTGTCGTGGCTGCGACCGTGGTGGTCAGCGCTTGTGGCGGAGGCGGAGGCGAAGGTGATGAGTCAGACCGGTTGCGTGATGGCCTGGGCCAATACGGACACGCTCCCGGCACGGTGGTGATCGGCACGGACAGTCCGCCCAACGTCGATGGCAAGTTCTCCTTCTCTTTCTCCGACGTGACCCTCATGGACGACGGCCGGGCGCTGGCAGTCTGGAGGAAAAAGCTCGACACGCAGGCCCATGCCATCACGGTGTGGAATATGTCGGATGCCCCTGGCCGATGGGGTACCGAGCGGCCGCTGCCGCAAGCGGACAGCCCGAGCACCGCCTATGGCTACAAGCTGCAAGTGAACGCCGCCGGCAACGCGCTGCTCACCTGGGCAACGGATAACGGCCCTGATCCCCGGCCACCCCACCTCAAGCCCGGTCCGAAATCCGTTCGCTTTCTTTCCTCTGGCGCGTGGGAGCCGACCGTCTACGAGCTAGGCACGGGCGAGATCAAGGGCGTTTGGGAGACATCAGTCAGCGCTGACGTCACCCTGCTGGAGAACCAGTCCTTCGTATTCAGTGCATATACCGAGAGGACCCCGACGCAGCCCCAGCACTTCGTCGTGGTGCAACAGCCGCATGCCGGTGCCCAGGAAGTCACCTTCGATACCCGGCCGGACGACGCGGCGCGCTTCGCCTACTTCGCTGCCAATCGCGACGGGACGGGACGATTCTTCTGGATTACAGGGGCAAAGCAAGAGCCTCAAGGCGTGGATCTTCGCGCAGCCGTCGTCTCTCCCGTCAGTGGGCAGGCCACACCCGTCACGCTGGCCACCTATCACGGCAACCTGTGCATGCTCGGTTCTTCCTGGAATACCTCGCCCTTGCTTGCCGCGACCTCACCGACGAACTACGCGGTGGCAACGATGGTGGCCGGTGACGACGAGCGGGGTGGTTGCGATCAGCACAGCCTGGAGCTCTTCATTCTGGACACCACCGGCAACGGGATGCGCAGCAATCGCGTGCGGGTCAACGCCCCAGGTACGCAGGTCGGCATACCTGCCCTCGCGATGGACTCTCAAGGCAACGCCCTGGCGATGTGGGTGGAGCAACCGATCATGGCCGCGCACTGGCAACTGAAATGGTCGGCCTCCCGCAAGGGCACTCCTTGGTCCACGCCGCAGGCGGCGATTGGCAACCTGGCCGATCTGGGCGGCATGGGGGTCGGATACCGGATCCGCATGGCCATGAACGACCAAGGTCAAGCCGTGGCAACGGCGCAAATCAACAAAAGAATGGACGGCCCGTACGACCCGCACAAACCGATCCTGGCCTACGCACGGTTCGACTTCGTGAACGGTTGGACTCCCTGGAAGCTGGTCGCAGACAAGCCCCGGCTGATGTCGGAGCATGTGGCGATCAATCGTCGCGGCGAGGCCATCCTCGTCTACAGTGCCCAGGTATTCCCGCGCTGGGGGCCGGCTCCGCCATCGGACCCCACCAACAAGATCTATGCCTATCGGTTCTGAAGCAGGTCTTCTCGGCCCACAAGGCGCTCGGCCTCCCACTAGCAGGCTGCTGAAATACCTCGCCGTCGGCAGCGCATCCTGGCGGAGATGCGGCACAGTGTCACCCAGCACCCGAACCTGAATCTTGTTGTCACCTATGCGCGGTCCCGACACCTTCACCGAGAGCCTGTTCAGCGTCAAGAAGCTGGACGACTTCGTGCCGGCCACGCATCCGCTGCGAGCGATACGCGCGATGGTCAACGACGCGTTGATCGAGCTTGAAGACATGTTCGCCGACATGTATGAGGACGCCGCCAAGGGCGGGCGTCCGAGCATCGCCCCGCAGAAGCTGCTACGGGCGATGTTGCTGCAGGTGCTGTACTCGGTGCGCTCGGAGCGACTGCTGATGGAGCAAGTGCAATACAACTTGCTGTTTCGCTGGTTCATCGGCCTATCGATGGACGACAACGTGTGGGTGCCCACGGTATTCAGCAAGAACCGACAGCGCTTGATCGAGCACGATGCGGTGGTCGCGTTCTTCAACGAAGTGCTGGCGCAAGCCGAGCGCAAGAACTGGCTGTCCAAGGAACACTTCAGTGTGGACGGCACGCTGATCCAGGCGTGGGCCAGCCACAAGAGCATTGTGCCCAAGAAGGCCGGCGACGACGACGACGCGGGCGGTGGCAGCAGCAACGATGGCAGCGACTTCCGGGGCCAGCCGCGCAGCAACGACACGCACGAATCGAAGACCGATCCAGACAGCCGCCTGTATCGCAAGGGCAAGACTGCCAGCGAGATGCGCTTCATGGGCCACACGCTGATGGACAACCGGCACGGCCTGATCGTCAATGCCGTGGTCACTCAGGCAGACGGCTATGCCGAGCGGGCGGCGGCCCGGGCCATGATCAACGATGCCCGGCAGGTCAACCCCGAGGCAGAGATCACGCTGGGTGCAGACAAGGGCTACGACGCGGCGCAGTTCATCGCCGAGTTGCAGCAGCTCAAGGTCGAGCCTCATGTGGCGCAGAACAAGTCGGGGCGTCGCTCGGCGGTGCCCGATGAGATCGCCCAGACCGACGGGTACGCGTTGTCGATGCAATGCCGCAAGCGCATCGAGCAGGCCTTCGGGTGGGCCAAGACCATCGGCTCGATCCGGCAGGTGATGGTGCGCGGACTCAAGAAGGTGGACCAGTTGTTCGTGCTGAACATGGCGGCCTACAACTTGGTGCGCATGCGCTCGCTGGGACAGGTCCGTCTGCAAGGCGCCAGATGAGCAGCGCAGGTGCGCAACTCGGCCCTCCACAGGGGCGAACCGGCCTGGAAATGGCCCTTCTGACACTCCTTGCGACGGCAGCTACCGAAACTCCATCAGCTCGCGGGTCGAGGTAGGTGCTTCAGCGCAGAATTTCAGCAGCCTGCTAGGGGCGCAAGCGTCCCGGCGCGGCCGTGAACACCTTGCGGGTCAGCCGGTACAGCCCTGAGGGGTCGGTATAGCTCGACTCTCTTTTGCCGCCGTTTCTCTAAAAACGTCTCTCGCAGTCTCGCCGCGGCCCGATGAAAAGAAACACGGGGAACGCCTACACTGAGCAGTGCCGGACCGTGGCCGATCTCTATTTGGAGGCGATCGTCCCCGTCTAAAAACCTGGCCCAGGGGGAATTTGCGGACCCAGCTGTGGTGGCGCTTCGTGCGACCCCGTTTAGGAAACTGACCCGTTCCGATCCCCCGTCTGGCGTACTACCGAGTGGAGGTGATATGTCCAAGCAGGGCAAGGCAATGGGGTTACCGGTCATCAACGCGTACGCGGCCGGCGTTGACATTGGCGCGCGCATACAGGTCGCCGCAGTACCTCCCGAGCTGTGCGACGCTCCGGTGCAGATGTTCCAGTGCTTCACGGCCGATATCGAACGCATGGCCGACTGGCTCGTGTCGTTGGGGATCAAGACCGTGGCGATGGAGTCGACCGGCGTGTACTGGATTCCTGTGTACGAGATCTTGGAGGATCGAGGCTTGGAAGTTGTGCTGGCCAATGCACGAGAGTGCAAGGCCGTTCCAGGCCGCAAGAGCGATGTCAACGACGCTCAATGGCTGCAACGCTTGCACGCCTGCGGCTTGCTGCGCGCCAGCTTCCGCCCGGCACGCGACATCGCCGCGCTGCGTGCGTACATGCGAGTCCGGGATCGCCACATGGAGTACGCGGCAGCGCACATCCAGCACATGCAGAAGGCGCTGACCCACATGAACCTTCAGCTACACCATGTCGTCAGCGATGTCACCGGTGTGACTGGCATGAAGATCATTCGCGCGATCGTTGCAGGTGAACGTGACCCCGGCGTCCTGGCGTCCATGCGAGATGGGCGCTGCCGCGAGAGCATCGAGACGATTCGTGCCGCCTTGGTCGGCAACTACCAGCCGGCGCATGTCTTCGCACTGGCGCAGGCTCTGGCGCTGTACGACTCGTACCAAGCTCGTATCGCTGAATGCGATGCGCAGATCGAGCAAACGCTGGAGATGCTGATCGCCGACAAAGCTCAACCTCAAGAGCCGTTGGGCGCACCACGAAGTCTCACGCGGCAAAGCAACTCGCTGAACTTCGACGTCCGCCCGTTGCTGTACCAACTCACAGACATCGATCTGGCGCAAATCCACGGGGTTGGCCCCAGCGTGGCGCTGGCGCTCATTGCCGAGTGCGGCACCGACCTCAGCCGATGGCCAACCGAAAAGCACTTCACCTCCTGGCTGACGCTGTCGCCTGGCTGCAAAATCAGCGGCGGCAAGGTGCTCTCGTCACATACACGCAAGAGTAACAACCGCATCGCCGCGCGCCTACGATTAGTTGCCACGGCCGTCGGCCGGACCGAGACCGCACTGGGCGCGTTCTACCGGCGACTGGCCGCGCGTATCGGCAAGGCCAAGGCTCTAACCGCCACGGCTCGAAAGATCGCCATCCTCTTCTACAGGGCGATGCGCTTCGGCATGCGCTACTAGCAGGCTGCTGAAATACCTCGCCGTCGGCAGCGCATCCTGGCGGAGATGCGGCACAGTGTCACCCAGCACCCGAACCTGAATCTTGTTGTCACCTATGCGCGGTCCCGACACCTTCACCGAGAGCCTGTTCAGCGTCAAGAAGCTGGACGACTTCGTGCCGGCCACGCATCCGCTGCGAGCGATACGCGCGATGGTCAACGACGCGTTGATCGAGCTTGAAGACATGTTCGCCGACATGTATGAGGACGCCGCCAAGGGCGGGCGTCCGAGCATCGCCCCGCAGAAGCTGCTACGGGCGATGTTGCTGCAGGTGCTGTACTCGGTGCGCTCGGAGCGACTGCTGATGGAGCAAGTGCAATACAACTTGCTGTTTCGCTGGTTCATCGGCCTATCGATGGACGACAACGTGTGGGTGCCCACGGTATTCAGCAAGAACCGACAGCGCTTGATCGAGCACGATGCGGTGGTCGCGTTCTTCAACGAAGTGCTGGCGCAAGCCGAGCGCAAGAACTGGCTGTCCAAGGAACACTTCAGTGTGGACGGCACGCTGATCCAGGCGTGGGCCAGCCACAAGAGCTTTGTGCCCAAGAAGGCCGGTGACGACGACGACGCGGGCGGTGGCAGCAGCAACGATGGCAGCGACTTCCGGGGCCAGCCGCGCAGCAACGACACGCACGAATCGAAGACCGATCCAGACAGCCGCCTGTATTGCAAGGGCAAGACTGCCAGCGAGATGCGCTTCATGGGCCACACACTGATGGACAACCGGCACGGCCTGATCGTCAATGCCGTGGTCACTCAGGCAGACGGCTATGCCGAGCGCGCGGCGGCCCGGGCCATGATCAACGATGCCCGGCAGGTCAACCCTGAGGCAGAGATCACGCTGGGTGCAGACAAGGGCTACGACGCGGCGCAGTTCATCGCCGAGTTGCAGCAGCTCAAGGTCGAGCCTCATGTGGCGCAGAACAAGTCGGGGCGTCGCTCGGCGGTGCCCGATGAGATCGCCCAGACCGACGGGTACGCGTTGTCGATGCAATGCCGCAAGCGCATCGAGCAGGCCTTCGGGTGGGCCAAGACCATCGGCTCGATCCGGCAGGTGATGGTGCGCGGACTCAAGAAGGTGGACCAGTTGTTCGTGCTGAACATGGCGGCCTACAACTTGGTGCGCATGCGCTCGCTGGGACAGGTCCGTCTGCAAGGCGCCAGATGAGCAGCGCAGGTGCGCAACTCGGCCCTCCACAGGGGCGAACCGGCCCGGAAATGGCCCTTCTGACACTCCTCGCGACGGCAGCTACCGAAACTCCATCAGCTCGCGGGTCGAGGTAGGTGCTTCAGCGCAGTATTTCAGCAGCCTGCTAGGGCCCGGGCGCCGATCAGTACGAGCGCCGATACTGAGAGCGTGTCGTCAAGCAACTTCATCGCCGTGCGGCGCACTTCGGCTTCTCCCTCCAGCCAATAGCGCCTGGTGTTTCTTAGGAATCTTAAGCTACTTTCTCGATTCGACCTTCGCAGAAGTCGTTTCGGGACAAGCACTTATGTGCGTGTCGAAGAGAACGGTTGCGCATCGTCTTGGAGGAGCAAACTGGAGAAAAACCCAAACCTGCCCAGCTGTGACCCCTCCTGCGGAAAAGGACGACGGTCGTATCCCGACCCGTTGCGGCCCTTCGATGAACTTCGGCCGATGGCCACTGAGCAGCGGCAGCGGACGTTGACGCGAGCTACCATGTGGGTCTCCAGGCTCGTTGCCCTTCGCTGCTAAGCGCTTCCATGGATCTGCAGAACTACTCGCGCCTTTGGGACGCCTCGGAGCCAGGGTGGACCGTCGTGCGCCACATCGAAGACCGAGAGCGGATCACGGTCGTCTTTTCGCAGGAAGGCGCCACCGCTTCTGAAATAAAGGCATTGTGAATCGCCCCGGGTTTCGTGGAGGCTGGTTGGTTTAAGTGGTCACGCCGTCACGGCCGATCGCTCGGCGAGTTGGCGGTGGTAGTTTGCCTCGGCCTCGGCCGGCGGGATGTAGCCCAGCGGTGCCATCAATCGATGATGGTTGAACCAGGCGACCCATTCGAGCGTGGCAAGCTCGACGGCCTCGCGGGTCTTCCAAGTGCGCCGGTGGATCACCTCGGCCTTGTACAGCCCGTTGATGGTCTCGGCCAGGGCGTTGTCATAGCTGTCGCCCTTGCTGCCCACCGAGGGCTCGATCCCGGCCTCGGCAAGCCGCTCGGTGTAGCGAATTCTGACGTATTGCGAGCCCCTGTCCGAGTGGCAGACCAGCCCCGCTTCGGCTTCGGGCTGGCGGGCATACAGCGCCTGCTCCAGCGCATCCAGGACGAAGTCGGTGCGCATCGAGTGGCTCACGCGCCAGCCCACGATGCGCCGTGCGAAGACATCGACGACGAAGGCGACGTAGGCGAAGCCCTGCCAGGTCGACACGTAGGTGAAGTCGCTCACCCACAGCTGGTTGGGCCGGTCCGCCCGGAACACCCTGTTGACCTTGTCGAACGGGCACGGCGCCTTGGCATCGGCCGCCGTGGTGCGAACGCGCTTGCCTCGAATCACGCCGCGAAGACCCAGCCTGCGCATCAGGCGCTCGACGGTGCAGCGCGCCACCTTCATGCCTTCACGCCCGAGCTGGCGCCAGACCTTGTCGGCACCGTAGACCTGCCGGTTGGCTTGCCAGACCCGATCGATCTCCGACATCAACTGCGCACCGCGCTGCGTGCGTGCGCAGCAGCGGCCCGGCTCGCGCCGGCGCATCGCATGGCGTCGGTATCCCGACGGGGCGATCTGCAGCACCCGGCAGATCGGCTCGACCCCGAAGTCACTCCGATGCGCGTCGACGAACGCCTTCAAGACTTCGTACGGCGGTCGAGCTCCGCCTGGGCGAAAAACGCGCTGGCCAGCTTCAGGATCTCGTTGGCCCGGCGCAGCTCCTTGACCTCGCGCTCCAGCTCCCTCACGCGCTGCGCCTCCGCGGTCGTCGTGCCAGCGCGCGTACCGGCCTCTACCTCTGACTGCTTGACCCAATCCAGCAGCGTCTGCGGCACGCAGCCGATCTTCGGCGCGATCGATTCGACTGCACCCCATAGCGACGGGTACTCCCCGCGCGCTTCCTGCACCATCCGCACTGCGCGCTCGCGAACCTCAGGTGAGAACTTGTTCGACTTCTTCATGGCTCCATCTTCTCAAGAGTTGGAGCCTCCACAAATCCCGGGGCGATTCAAGCAGCACGCTGCAGTCGATCATGGACGGTGGGTCATAGGTGCTGTCCCCCCTGCGGTGGCAACGCGTCGTCGTCCTGCTCAGCGGAGTTGTCGAGCATTGCTCGCAGGCTGGAGCGGCGCACCGCTTGTACAGCACGGCCACACGGCCAGAAACCGCTATCGCGGCCTCACTGCTCAGCCCAGCGAGCAGGACGATGCGTGTGCCGGCGGCAAGGTGCTTGGCCAGCCGCTCCTCGCCGGGTCGCGCAGCCAGACCGGGAGCGCCGCGTCCACCAAGAGGAGCCGCTCTGGAGGAGCACCAGGCCTCGGCAACTGCTCCGCCGTGTTCGGGGTGAACCGAAGATCCCGAAACAGGGCCAGCAAGCGACGGCGCAGGCCGTCGCTTTGAGTGGATGCCATCCTGCCTCTGGTGGCGGTGATCGGCCCGTAAGCGCAACTGACAGCAGTCCGTCAAGCGCCTCGATGCCGCACCTCTCACCGATATGGCAGAAAGTTCGGGACCGGCGCGGTACGCATCGATGCCGCCATCAGGGGACTGCCTTATCTCAGGGGCCGGGATGCAGTTTCCGGCTAGCGGGTACGTACGTTGCCTAACCGGGAAGAATGCGGTCGCTCCTTGCGCCGGCCTGCCGTCTGGGGTCATTCGTACTCGGCCGTTTGGAGCGCGTTCCGGGAGATGAGCACGACCTGAGGAAAATCAACCAGTCCCGGGCGCATGTCCGGAGGGCGGCGGATCCCGCCAACCACGTTGTCCTCACCTGAAATCGGCACATCGCCTCCGGCCCTCGCGCCCGCTGTTGAAAGACGCAGCATGGCTGGCAGCGTTCATCCTGTCTCGGCTTCGCGACGTTGTGTGCGTGCGCCTGCCGGACGGCCGATACCCCTACGTCGGTCCTTCGTTAACCGACGCGCTTGGGTGCCTGCCGCACGCACTGGACAGCACCCTGCCGTTGGACCACATCCACCCGGACGACCGAGTCGCAGTCGCCAGGCGCATCTCGGCGCTGACAGAGTGTCGCGACTTGTCCACGCTTACGCCAAGTCCTGGCCAATCTGCTCAGCAACGCCATCAAATACAACCGCATAGGTGGAGCAGTGAGCGTCTCGATGGACGTGAGGGGGGCCGATGTGGCGGCGACACCAGCGATACCGGACGCGAACATTCTCCCAAACGGCTGCAACGACCATATGAGCCCTTCAATCGCTTGGCTGCTGACCGGTCCATCGAAGGGACTGCAATCGGGCTGGTCGTTACGCGCCATCTCGTTGATGTAATGCAGGGCAACTTAAATATGTCCGCCCTGGCCTGGCCCAAGGACACCAGGGACACCGATGCCGGCGCGCACCCAGCTGACGCGATGATGCTCGGCCTGCTGGCCTGGCTGCGGAACGTAGAACCCGGTGTGGTGGCTCGGCCGCCGCCCCGCAGGGCCGCTTCTTGGGTGGAGCCGCAGTGCGCCATGGGCGTGAACCTTGCTGCGCAAGTGGCAGGAGCGCACGAGGTCGCATATGCAATCCCTCCACCGCCTTTTCTACATCAGCCGTTGCAAGGTCGACCCCTGTGGGCCCGAACTGCGCCGCATCCTCGAAGTCGCCACTTCCCGAAATGCAGCGCTGGATGTGACCGGCTTGCTCTGCTGCTCGGGCGATCATTTTGCGCAGCTGCTCGAAGGGCAGCCCGGGGCGCTCGAGGCCTTGATGCACTCGATTCGCGCAGACGCCCGCCACTGCGTACTTGTAGAGTGGCCGATATGCGCCACCTCGGCTGCGCGATGGTTTCCGGGATGGGCGATGGGCTATACCTTCGACACACGCTTGGAGGACGCGCTGGGCCGGCTGACGGCCGCGCCAGGGGATCTGCCGGCGATTGATTCCCTGGCCCCTGAGCTGCTCGGCGGCTTCGATCTGTACCGCGCGGCACCGATTTCCGTGGTCTAGGCCGTTCCAGTGGTGCATGCCCGCGAACATCCGCCCGGCTTCCTCGGCCATGAAGCGGCGCCAGCCCTGCAAAGGCGGGTAGTCAGGAGGAATCGCCGCCTGCTCTCGCCCCTGTGCGTCAGTCTGGTCTACGCGGCAGTAAGCGCCGCATGGATTTTCGTCATCGACGGTGCACTACCCGTCCGCTGGGAAGGCTATACGGCCGGCCATTGGCACACCGCGGAGAGCATTGGCTTCCTGTGCATCACGACCTTGTTGCTGTATGCCGTCCTGCGCAGCCTGCAAGGGAGGTTGGACGCGATGTCGCGGGAAGCGGCGGCCTCCGCGGCCGCCGTGCGGCGCAGCGCGCAGGAACTGGAGCGGCTCCTGACGCTGCTGCCCGAAGCGGTGCTGATTACGCATGGGCAGCAAATTGTCTACGCGAACCAGGTGGCGCAGGACCTGCTGGCGCCGGGCGCCGGGGAGCGCCTGCGCGGCTCGCCCCTGCTGGAGCGATTCGCGCCGGAATGTCATGCCCAGGTCGAGGCTCGCATGGCGGCAGTATTGTCCGGCGGCCCGCGTGACCTGCGATTCTTGCGGCGTACGATGCTGCGCCTCGACGGCAGCCGCTTCGAGGCCCAAGTCGGCATCAGCGCCGTTCATCTTGACGACCGACCGGCCGTCCTGCAAATCTTGCGCAACGTGGATGATGCCCTGCTCGCCCAAAGGGAGGCCGAACAAGCCCGCGCCGAACTCGCGGCGCTGTCGAGCAGCTTGATCGAGGTGCAAGAGCGGGAGCGCCGCTCCATTGCCCGCGAGCTGCATGACGAGATCGGGCAAAGCCTGAGCGCGATCCGCGTGCAGTTCGCAAAGCTGCAGCGTCGCCTCGACAGCCCCGAGCTACTGGCGCTCATAGGCAGCGCTGCGACGATGACGGAGAGCACGCTTGGCCGGGTGCGTAGCTTGTCGCTACTACTGCATCCGCCCCAGCTAGAAACGCTCGGCCTGGAGGCGGCACTGCGCTGGCACATCAACGAACTGCGCCAGGTACACGACGTGAAGATCCGCTTCAGCGCTCCCCGCCTGGAGCAGCCGGTGCACCCTGACCTTGCAATCGCTGCCTATCGGATCGTCCAGGAAGCCCTCTCGAACGCTCTCCGGCACGCCCAGGCCAGCCGCATCGAGGTGCACCTGCGGTGTGATGCACAGGCGCTGACGGTGAGCATTGAAGACGACGGGGTGGGCTTCTGCAGGCCGCGCGACACGACACGGCCGACACTCGGGCTAATAGGAATGGTAGAGCGAGCTCGGCTGCTCGGCGGCACCTTGTGCGTCGACAGCCGCCCGGGGACGGGCACCAGGATTGCAGCCACTCTACCGTGGAAAACGCCGTAAGTTCGCCAAGGAAAACAGTAGTTCTGGCCGACGACCACCAACTGGTGCGTGCCGGCCTGCGCTCGCTGATCGAAGATTTCGGGGACTACGAGGTGCTGGGCGAGGCGCAGGATGGCGAGGAGGCCATCTCGCTGGCACTGCGGCTGAAGCCGGCCGTGATCGTGCTCGATATCACCATGCCACGCCTCAGCGGGCTGGACGCTCTGCCGAGACTGAAGAGCGTGAGCCCGGCCACACGACTGTTGATCGTCTCCATGTACGACAGCGGCGATTTCGTCATGCAGGCGCTGCGCCTCGGCGCCGATGGCTACCTCCTGAAGGACGCAGCGGCCGTGGAGCTGCAATTCGCGCTCGACGCGGTTGCCAACGGACGGCGCTATTTGAGCCCCGCGGTGTCTGGAACGGTGGTCCAGCACGCGCTATTGCATAGCGGAGAAACCGTGCCTGCGCCGCTTTTGTCGGAAACAACCCCGTTGACACCTCGGCAGATCGAGATCCTGACCCTGCTTGCCTCCGGAAAGGGCATGAAGGAGATCGCATATGACCTTGGACTGAGCGTCAAGACGGTGGAGACGCACCGCGCGCAGATCATGGAGCGCCTCAACATTCGCGACGTGCCACGGCTCGTCTTGTACGCGGTGCGGCAGGGACTGGTCTCGCCGGACCCGTCCTGAGGCCGACCTCGGGATTTCCCTGAGGCGCCTGGCGCGCGGTACGGCTAGCACCGGCGCGGCGTGGGGCGGAAGTGCATGACTTGGCGCAAGTCCAGGCCGGCGCGGTCCTCGGGGATCGCCTGAGGGCACACCAGGGTCCGCCTGATTCTGGCGGCGTCTTGCAGCGCCGAATAGCAGGGTACCCCACGCGCTGCCCGGTTCGCCGAAAGCAGGCGTCCTCTTCAACTGCTGAAAGCTCCCTGATGTCCCTCGTTCGCAAGGCCCTCGCCGCTACGGAATCCACCCCCACTCCCCACGCCGTCGCAGGCGCCCTGCCCCGCCATGTCGCCCGCAATGCCGACCAGCAGCGCAAGCGCGCCCGCACGCTGGCCAAGCAGCAGCAGGCGGCCGAACGCGTCGCCGCCGCGTCCAGCCAGTTGTCCTCCGGAATCAACGAAGCTGCCTCGGCCGCCGAGCAGCTCAAGCGCGCCGCCCAGCAAATCGCCACGGGCGCCGAGGAAGCCGCTGGGGCGGCGCAGGAATCGCTCGCCGCGTTGACGCAGGTGTCGGGCTCCATCACCCGCCAGCTGACTGCTGTCACTGCCGCACAAGGCACAGCCGAAGCCATGCAGAGCCTTGCTGCGCAAGTCAACAGCGAGGTCGAGGCCACGGTCGGCAATGTCGCAACGGCCGCCGAGCGCCAAGCGGCGTCCGTGAAAATGATGACGGAGCTGGAGCGTCAGGCGGCGAATATTGGCGACATCGTGAAGGCCGTGGCCCGCATCGCGGACCAGACCAACCTGCTTGCGCTGAACGCCGCCATTGAGGCCGCCCGCGCCGGCCAGCACGGCAAGGGTTTTGCAGTGGTGGCCGACGAAGTCCGCACCCTGGCCGAGACGTCCGAGAAAAGCGCCAAGCAGATCCAGGATCTGGTAGGCCAGATCCAGGGTGAGGTCAAGGTCATCGCCGAAGGCATCAACACCTCGGCCGAGACGGTCAAGGGCGAAGTTGAGAAGAGCGGCGTCATCCTGCGCCAGCTGGAACAGATTCGCATTGATGCTGCCGACATTTCAGGCGGCGCTGCCGAGATTGCCACGACCGCAGGCCAGAGCAACATCGCAGCGCAACAGGCACTGAAGGGCGCCGAGCAGATCGCCGCCGCTGCCACCGAGCAATCGTCGGCCTGCGAGGAGGCCAACAAGACGGTCGGTGAGCAGACGCAGGCCCTGGGCATCTGCGAACAGACGGCGCAAGGCCTGTCCGAGATTGCCGATGAACTGAAGAACTCGACCGACATCGCCAAGAGCGCAGAGGAAGTCGCCAGTTCGGCGGAAGAGTTGTCCTCCGCCGTGCAGGAAATCAACCGTTCGGCCAGCCAGATCATGGTGGCGCTGGAGCAGATCCGAAAGGGTGCGCAGACCCAGGCTGCCGCCACCACCGAGTCGGCCGCCGCGGTCACCCAGATTGAGAAGGGCGCGCAACTTGCCGAGTCGCGCGCTACCCACGCCGGGGAACGAGCCAAGGCCATCCGTGCACTGATGGGCGAGAACAAGCAGAACATCGACACCCTGATCACTGGCGTGTCGACCAGCGTCAGCGCCACCCAGACGAGCATCCAGCAGGTCAAGGAGCTGGAGCTGGTTTCGCGCAAGATCGACAAGATCGTCGACGCCATTACGCAGGTGTCGATCCAGACCAACATGCTGGCGGTCAACGGCAGCATCGAAGCGGCGCGTGCCGGGGAATACGGCAAGGGATTCGTGGTGGTCGCCACCGACATCCGCAACCTGGCCCACGACTCGGCCGAGAACGCCGACCGCATCAAGGACATGGTCAAGGCCATCCAGGACCAGATCGGTCTGGTGGGTCGCGACCTGCACGAGATCGTGAGCGCAGCACTCGCCGAGGTGGAGAAGGCCAAGAGCATCACCGTCGCACTCAACCGGATCGAAGCCGACGTGCAGTCCATCGAGAAGGGGAACCAGGAGGCTGTCGTCGCGGCCCAGGAGATTGCCGCTGCGGTGACCCAGGTCAAGGTGGGCGTGCAGCAGATCTCCTCTGCCGCAAGCGAGGCGGAAAAGGCCGCCGAGCAGGCCGCCAGCGCCGCCCAGCAACAGTCCCAGGGCGCCGAGGAACTGGCTGCTGCCATCGAGGAGATTGCCTCGCTGGCCGACGAACTGCAAAGCGCCTGAGCCCTCCCACCATCAGACAAGAAGGAGGTGTGCGATGAGCACATCCCAGAAGCCGGTCGCCACCGATGACGCAGCGACCGAGGCGGGAAACCGCCAGTTCGTGACCTTCTCGGTCGCCGGCGAGATGTTCGCCGTGCCGATGGCGCCCGTGCAGGAGATCATCCGCGTGCCGGAAGTCGCCCGCCTGCCCCTGGCACCCGCCGCACTGGACGGCCTGGCCAACCTGCGTGGCCGCGTGCTACCCATCATGAACCTGCGCCGCCTGTTCGGCTGCGGCGAGCGCGAGCACGACGATGCCACCCGTGCGGTGGTCATCAAGCTCGGCCAGCCGCTTGGCTTCGTGGTGGACCGGGTGGCGAGCGTCGTCAACGTCGAGCCGTCGGAGATCGAAAGCGCATCCAGCATCCAGAGCGTCGTCAGCGCGGACTACCTGCGTGGCGTCATCAAGCGGCCGCAGGTCGGCGGTGGCACCGAAATGCTGCTGATCGTCGACTTCGAACAGCTGGTCGAGGGGCAGTTCGCGGCGTTCGGCGGCGCTTCTCGCTCCGGCCGTTTCAGCGCCGACGAGCGGGCCAGCGACCACGAGCCGCAGGGCGGCGACGTGGAGACGGCCAGCGATGAACTGCGGCTGGTGTCCTTCTCCGTCGCGGGCCAGGAGTACGCCCTGGACATCGCCGATGTGCAGGAGATCGTCCAAATGCCGGAGCGACTGAGCGTGCTGCCCAACACCGCCCACCATGTGGTTGGCGTGATGTCGCTGCGCCAGCGGTTGCTGCCCCTGGTGAGCCTGCGCGCCTTGTTCGGCTTGCCTGCTGCCTGCGACGACGCACTGCAGCGCATTCTGGTGACCGCCCTGCCCGGTGGCGCCCATGTCGGCCTCCTGACGGACGCGGTCAAGGAGGTCATGAGCGTGCCGCGCTCCCAGACCGAGCCGGTGCCCGAAGTGCTGGCGACGAACGAGCAGCTGCAGGAGTTCTCGGCGATCTGCCGCCTGGACGGCGGTCGCCGCCTGGTGTCGATCGTCGACACCGGCAGCCTGCTGCGCCTGCCCGGCATGCACGACGCGCTGCAAGCGGCGAACGCCGCCTGCATCGAAGACCCATCTGCCCGGACCATCGAGATGCAAACCCACGATACCGCCCGCGAGAGCGGCGACGAAGACGCCCAGGTCGTGATCTTCCGCCTGGGTGCAGAGGAATTCGGCGTTCCCATCATGAGTGTTCAGGAGATCGTGCGTGTGCCCGACACCCT
Organism: Eleftheria terrae; assembly: GCF_030419005.1. Taxonomy (NCBI): domain Bacteria; kingdom Pseudomonadati; phylum Pseudomonadota; class Betaproteobacteria; order Burkholderiales; genus Eleftheria; species Eleftheria terrae. The sequence goes on from NZ_CP106953.1 coordinate 502,974, forward strand.
GACCCGCGTGCCGAAGACGCCGCCCTTCGTCGAAGGGGTGATCAACCTGCGCGGCACCGTGCTGCCGGTGGTCGACCAGCGCAGCCGGCTCGGCCTTGCGCCGATCGAGCGCAATGAAGGCCAGCGCATCATGGTCTACCTGCTGGGTGGCCTGCGCACCGGCTTTATCGTCGACTCGGTGGCCGAAGTGCTGCGCATCCCGCGCAACCACATCGCCCCGGCACCGCGCCTGTCGGATGAACAGGGCCGGCTGATCGGCCGCGTTGCCAACCTCGACGGGGGCAAGCGCCTGGTCATGCTGATCGAGCCCGATCATCTGCTGCATGACGGCGAGGCCGGTATGGTCTCGGTCCTGCTCGGCCAAGAGCCGGCCGCCCTGCCGCTGGCGGCCTGAGCAGGGAGGAGCGTGGCATGAAGAAGGTGCTCGTCGTCGACGACTCCGCCCTGATGCGCAAGCTGATCGGCGGCGTGCTGGGCGAAGCCGGCTATGAGGTGCACACCGCGCGCCATGGGGCGGAAGGCGTGGAGCGGCTGCTCGCAGTGCAGCCCGACGTGGTGACCCTGGACATCAACATGCCGGAGATGGACGGACTGACCGCACTCTCGTTGATGATGGCGGCCCGCCCTACCCCGGTGGTGATGGTGTCCTCGCTGACCGAGCGGGGAGCGCTGGCGACCTTCGAGGCGCTCGCCCTCGGCGCAGTGGACTTCATCGCCAAGCCGGGCGGCACCATCACGCTCCATGTCGACGACATCAAGGCCCTGCTGCTGGCGAAGGTGGCCGCTGCGGCACAAGCTCGCCTGCGCCCGGGGCCGGCGCCAACGGCCAAGCCGCCCGCCGGCAGTGCCAGCCTGGCACGCCATGCGCCGGCATCCAAGCCGGTGAGCCCCGCCGCGGCAGCCGGGCCAGCCGCCCGTGCGGCGGACACGGCTCGCGACGCGATGGGCGCGGTCCTGGTCGGCGTGTCGACCGGCGGTCCGCGCACCCTGGAAGACATCCTGCCGCGCCTGCCCGCCGACTTCCCCTGGCCGATCCTGGTGGCCCAGCACATGCCGCTGAACTTCACCGATGCCTTCGCCCGCCGGATGGACGGCCTGTGCGCCCTGCATGTCAGCGAGGTGCAGGGCCCCGTGCCGCTGGAGCCCGGCCGGGTCTACATCGGCCGCGCCGGGACCGACCTGGCGGTCAGCGATCGCGGCGGCCGCGCCTATGCGGTGCCGCGCCCTGAGACGGCCGGCATGCCGTGGCACCCCTCAGTCGACGTGCTCGTGGACAGCGCCATGAAGGTGCTGCCGCCACAGCGGCTGCTGGGCGTCATGCTGACCGGCATGGGCTATGACGGCGCCGCCGCCATGACCAAGCTGCACCGCGCCGGCGGACGCACCATCGCCGAATCGGCCGACACGGCCGTCGTTTTCGGCATGCCGCAGGAGCTGATCCAGCGCGGCGGTGCCTCCATGGTGCTGCCAGCCGGCGCCATTGCTCAGCAGCTGCGCCACTGGGTGCAGTGAGCTGCCTTCCCCTGAACCGACCGCCCGAGACCGCCGCCATGGCACTGACCAAAGCCCACTCCACCATTCGTGCCCTGCATGCCGTCGAGGCACGCAGCTATGCCCGCGACGCCGAAGGGCTGCTGGCCCAGCTGCAGGACGCCGACCCTGTCGTGCGCCGCTGGGCAGCGCGTGACCTTGCGAGCTGCGCCCAGTCGGCGCCGGACTTGTGCGCCAGGCTGCAGGTGGAGACCGATCCGACCGTGCGCAGCGTGCTGTTCACCAGCCTCGCTTGTGTTGGTGGCGACGACACCGTTGCCGGCCTGCTTCCGCTGCTGCGCAGTGAGGACGCCGCCCTGCGCAACGGCGCCATAGAGGTACTGGCACGCCTGCCCGACGCCGTCTTGCCGCACCTCGACGCACTGCTGCACGATGCCGATGGCGACGTACGCATCTTCGCGGTGAACCTGCTTGGCGACCTGCCGCATCCCGACGTACCGCTTTGGCTGGAACGGGTATTGCACGAGGAGGCCGCGGTGAACGTGGTGGCTGCTGCGCTGGAGGTGCTGGCCGAGATCGGCACGCCCGATTCGCTCGGGGCCCTGGTCGCGGCCCGCCGCCGGTTTGCCGACGATCCCTACATTGGCTTTGCCGCCGACTTGGCGCAGTCGCGCATCGAGGCGGCATGAAAAGCGCATGTGCAAGTCCGGCCGCGGCGGCGGCCAAGCCCTTGATCTCGGACGCGGACTTCGCCAAGTTTGCCGAGTACTTCTATCGCAAGACCGGCATTCACTTCGAGACGAACAAGCGCTACTTCGTCGACAAGCGGCTGATTGAGCGTATCGAGGCCACCGGTGCCGGCAGCTTCCGCGAGTACTTCATCTCGCTGCGCTTCGAGGCCTCGGCTCACGAGCTGCAGCAGCTGGTCAACGTGATGACCGTCAACGAGACCTACTTCTTCCGGGAGGCCTACCAGTTCGATTGCCTGGTGCGCCACCTGTTGGACGAAGTCGCGTCCCGCAAGCGTCCGGGCGACCGCATCCGCATCTGGTCTGTGCCTTCGTCCACCGGCGAGGAGCCGTATTCGATTGCGATGTACCTCCTGGAGCAGTGGGCCGGCCTGAAAGACTGGGACGTGGAGATCCTGTCCTCGGACATCGATACCGAAGTCCTCGCCGCCGCCAGGCGGGGCATTTACACGCCGCGATCGGTGGCCCAGCTGCCGTCGGCCTACTTGAACAAGTACTTCACTGCCTTGCCGGACGGCCAGTGGCGCATCTCTCGCGACCTGGTGGAGTCGGTCGAATTCAGCCGGGTGAACCTCAGCGAGCCGGCCGACACACGCCGCTTCCGGGACATCGACGTGATCTTCTGCCGCAACCTGCTCATCTACTTCGACGACCTGTCGCGCCGTGTTGCCGCCGAGGCGATGTACGACGCCATGACACCTGGCGGCTTCATCTGCCTCGGCCATTCCGAGTCGATGAGCCGCATCTCGTCCCTCTTCACCGTGCGCCGCTTTCCCGAGGCGATGGTGCACCAGAAGCCGCTCACATGAACCGCATCCTCGTCATCGACGACGCCGCCACGGTGCGGCTCTACCACCGCAAGCTGCTGGGTGATGCCGGCTGGCACACCGAAGAAGCCAGCAACGGCGTCGAGGCGCTGGAGCGGCTGCATGCCGAAGCCGGCCAGGCGCCGTTCGATCTTTACGTGGTGGACGTCAACATGCCGAAGCTCGATGGCTACGGCTTCGTGCGCGAGCTGCGCCGCTTGCCGCTGGTTCATCAGGCGCCTGTGGTCATGGTCTCCACCGAAGCCCAGGCAAGAGACGCCAGCGCCGCCCTGGACGCGGGTGCAAATGTTTACCTGGTCAAGCCCGCCCGGCCCGGTGCCCTGGTGCTGACCGCCGCCCTGCTGCTCGGTGCGCGCGAGATTGCGCGTACGACGGCACAAGGAGTTCAACGATGAACACCACCGAACTGCTGGACCAGTTCGTCACCGAAGCCCGCGAGGGCCTGGAGGCGATTGGCGAACGCCTGCTCGAAGTGGAACGCAACCCGGCCGATGCGGCCCTGCTGAACGACCTGTTCCGACTGGTGCACACGCTGAAGGGCAACTGCGGCCTGTTCGAATTCAAGCCGCTGGAAAGGGTGGTGCACGCCGGCGAGGACCTGCTGGACCGGGTGCGGCAGGGCAAGCTGCCCTATGGCCCGGAGTTGGCCGACGCGCTGCTCGATGCAATGGACTACAGCGCCGAGCTGATCGACCGCATCGAACGCGAGCAACGGCTCGACACCGCAGACGCCCGGGCCGACGCTCTTGCGAAGGCGCTGCGAGCGTTGCTCCCCGACACCCCCGCGCTCGATGGCTCGGAGCAGACGGCCCACGCGCCGGCCGCAGCGCCGCCGCAGGAGCCGCCCGCGTGGTTGACACGCATTCCCGCCAACCTGGCAACGAATGCGCCGGCCGGAGCGACCGCCCTGCGCTATCTGCCCGAGCCGGACTGCTTCTTCAAGGGGGAGGACCCGTGGCGGTTGGCCCTCACCGCGCCCGGCCTGCTGCACGCGGGTGTGGCGGAGAACGCGCCCTGGCCGCAGGACGCCGCAGCCCTGGCCGACTGGGACTGCTACCGCTGCAACCTGGACATCGTGCTAGTGAGCGCAGCAGCGAAAGCCGAGCTCGAGCAGCACTTCCGCTGCGTGCCAGAGCAAGTGGAATGGCACGGTCTCGCAGCGGTGCCCCAGCCTGCGGCCGGGGAGGCACCTCCGGCGCTGCGCGAGCGGGCATCCGCCATCTGGCACGAACAGCTGGCGCTGCTGTCACGCCCCTCGGTCGCACCGCATAGCGTCGAAGCGGCGCGTCGCGCATTGCGTGGACTGCTGTGCGCCGCGCCTTGGGCAGACAGCGAGGCGGCCATGGCCACGCTCGACGCTCTGCCTCGTCCGCTGGAAGCGGCGGCGCTGGCGGCGTGGGCCTCGGTGCATGGACCGGCGCCGCGCACCGCCGCCGCCGTGCCGGATGACAGCCGGCGCACCGAGGAGAGCACCGGCGGCGAGCGCACGCAGCGCGTCCTCAAGGTCGGCCAGGAGAAGGTCGACCGCCTGATGGACCTGATCGGCGAGATGGTGGTGGCCAAGAATGGCCTGCCCTACCTGGCACAGCGAGCCGAGACGACGTTCGGCCAGCGCGAGCTGGCGCGTGAGATCAAGGCGCAGTACGGGGTGATCCACCGCATCGCGGAAGACATGCAGCGCGCCATCATGGAGGTGCGCATGCTGCCGGTGGGCGTGGTGTTCCAGCGCTTCGGACGGCTGGTACGCGACCTGTCGCGGCGGCTGGGCAAAGAAGTGCAGCTGCTGGTCGAGGGCGAGGACACCGAGGCCGACAAGAACGTGATCGAGGCCCTCGCCGACCCGCTGATCCACATACTGCGCAACAGCCTTGACCACGGCATCGAACAACCGGCGCAGCGCCTGGCGGCCGGCAAGCCGGCGCACGGCACCATCCGCATCACCGCGCGGCAGGAGGGGGACCGCGTCGTCATCGAGATTGCCGACGACGGCGCCGGCGTCAATGCGGCGCGCGTGCGTGCCAAGGCGGTCGAGCGAGGCCTGGTGCCGGAGGACCGGGCGGCTGCGCTGAGCGACGAGCAGGCAGTGCAACTCATCTTCCTGCCCGGCTTTTCTACCGCCGACACGGTGTCGGACCTGTCCGGCCGCGGCGTCGGCATGGACGTGGTGCGCACTGCGGTGGAGCGCGTCAACGGGCAGGTGACGCTGTCCAGCCGGCCGGGGCTCGGCACCAGCCTGCGGCTTTCCTTGCCGCTGTCGATGGCGGTGAGCAACGTGATGGTGATCGAGAGTGCCGGCCGGCGCTTCGGTGTGCCGATGGACCTCATCGTCGAGACGGTGCGCGTGCACGGCGATGACATCCACCACTTCAAGCAGGCGCGCACCACCGTGCTGCGTGGCCGCATCGTGCCGCTGCGCGAGCTCAACGACCTGCTGGCGCTCGATGCGCCACAAAGGGCCAATGACGACGGCGAGCTGGCCGTGCTGGTGGTGCGCCTGGGGGCGGAGAACGTCGGCCTGGTCGTGGACCAGTTCCACGGTGCCAGCGACATCATCCTCAAGCCGCTCGAGGGCGTGCTGGCAGGCATGACCGGCTTCGCCGGGACAGCGCTCATGGGCGATGGCGGCGTGCTGATGATCCTGAATCCGAAGGAGTTGCTCTGATGGGCATCGAATTTCTCAAAGACCAGGCGCTCCTGGCCGGGACCGTGAGCGTCGAAGACGCCGAGGCGCTCGCACAGCACTTGCGCGCTCTGCCGCGTCCCGCCGTCCATCTTGGCGAGTGTGAACACCTGCACGCTGCCGCGCTGCAGGTGCTGCTGGCGCTGCGCCCCGTGCTGCTGGCCGCGCCGCGCGAGGCCTGGCTTGCGGCTGCGCTGTCCGACCTGCCGGGAGCCAAGGAATGAGTGCCGACCGACCTGAAGGCGCCCGTATCGCGGTGCGGAGCACGGAGGTGACCCGATGAACCCGAAACGACTGCGCGGAGCGCTCGCGCAGCTGGGCCGCCGCCTCGCCGGTGCACTCTTCGCCTGGCGGCCTCGTGCTGGCCGAGGGGCTGTCCGCGGTACGGCCGCGATGGCGGCCGTGCAGGCGGAGTCGCACGCACTGAACGACCAACTGGAACTGCAGCTTCAGCGCGCGGTCTCGCTGTCTGAGACGCAGGCACTACAAGGCATGGAGCGGGCGAGCGGCCTGCGCCAGCTGTCGGCACGGCTGATCGACTACCTGGGCCATGCCCGCAAGCAGAGCGAGGCCATGCAAAGCGGCATCCACCGCAACGCGCACATCATTGCGGAGCTGGCCACCTTCGTGCGCCAGCTGCCCCAGCAGATTGCCGCGGAGCGGGCGCATTTCCAGAGCTTGGTGGGCGAGGTGAAGAAGCTACAGCAGATGACGGAGACCATCCGTGGCATGGCGAAGCAGACCGAGATTCTCGCGATCAACGCGGCCATCGAGGCGGCCCGGGCAGGCTCTGCCGGCCGCGGCTTCGCGGTGCTGGCGGGGGAGGTACGACGCCTAGCGAACGAATCAAACCAGACGGCAGGCCGCATCGACGCCGACATCGCGATGCTCGTGCGGACCGTCGAAGGCGGCTACAGCGACGAGTTCCAGGCTCGCACACGCCACAACGAGGCGGAGTCGCAACGACTGGCCACGATGACACAGCAGCTCGACGAGAGCTATGTCGACATGCGCGACTTCTACCAGATGCTGATGGTCGCCGTGACGCGGCACCACAGCGAACTGGACGAGGGCATCGCGACCCTGCTGGATACAGCGCAGTATCAGGACGTCTTCAAGCAGATCATCGACCGTGTGAGCCCAGCCCTACGGGCCCGGGATGAACTGCTAGGCGAGCTGTTCGACGGCCTCGGCAAGCCAAAGCTGGACGAGCCGGCGCTGAGCGAGCGCGCCCGTGCGCTGGTCACCGACTACCTGGCCAGCGAAGCTCTGCATCGCGACCCCGACGCCAGCCGCGACGAACAACCCGGCGCGCCGATGGCGCGCATTGAACTCTTCTGAGGAGGCATCATGGCCAAGATCCTGCTGATTGACGATGATGAGCTGCTGCGCGACACCGTGCTGCAGATGCTCGAAGTCGACGGCCACCGCGTCGTCGAGGCCCACGACGGCCGGGACGGCCTGAACCGGTTCGAGGCCGAGCACTTCGACCTCGTCATCACCGACGTCCTGATGCCGGGCATGGACGGCGCCCAGCTCATCGTCGAGCTGCGCCGCCGTGGCGCGCAGCTCCCCATCCTGGCCATCTCGGGCGGGCGCCGCGTGCTTTCGCCGGAGTTCAACCTACAGACGGCCGGCCTGGCCGGTGCCACCTTGCAACTCGCCAAGCCGTTCAACCGGTCTCAGTTGAAGCAGGCGCTGCACGAGGCCTTGCCGTCATGAGGACCTTCCCGGGCGCGATGTCCGACGAGCGCCGGCAGGCCGTGCTTCATCGTCACGCCACCACCGTTCGGGGCGAGGGCTCGCGCACACTGGTGTTTGCCCATGGCTTCGGCTGTGAGCAAAGTGTCTGGCGTCATGTCGCGCCCGCATTCGAGTCAGGCTACCGGGTGGTGATGTTCGACCTCGCCGGGGCCGGTCGTTCACAGCTTTCAGCCTACGGCGCACGTCACGCGAGCCTCGATGGGTATGTGGACGACCTGCTGGAGCTGTGTGCGGCTCTGAACCTGTCGGGCTGCACGTTCGTCGGTCACTCGGTGGCCGCCATGATGGGGCTGCTGGCCGGCATTGCCGCACCGCAGGTGTTCGCACGCCAGATATGGATCGCTCCTTCTCCGTGCTTTGCCGACCACCCGCCTGACTACCGGGGTGGTTTCTCGCGTGAGCAGCTGGAGGGCTTGCTCGCGCTGATCGAACGCAACCATCTTGCCTGGCCCGGCTTCCTCGCGCCCACCGTGATGCAGAACGGTGACCGGCCGGAACTGGCCGACGAGTTGCGAGGCAACTTCTGCCAACTCAGGCCGGAGGTGGCACGTGAGTTCGCGCGCATCGTGTTCCTGGGCGACCACCGCGCATTCCTGCACCTGCTCGAGCAGACGACCCTGGTGCTGCAGTGCAGCGCCGATCCCCTGGCCCCGGCATCGGTGGGCGATTTCCTCGAAAGCACGCTGCGGCGCGGACGACAGGTGAGGCTGGCTGCCACTGGCCATTGCCCGCACCTGAGCCATCCCGAGGAGGTCGTCCGGGCCATCGCTGCGGAACTCGATCGTTGCCCCGTGGCGGAGTGCGCATGAACGCGGCCCAGACCCTGCAATGGTGTGACGGACGGCATGCTCCCTGCGGGCTGATGACCGTCGCCGACGACGGCCGCGTGCTTGCGGCAAACGAGGAGCTGCTGACGCTGCTGGGACGATCGTCCGATACGCTCCGCGGACTGCACCTCACCGATGTGCTCAGTCCTGGCGCCCGCCTGTATGCCGAAATCGTGGTGCTGCCTGCGCTGCACGTCGAAGGACGCGTAGACGAAGTGGAGCTGGTGCTATTGGATTCGACAGGCCGCGAGCTCCACGTGCTGGCGAGTGCCCGACGGCGCCCGGCCCGCGCAGGGCTCGTCAACGAGTTCGCGCTGTTGCCGCTGCGCCAGCGCCGGCAGCTGGAGGACAAGCTGCTGCAGGCACGGCGCACGGCGGATCAGCTGCCTGGTGTGCTGTTCTGCCTGGTGCAGGGGCATGGCGGCCGCCTCCGGCTCGACTACGCAAGCAAGGGATTCGCCGAGCTCACCGGCCTCGAACCTCCGACATTGGCCGAGGACGCCACGCCGCTACTGGATGCGGTGCACCCGGACGACCTGGCGCTCCTGCGCAGCTGCATCGACACCGCCCAGGACGAGTTCGCGCCGCGGCCCCTCACCCTGCGCCTGGGCGGACCTGCCCGTGCGCGATGGGTGCGAGCACATGTCAAGGGCAGCCGTCAGTCCGGGGGTGGGCTGGTTTGGCGCGGTGCGCTCTACGACGTGACCGAACAGCACAAACTCGAGGAGCGGCTGCGCGACCACGACAAGCTGCAGGCAGTCATTCAGCTGGCGGCCGGCGTGGCGCATGACTTCAACAACCTGCTGGGCTCGATGATCGGACTCGCCGAGCTGTGCCAGGCAGAGGCCGCGGCCGGCAGCCGGCAGTTGCGCAATCTGGGCCGCATTGTCGATGCCGGAGAGAAAGCGGCAGGACTGGTGCGCCAGCTGCTTGATTTCGCGAGGCAGACGCCGCAACGGCTCGAGGCGGTGTCCCTGACACAGTTTGTCGAACATCGGCGTGCCCTCCTGGCGGCCGGCCTTCCCGCAGGCGTCGGCCTGGTCGTCGAGGTGGAGCAGGACTGCGCCGTCACGATCGACCAGGCTCAACTTGAGCAATGCATGCTGAATCTCGTCAACAACGCCGCATACGCGATGCGCCGCCAGGGGGGACGGGTGCGGTTGACCGTCGGAATGGCGGACACGCCGACTGACGTCTCCCCTGCCGTGCACGGCAACGCCCGGATGGCACGTCTACAGGTAGCCGACAGCGGCGAAGGCATACCGCCTGAATTGATGTCAAAGATCTTCGAGCCGTTCTTCACCACCAAGCCGGTCGGCGAAGGCACCGGGCTCGGGCTGGCTGCAGTGCACGGCATCGTCGCGCACCACGGCGGACATGTGCTGGTGCACAGTGAGCCGAGTGCCGGCACGGTATTCAGCTTGCTGTTGCCCCCCGCTTCCACGGTGCGGACCCGCGCCATTTCAACGATTTCCCCGGACATGACCTCATGAAACACCTTCTCATCGTCGACGACTCGGCCACCATGCTCATGAGCTTGAAGAGCTCGCTGGAGATGGCTGGATTCAAGGTAGACACGGCACCTGACGGCGAACAGGCGCTGACCAAGATCAAGGCCGGCCTGAAGCCCGACCTGATCGTCACTGACATCAACATGCCGAAGATGGACGGGCTGGAACTGATCCGGGAGGCCCGCCGGGTCCTTCGCTTCACGCCCATCCTGACGCTCACTACCGAGAGCCAGCAGGCCAAGCGTGACGAGGCCAAGAAGCTCGGTGCCACGGGCTGGCTAGTGAAGCCGGTCGCGGCTGCGGAGCTGGTGAAGATCATCCGCCAGGTGTTGCCAGGCGCTTGAAGCCACCGGCCTGCATGCCAAGGCGTGCACCATCCGGCAGTACACCGCCCGCAGAGCCACGGTGAGCACTCTTGTCGCCACGCGGCTTCACCGACGGCGGCTTCGCGAGAGGCGGTCGCCGCACCTCGGCGATCTCGAGCGCGGACGCAGATTCCAGCGTCGGTTTCACGGACGGCAAAAGGCCTCGGCTGGCTGCTGCTGGCCCGGTGGCACTCTGCCCGCGCAGTACCGTCGGAGCGCTGGGCGTCCACGCCGACCGATCATCGGTCGGCCGGTGTCTCGGCACACAGGCGAGCCACCAGGCCCAGCACTGCGTTCGGCAGGAGCGGCTTTGTCAGATGGGCCGAATAGCCGGCGGCGAAGGCCCGCTCCCTGTCCTTGTCGCGAGCGAAGGCGGTGAGTGCAATAGCCGGCACCCTGCCGCCTTGATCGGCCGGCAACCGTCGAACTCGCCGCATCAACTCATAGCCGTCGGTGCCGGGCAATCCGATATCTGAGATGAGCACCACAGGGCCGAAGTGCTGAACCGCCTCCAGCGCGGCTTCCGCGTCCTTCGCCCAGTGCACCCGCGCACCCTGCTCTTCGATGATCCGAATCAGCAGCTCGGCGGTGTTCGAGTCATCCTCCACCAGAAGGATGCGCGTTCCGTGCAGCGTAGGAGCCCGATCGAGAGAGCCCCAATCTGAGGGCGGGGACGCCGTCATCGGGACAAGTCGTCGGTCCTCGCCGTAGGACAGCAGTGGAACGCGAACCACGAAGGTGGCACCGCGTCCTTCTCCTTCGCTATGCGCGGTGACGGTGCCGCAATGCATCTCGATCAGGCTGCGCACCAGGGACAGTCCGAGGCCCAGGCCGCCGAACCTGCGCGTGATGGAACCATCGCCTTGGCGGAACCGCTCGAAGAGCTGGGGCAGGGCCTGCGCAGGGATGCCGACGCCAGTGTCTGCCACCCGGATTTCTGCATGACCGTCGACGGAGTGCAGGTCCACCCGGATGACACCTCCCCGCGGAGTGAACTTGACAGCGTTGGAAACCAGGTTCCACACCACTTGCTGAAGGCGGCGAGCGTCTCCCAACACCGAGTTCACCGGCTCGAAGAAGGTCTCGATCCTGACGCCGGCAGCGTCGGCGCTTGGGAGGATAACGTCGATGGCGGATTGAACGAAGCTGACAGGCGCCACTGGCTGCATGTCGAGCGGCAACTTGCCTGCGGTGATCCGGCTCATGTCGAGCAGATCCTCGATGAGCTGCACCTGCAGCTGCGTACTGCGTTCGATCACTTCGATCCCGCGCAAGAGCTGCGGGTCGGATGCTTGGAGCTTGCGCTTCAGGATGTGGGACCACCCCGTGATGGCACTCAGCGGGGTGCGAAGCTCATGTGACAGCGTGGCGAGGAACTCGTCCTTCACCGTGCTCAGCCGCTCAGCGGCAGCACGTGCGGCCCGTTCGCTGTCGAGCAGGTGGCTTCGTTCCTCGGCCTCCCTTTGGGCACGTGCATACAAGCGTGCGTTATCGATGGCGATGGCAGCCTGGCTCGCAACGCCCAGGGCCAGGCGCTCGCTCCTCTCGGAAAAAATCGCCGTTTCCGGGTGCCCGAAGAAGAGGGCCCCAATCAACTCGCCCAAGCGCCCGATTACTGGGACGGCAAGACAGCTGCGAAGTGGCGGATGTCCGGGTCGCATGGCAAGGTGAGGCGCCCATTCACTGTACCGGGCATCGGCCAGGACATCGGATGATCGTATGGGGAGTTCACCGCGAGAAGCTGGGCGGAACAATACCGTGGGGTTCAGCCGGTCCACCGTCTGGAAGGCCTCGCGCGACGTTCCGGAGAAGGTATAGAGCAGGTGCTCGTCGCCGTGAGCATCGATGCCGCGATAGCAGAACGCGCCGAACGTTGCGCCGGTCAGCTGGGTGGCTGCGTCAGTCGCCCGTTGAAGGAGAGCTTCCAGCTCCAGTTCGGCCGACAAGTCGGAGCCAGTTCGATTCAGCAGCTCCAGGCAGCGCGCTTCGTCATGCAACGCTGCTTCGGCACGAAGTCGTTCGAGCGCGTCCCAGCATCGGTCCACGACCGTCTCGACCAGCTCGATCTCCTGCTCCGTCCACGCCCTGGGAACGGATTGGTGTACCGCCATGGCGGCGACCAGCTTGCCGTTCTTGTGCAGCGGCACGCAGATCACGGCCTGGATCTGCGTTTGTCGGTAGGCTGACAAGTCAGCGCCGGCCGTCACGGGGTGTCGGTCGACGTCCGGATTCACATACGCCTCGTTCGCCCGCATCAAGCGGAGAACCTCCGCTCCAAAGTCCGAGAAGCGGTAACGGCCGACGATACTGGAAACGCGCTCGTTGTAGTCACCGATCAGATCGAAGGTATCTTCGTCAGGCAGGACCCGGGCATAGGCACAGCGGTTGGCCCCCAGGTACTGACCCAGCGATGAGGAGGCCAGCCGCATCGCATCGGCCGGATGCGCAACGGCGCGAGTGCTCTGGGACAGCTCATCAAGGAAGCGCAGTCGTCTTTCCGTGAGAACTCGCTTTGTCGTTTCAGCGAACGTGACCAGTACGCCTGAAGCGCGCCCCTCGTCATCCCGAACAGCGCTGTACGAGAAGTTGAAGTAGCACTCCTCCGGGTAGCCGTAGCGCTCGATTGTGAGTTTGAAATCGTCGAACCCTATTGGCTCGCCCCCCATCGCCTCTTGCCACATTGGATGGATGGTGTCCCATATCTCGCTCCAGGTCACAGCGGCCGAGTTGCCAAGCGCAGCAGGGTGCTTCGCGCCGAGGATGGGACGATACGCATCGTTGTAGAACTGTGTGAACCTCGGGCCCCATGCGATGTACATGGGAAGCTGACATTCCAACAGCATCATCACCAATGACTTCAGGCTCGCCGGCCATGCATCGACCGGCCCCATCGGGGTTTTCTCCCAGGCGAGCTCGCGCATACGCTGCGCCATTTCGCCGCGGGCGTTAGAGAAAGGTGTCGGTACGGCGGCGGCAGTCGGGTCGAGGAGAGGCATGGGAGGTTGGCAGTGCATCGGAGGGTCCGGTTGGACACCCACCCTGATTGTCGCAGCCAGGGACCGCGCGACTGTCGCACCGGCCCTGCACCAGTGCCAGGTGCACCTATTCGCGTCGATGCAGGAAGAGTAGCTCGCGCTTGCGGCGGCAGTTGCTTATCCGAGCAGTACAAGGGCACCAGACGTTATCGCTGGCGCGGTGCCCGCGCTCACAAGTGGATCGCTGCAGCCTAGCATGTCTTTACGGGCACGCGGTCCCGTCAGGGCGATCAGCAGGCTTGGCAAGAGCGGATACCGGCAAAACGCGGTAGACCGGCTCACGTACACAGGATAATGTGTGCGCCTGGTGGGTCGCCAGGGGAACAAGCGAATGGGGCAAGGTGGCCGGCTGATGTGGATCGTACGTGACGACCATTGGGCTTGAGGCGTGCGCAAGCTGCTGTTCGTCTCACCCGGCCAACTGCGCTGCCGCCGGAAAATTGCAGCCTGAGACTCAAGCGTTCGATCACCGAAAGAGATTGGACCTTGAAGAAGCGATATGAATCGCCCCGGGATTTGTGGAGGCTCCAACTCTTGAGAAGATGGAGCCATGAAGAAGTCGAACAAGTTTTCACCTGAGGTTCGGGAGCGCGCAGTGCGGATGGTGCATGAAGCACGCGGGGAGTACCCGTCGCTGTGGCGCGCAGGCGAATCGATCGCGCCGAAGATCGGCTGCGTGCTGCAGACGCTGCTGGATTGGGTCAAGCAGTCAGAGAGCGCGTTTTTCACCCAGGCGGAGCTCGACCGCCGCACGAAGTCTTGAAGGCGTTCGTCGATGCGCATCGGGGTGACTTCGGGGTCGAGCCGATCTGCCGGGTGCTGCAGATCGCCCCGTCGGGATACCGACGCCATGCGGCGCGCCGACGCGAGCCGGGCCACTGCTGCGCACGCACACAGCGCGATGCCCGGTTGATGCTGGAAATCGAGCGGGTCTGGCAATCCAACCGGCAGGTCTACGGTGCCGACAAGATTTGGCGCCAGCTCGGGCGTGAAGGCACGAAGGTGGCGCGCTGCACCGTCGAGCGCCTGGTGCGCAGCCTGAGTCTTCGCGGCGTGGTCCGAGGCAAGGGCATTCGCACCACGGCGGCCGATGCCAAGGCGCCGTGCCCGTTCGACAAGGTCAACAGGGGGTTCCGGGCGGATCGGCCGAACCGGCTGTGGGTGAGCGCCTTCACCTACGTGTCGACCTGGCAGGGCTTCGCCTACGTCGCCTTCGTCGTCGATGTCTTCGCACGGCGCATCGTGGGCTGGTGCGTGAGCCACTCGATGCGCACCGACTTCGTCCTGGATGCGCTGGAGCAGCCGCTGTATGCCCGCCAGCCCGAAGCCGAAGCGGGGCGGGTCTGCCACTCGGACAGGCGCTCGCAATACGTCAGCATTCGCTACACCGAGCGGCTTGCCGAGGCCGGGATCCAGCCCTCGGTTGGCAGCAAGGGCGACAGCCATGACAACGCCCTGGCCGAGACGATCAACGGGCTGTACAAGGCTGAGGTGATTCACCGGCGCAGCTGGAAGACCCGCGAGGCCGTCGAGCTTGCCACGCTCGAATCGGTCGCCTGGTTCACCCATCATCGCTTGATGGCCTCGCTGGGCAACATGCCGCTGGCCGAGGCCGAGGCAAACTACCATCGCTAACTCGCTGAGTGATCGGCCGTGACGGCGTGACCACTTAAACCAACCAGCCTCCACGAAAGCCGGGGCGATTCAGTAGGCGGCGATCTCGCTGTGTAGTGCGGGCTCGGGCGCCTATGCTGTTCTGTGTCGAGCTGAGCCAGACGGCTTGCCCAATGAAGGCGCCGAGCGGAACGAGTCTGCACGAGCAGGCGACGACCCAAAGCGCTGGCATGCGACAAGCCGCCGTGGATTTGAACTGACAGGCCGTCCGATGCTGCGGACAGAGGAGCGACCGCATGAACCTACTTCTCCATCATTTCCGCTGTATTGCCGTCCTTCTCGCGCTGCTGAGCAGCATTGCTGCCGTGGCGGCGCAACCGCTATACCGTGCCGAGCAGCTGCCTGGTATCGATCCAGGTGGCACGCCCGGGTCTGTTGGAACTTTCTACCAGTGGCTCAGCGACGCCGGTCAGGTGGCCCATTGGTCACGTGAGACCAGACGACTGTCGGTCTGGTCCGCCGGACGCCTGCGTGAACTTCCGCTCTCGAGCTACCCGCCAGATGGAGGCTCGAACTGGCTGCTGAACGGAATCAACGCGACAGGTGCTGTCATCGGGAGTTTCTCGCTCTACGCGGGCCCCTCCCATCTCGGCGTACGAGCTGTCCTGTGGCCGCCGACAGGTGGCATCGTTGAGATCGGAGTCCTCGGCACCGATGCCACTGGATATGGCTCGTCCTACGCCTCTGCAATCAACGACAGCGGTATGATCGTTGGCAGCTCAGAGGTCTTCTCGCGAGAGGGCCGCTCCCTTGGCGCACGGGGCTTCCTGTGGCGAAGTGGCCAGCTGCTCCAGTTGCCCCCAGTGGCCATTCCAGGCTTTATCCCCGAGGGATCGTTCGCCCAAGCAGTTGACGCCGCAGGGCGCGCAGTCGGCTACTCCTCTCTACGGTCAGGCGACGTGACCCTTACACGGGCAACTCTGTGGACACCTGAGGGCCGCCCTATCGACCTGGGGTCGCTCTACGACCGACCAGGAAGCCCGGGCAGCAGCTCTGCGGTGGCGATCAATGAGCGCGGCGAGGTGATCGGCTCTAGCTCGCCGACCGCCACTGAGGCCGAGCAGGATGCGGCACGGCGTCTTTCGCGGCCGACGTTGTGGTCCGGGGACCGGATCATCGACTTGGGGACGATCCAAGCCCCGCCGCGCGGCAATCTGCAGGGGCCGTTCGGCAGCGGCGCGTATGACCTCAACGACCGGGGTGAGGCTCTCGTCTCCATGAATCCGCCAAGCCCCCATCTGACGCAGGACGCTGCGCTATGGCGAGCCGGGCGCTTGCACCACCTGCGACCCCCTTCGCCTACCGGTCCGCAGTCCTACGCCTGGGCGTTTGATCTCAACGATCAGGGGATTGTGGTCGGCGTCGGTGAAAACTTGCCAGGGACCCGGGGTCGGCGCGCCCTCGTCGCTCGAGACGGCGTGACGTTCATGGACCTCAACGAACTGGTCAGGCCGGGGGATCTGCAGGGCTGGACGCTGATCGTTGCAGAGCAGATCAACCGGCGCGGCCAAATCCTTGCCCACGGCGAGGATCGAGAGTATCGCCAGGCCCTCTTCGTCCTCACCCCGTTAGATTGATTCGGGCTGCCTCGAGTTCATTGGCGCGCCGTCGATCCCAGTGCTCATTGGCCAGACACTCGATACACCGCGATGCGGGCTGCCGGCTGCGTTGGCAACCGAGCCATCAGCTCGCGCAAGTAGCCAAGGGTGTTTGTTGTCGAGCTTGGCCGACTGGATCAAGCTCATGACGGCAGCCGCTCGCTTGCCGGCACAAGCTGCCGACGAACAGCCAGCGGGTGCGTCCCAGCGCGAAAGGGCGTATTCGGTTCCGTGTCCAGTTGTTGTCTGCGGGCAAGGCGCCGTTGTCGCGGTAACGCACGCGTGCCGTCCAGCACTCAAGGCTGCGGCCGATGGCCTTGGCAGTTGCCGAGCCGTCGGGCACCTTCTCCCGATGCATCACCAGCGATGTGTGCCAGGCTTGGGCTACCGGCCGGGCCAACTCCTAGCTGATCCGCTCCCGTGCTGTGGGTCAAGGGGCTGCACTTTTCCGATCGACGTCATAGCGCTTGCCAAAGTGCCCGACCGCCTCCTCGGCGATCTGGCTGTGGTTGTTGGCCCAGTGGTCGCAGCACTTGCGCCGGGCGTGCGCCAGGCAGTGGGCATCGGTCTCGCCCAGAGCCATCAGCGTCTTTTAGCCGCTTTAGTCGTCGCAGACCAGCACGCCAAGCCCGTCACTGAGGAACGCCATGGCAAGCTTGGCGACCCGGCTCTCGGCGAAGTCATGAATGACATGCGGCTGTGCTCGAGCCAGCCGGTATTTCCTTACTCCTGAGGACGGCGTCTACCCCGTGATGCCCAAAGAACCGCGCCGCCAACCAGCGCCAGAACGACAGTCCCTGGTTCCGGCACTGCCGATACTGCTGTGCCTACCTCAACGTAAAGACGGTGTCGCTGAACATCAGCGGTGTTGTTGACCACCAGGATGGTGAGGTGCCTGGATGTTGAAAGCAGGTCTGAGAAGCTGTCCTCGGTTGTGTTCAGTTCTGCGCGATCCCAGACCGACGTCGCCGATCCTCCCCAGTCAGGCAGCACAGCGGATAGGAAGGCATGAGCCCGTGCATGACTCTCCACACCGTCCAGTAGACCGGCATCCTCCACCTTCACTGACGCAAGAAGGGAGATGGTCAACGTCGAGTAGGGAGCCAGCAAGAAACCGCCCTCTGGCGGTTCCCAGCGATCAGAGGAATATCGCATCACGCGGGCCGCTGAACTGGCTTTTCCTCGCACTTCCAAGCTCGCGGAGGCCGATCCGTTCCCCTGCGCGTCGATCTCTGCCGCAGCATGGCGGCCGTCCAGCGAGACCGTCGCCGACATCGGTGCGAACGGCTTGGCCTCTGTGCGGCCATCCCACCAGATCGTACCGGCACGGTCGCCTTTTTCCAGGACCGAAGCGACAAAGCTTTGGTCCATGTTTTCGTTCGCCGGAGTCATCTCAAACCACGCTGGCAGATTGTCAGCCGGACGCAGATCGTTCACCTGAAAGCTGAGACCGCTCCAGCTTGCTGACGCTTGTGTCCCGCCTTGGGCAGTGCCCGGAGAGATGACGTTCAGTGTCACGAGGGCCATTGCAATCCACGATCCTCGACGCATCGCAGCTCGACCCAAGTTCTTCTGCCATTGACAACGTAAGTGGCTCACGCAACGTCTCCCTAGCAGCACTGAGGCTGGTAAGTCCAGGAAATGCGAACTCGATGTTCGACCGCTTCAAACAGTGGTAGCGATGTCCTGCAGATGCCGAGGCCCTCGGCTCGCGCTCACCGTCGCGGCAAGCTGACCCGATGACAAGTGCAATTTGGGCCCAGAGTAGCCAGCTGACGCCGCCTTCTTTTTTTGGTCGCAGACTAGCGGGATGGCGGCGTGCCGCCCCCCCTCATCTGCGGGGGATCTCCATCTGTGCCTCAGTTTCAGTGGCCGGCCGGTGCAGCACCGTCTAGCAGTGATGAATCGGTGGGTTTCGGGGAAAGTGGGGCCGGCTCAGCATCAATCGCCTCGGCGGGGTAAGCGGGGAGCAGATGACCCGCTTCCTGTACCGGTGCTGCCAGCCAAGAGGGGTACGGGCCGTCGGACAAGATGGCCATCATTCGCTTCTCCTCGCCCGGGGCATTGTGCGTCCACCGCATGAACAGGTCGCAGCGATCGACTCCAGCTTCAGCTCAATGCGCTCGGCATCCCGTCGGACGATCGGGCCCTGGTAGCGCGGCCACGGCTCCGGTCTCCCTTGGGCAGACCCACACCAAAGGCCCGCAGCAGCCGTGCATCACTGCCGACCGGGACGTAGTTCAGTCACCTGTGCCCACCTTCTCGAAGATGTGAAATGCTGCGCCGCAGCAGCATGGCGCCTCATTGCTGAGGAACGGCGTGCGGCTCTTGCCGCGCCGCGTGTGGAGGCATCCGCCTGACTCAACAAGAACGGAGCAGCGGAATACTGCATATGGAGACAGATGCTCGCATGTCCGCCGCCGCTTCTTCCCTCCCCCGTCGCACTCCGGCGGTGCGCCGAGGCGTTCTGGGGATCGCTTGATCCGGCGATTGAATCTTCGCTGCGACGCGGGACGCAGCTGGCCCGCAGCTAACGGTGCACAGCGAGCACAGGCTTCGATGCGTTGGACGCGGAGTGCTGGGCGGCCGTTGGCCCTGCGGCGGCGTCGCCGAGCTCCTGCGGCCGCAGGACAGCCCGGCCGAGTAGCGGCGCTGCTCAGTCCCGCCCAGAGCCGCCTGGCGAGTGCGCAACGGTCGTTGTGGCTGGTGGGCACGCCTCACGCGCCCTACTGCCCCGGGTTGCGTCTGGTGGGGCTGCCTGAGAGGCACCTGGTGCGGGTGCGGGCCGATACACGGGCCGAGCGACTGCGGGCCACGGAGCAGGCCGCCAAAGCCGATGGCCTTGGAACGGTGCTCGCCTGGTTGCCCCCGACGCGGCCCGCGCAGATCGGTCGCTTGCCGAGCTGCGCAGCCCAAGCCGAGATGCCGATCTTCCTGATGCGGCCGGCGATCGCGCTACGCGACTCCTCTGCCGCACCGCTGCGGCTTGTGGTTTCGCTCGGTGATGGCTGGGCGCTGCACTTGCAGATCGCCAAGCGCCGCGGGCCTGTTCATGAAGGCGAGCGGACGCTTGCCGCTGTGTCGCCTCAGCTGGCCCGCCTCGCTGCAGCTCGCCTGCCGCCGGAGGCCCGTCGTTTTCAGGAGAGCCACCATGCTGTATTGAGTGGCACTGATTCTTCCTGCGTCGCGTCCCACCCCGGCCTCGCCATTGCCGAATGCACCCGACTGCGAGGCGATGGCTCGTCAGCAGCTGGCCGTCGGCTGGCGCGCTTTGCTGTTCGCGCCGAGGGTGGCTCTGCTTGATGAGGCCGTGCCCCACACCTCCTGCAGGACAAATGGCCGTGGATCCTGCTGAGCCCACCCGGCGGTCGGTGGAAGCCCTCTTTCGCGCACTCGAAACGCCCGCACCTCTTTCTTCTGGTACGGCAGCGAACGCGTGGGCCACTCGCCTCAGCGCAGGAAGAAGCCCAACGGGAAGGGGTCGCTCTCCTCCAGGACCCATTGGTTGAAGCCGCTGATATGGGCCGTGCCGGTCACCTCGGTGATCGCAGCGTCGAAAGGCCCCACGGGAACCGCCTCCGTCACGCGCACGCTGAAGCGGCTGCCAACGATGCTGCCGTTGATGTAGTCCTGGTCCAGTGGCAGCCGGCCACGCAGGAACAGCTGCGCTGCGCGTCCCGAGGTGCCAGTGCCGGTCGGTGAGCGGTCGACTTCCCGGTCGGCGAAGATGCAGACGTTGGATTGGTCGACGCCCACGCAGTTGGGGCTGCCGTCCACGATGGTCCCGTACAGTTCATTCAGCCCGGGCTCCAGCGGATGTTGTATGGTGACCTTCGACTTGACGGCCGTCTTGGTCTCGGCCCCCAGCTGGATCAAGGAGCGAACGAGTTCCGGCTTGATCTCCAACCCTGCTTGCTCGCCGTTGATGTAGTAGTAGAAGGCGCCACCGAAGACGATGTCGCCGACGATGCGACCGAAGCTCGGGGTATCAACTTCCACGTCGCGCTGGAAGATAAATGCAGGCACGTTCCTGAACGTGACGGCGCCGGCGCGGGAGCCGTCCCATTCGACATGGGCCTCGATGAAGCCGGCCGGTGCGTCAAAGCCAATGCGCGTGACCGGCACCTGCCGCTCCACGTAGCCCATCTCCACCACGACTTTGCCCAGGGCGATAATGCCGTGGCCACACATGTCGCTGTAGCCCTCGTTGTGGATGAAGATCACGCCGAAGTCAGCCTGTGCGGAGGTGGGTGGCAGCAGGTAGGCGCCGTACATGTCCGCATGGCCGCGTGGCTCGTTCATCAGGAACTGCCGCAGGTCGTCACGGTATGTCTTCAGCCAGGCACGCTTTTGCAGGATGTCGTGGCCCGGCACGGGGGGCATACCGGACACCAGGATGCGCAGCGGCTCGCCGCCCGTGTGGGCGTCTATGGTGTGGATCGTGCGAATGAAGTTCAGCATGGCGTGGTTTCAGCGGTTGTGTCGGTGCTTGGATCTCATTTTGAAGCGCCGAAACCCAGATGGCGCAACGCCACACGGAAGCTCGCGAGGTCCCAATGGCAGCCCCTACTCTCTTGGCGGCGAAGGGGCCGCTGAGGTCCGGATGCCGTGCAGGGCGCCCCCCAGGGAAACGACGCGAGACCGGTCAACGCCGGCCTGCAGCAGGTCACCGGCTTCATGGCGTGCTCCAACCGGAGCATCGGCGTGAAGGTCGCTTCCGTCGAGCGCGCGCCTACCAGTCCCCGCCACTTCCGGCTTGAAAGCGCCGACGCCAATGACCAGGCGGCCCCGTTAGGCCACTGATTCAACTGTCTACTGGATCGGGAAGCTGACGGCCCGATCTTCTCAAAAGTTGCAACAGTCGCGAATCCCAGGACGGACACTGCCACCCCCCGCAATTCGAGGCGCTCTGAACTCAGGGAAGACCGCGCTCATTCGGGGATAATCGTGACCTCACGCGAGGGAGAATCATGAAGATGTCGTTTTGTGTAGAAGGCGTGAAACACCGCCGCCGTGTCGCTGCACTAAAGCTGGTTGCCGCAAGCGCCTTTGCCGCAATGGCCTCGGGAGTCGGCGCCGTCGAGTACCGCATCGATCGGCTCTCGGTCGAGCGCAACGGCATTCCGATCTTCCTCGACGAGTACAACGACGGCATCGCGCCTCCCATCGGTACTACGTTCATCAATTCGCCGAACGCGGGATACAGCCACACTGTGGGCGACTTCGCAGGCGAGGAATCGAGCGGCAAGCTAACGCTCGATCCTTCCCACCGTGGCGTAGCGACCATGAATCCGGTCACGGGCCGGCCTGAAGGCATCCTCTTCCAGGCGGCCTACCTGAACGTCAACACGCAGAGCACACCCGAGACCGCCGACCGAGGCTTGAAGCTGCATCACACTTTCACGGTCTCGGCGCTCTTCGACTTGGTCACGCCTGGAGCGACAGCGCAGGCCAACAGCTATGGCTTACGCCTGCATGATTTTGATAACTCCAGCGAGACCGGCTGGAACGACGTGCTTGACCTGCAGGTGTTCAAGGACCGCGCCACAGGCGCCCCCAGCCTCGGCCTGTTCGACCGCGAGTTCCGCGGCACGACGCAACGCTTGGCCACGGCCCTTCTCGATTCGACGCTGGGCGACCAGATCGAGCTGACCTTCACCAAGGGCGTCGCTGACGATCCGACGGTGCACGCGAGCTATCGATACTGGTTCCAAGGTACAGCGGTTGGTCCGGTGATCCCGTTCTCCGCGTCGGCGACGCTCTTCCACGGGGAGATCTTCACCCGGCCCGGCATCATCGCCGTCGCGGCCGCCCCCGTCCCTGAGCCGCAGACCTGGACTCTGCTCGTGGCCGGCCTCGGGCTGATGGCGGGGGGCGTACGGCGGCGTGCCAAGAAGTGATCCGCTTGGGCTCTTCGAGCCACCCGAAGGGTTGGCCTCGCGGCCCGTGGAGTCGCTAGGCTGGCTCCATTTTCTTGGTCTTACAGGCGTATTCGGCCAACGCAAGGTCATTGAGAGCGCGGCAAGGACGGCTCTCGTTTTCGTCCGTGCACCAAGCCTCCACGACACCATGAATCACCCCGGGATTCGTGGAGGCTCCGACTCCGAAGAATGGAGCCATGAAGAAGTCCCCGAAGTTTTCTTCCGAGGCGCCTGAGCGCGCCGCGCGCGTGGTCCTGGAGCACTTCGCCGAGTACCCGTCGCAGTGAGCGGCCATCGAGTCCATCGCCGGCAAGATCAGCTGTATGCCGCAGACGCTGCACGCCTGGTTTACATAGCACGAGGTCAACGCCGGCCGGCGTGATGGCGTCTCGACCGCCGACGCCCAGCGCATTAAGGACCTGGAGCGCGAGTTGCGCGAGGCCAACGATATGCTGGCCATCGCGTTTTTCGCCCAGGTGGAGCTCAACCGCCGCACCAGGTCCTGAAGGCTTTCGTCGATCAGCATCGAATGCGGTTCGGGGTCGAGTCGATCTGTCGCGTCCTGAAGATCGCCTCCTTGGCGTACCGACGTCATGCTGCACGTCAACGTAGCGCGGCTTTGTGCTGGCTGTAAGCCCGGCGCGATGCGAGCCCACTGCCGCGGTGCAGCGTGTCTGGCAAGTCAACATGCAGGTCTACGGAGCCGAGAACGTCTGGCGCCAACTCAACCCGCGAAGGCGTCGCGGTGGCTCGCTGCACCGTCGAGCGGCTGATGCGCCAGCTCGGGCTGCAGGGCGTGCGCCGTGGCAAGGCCGAGCTCCCTGGACGGAACGGAGGAGATCAATGAACTGGCAGGACGCCCCTATCACGACTACCTGAACTTCGCGCAGAAGGTGATGTTGGAGTGACCGTTGTAGACCACGGGATCCCACCCCCTGCCCGCGAACCGGTTGCATACATCGCTCCCACCTACGGCAGCGTTAATGTCTTCGACGTAGTTCTCGCTGGTATCGACGTCACCCAGTTTGGCGCAATAGCGAAGGTTCGCCGGGTCGTCAAACGCAAAGTCTTTCCACGTAGCACCGAACGCCGACGAGCAACTGATACCGCGCCCGGGATAGATTCCTGTCACGTCCACTACCCCAAGAGGCGGCTTCACAGAACTCCGCTTCTTGCAGAATATGATCTTGGAAGCGCCGTCGTAAGCAAACTGTTGCCACTCGGAGCCAAAAGACGAACAGCTTCCGCCGACGAGTGCACTGAGGTCCACCACATAGTCAACCGCGTGCGCATTCGAGGAAAACCCGGCAGCGAATGCAGTCAGGGTCAGCGCCATGATCTTGCTTCGAACGTCCATTGTTCATCACTCCAGCAAAGTTGGTCGAAGGGTTCATTCGCCGTCGCTCGATCACCCTTCGCCGGAGGCGTTCCATGCGCCGCCAGCCGTGAGGGGCGGGACCAGGGCAAATGGACCTTTGGAGAGTCATGCGCGAGGCGCGAGCGCCGCGCAAGCCCCAGGCAGACCTTAGGTGTTTCGGCGCGGAAATCAACCGTGTGCGCTACCCGATGCGCCAGGTCGACAGGGTCGTGTGAATGACGGAGTCTGGATCCTTTCGCTTCACGCCGCCATTAGCAAGCTGCTGCCTGTGGTGCTGAACGAATATTGCCAGTTCCGAAAGCCGGGCGTAGTTGTTCATCCGAGTTTGGTGTGGAGTGAGCAGCACTAGCGTGCTACTCCCGTACTGACCGAAAAAGGATGTTGGAGCGCTCCTCGCAGGATATTTCTCCACCGGGATACTAGAACGGAAGTTGCTAGCCCTGTTCGGCGTTCGCCACGTTGAATGGCGTGCTCAAGCGTCGTATTCGGGGACATCGATCGACTAAGATGCGCGCATGGATGCTGACGTTCGACAGCGGCTGCGATGGACCGAGATGCACTTCGAATGCGGGATGCGGACTATGGGAGCCGGCGCTGCAGAATCTCGCGACCAACGCTGCGGAAGTGGTACAGACGGTACGTGAGTGCGAAGCAACGCTTGTTCTCGACGGACCGCATGCTCGCATCGTGACTCCCTGGCTCGGCATAGAGGCCGACGCACTGGCGCGGCTGCACAAGAACAAGGGCCGCATCGAAGTGATCAACGACGCCCCACCTGACGACCGTGATCGTCTTCCGCGACCATGGCGAGTTGCGAGTTGCGAGTCGCAGGTGGCGGTTCGGTACACACCAGCGGGTTCTTCGTCCAGTCACACGATCGGAATCACGGCGCAATGCCAGATGGCATGGCGGCAGCGACGGAACCAAAAATGGACGCGTCGCGAAGAGCCGGCGCCACTGCAGGTCCCGACGCTTGGGCGTGACGGCCCAAGTCGCTACTCGGTTGTGTCCTCTGAAGCACAGTCTTGAGGTAAGCAATGGGATGGACGCCCCCCTATAGCGGCATCGATGTGCCAGAGGGGAAGTGTCTGCCAGTTTGCCGCCTGGCTGGGCCTTGTACCACCCCAGCACTCCAGTGGCAGCAAGCAGAATCTCCTTGGCATGAGCAAGCGCGGCGAGGTGTACCTGCGCACCCTGCTGATCCACGGTGCCAGATCCGTTATCTACGCGCAATGCAGAAGGCCGGTCCGCGGGGTTGGGTCTCCAACGTGGCAGCGGGTCGCAACAAGAACGTCGCCGCCAGCGCGCTGGCCAACACCATTGCGCGCACCGTCTAGGCGCACCCGGGCAACTCTTTCTGCGCGCCAGCCGCCGCGTTGCGCGCGCGCACGTCGGAGCCGTCTACAACCACAGCAACCATTGGATGGCGCCCGGCCACGTCCAGTGCGGTCTGCAGCGCCTGCAGCATCCGGTTCCACAACCCACATCGCCACCACCGCTGCAAGCGCGAATACACCTTCTGCTATCGACCGGAACGCTCGGGCCGATCGCACCCGAACAGGAACAGCATGGCATTGAGCATCCGGCGATGCTCCCCGTACGGTCGCCCCGCCGTTCTGTTCGGTGGCAACAACGGCTCCAGCACCGCCCACTCAGCATCGGGCAGCTCATGAAGATGACGAGCCATCCGTCCCTCCGCTCTTCACCTATGCCCGTTCAGCCTCGGCGGGAGCGGCTCACCTATCAAACAGGCCCTGGCACGCTGATGTCGCCCCGGATAACACATCCTCTGGCACAGGCATCAAGACCGCAAAACGCAGGGTCCATCGAATACGTGCTGTCGCCGTTCAGCGGCACCTCCGAGAGAGCCCTGGTGACAGATTGGGCTGCAGGAATGCGAATGCGACTCGACCATCAACGACAGGGGCGAGCGGAATGAAGTCCGCCGCGCGACTGGGAGAGCGCGCAAGCGTCCCACCACCGACGCCTTGACGACGGACACGGACGTCGGGTAGAGCAATGCCAGCGGTGCGGCTGCAATGAGTGCGTCATAGGCCAGCAAGCGTGCAATGTGAACACATCGCACGCATTTCAGTCTATGCTTCGCTGCATGAAACGCGTCCTTGTGCATCACGCTCGCTTGGCTGTCGCTGCCCTTGTGTTCTTCGCTGGGTGCGGCGGTTCGGATGGCGACAACAGCCGCTCGTTCTTGGAACGGATGCTGGCGCAGCAATTCGTCTCCGAGGCAAGCCACCTCGTCACGCTGCAGACGTACCGTACGGAAGACCCCAAAAGCGAGCAGCGGATGGTCGACAACCTGGCGGGCGCGCGCAACTACCTGATGCGGCTTGCCGAAGAGTTCAATCGGGGGCAGAAAACCCTGAAGCTCGAGCCGTTCGAGTGGCGCCGGGAGGGCCCGTCCCAGACCCAATGGGTGTTCGGGTTCCGTCTCGGCAGCGGGCCGAAGAAGGTCGCGATCCTGACGCACCTTGACACGGTGCCACCCGGCAATGCGGATTGGCGGCCTTTCGAGCCACGTGTCGAGACTCGCGACTACCGCGGCGCAGCCCAGCCCTTCCTGGTAGGCCTAGGGGCGGTGGATGACAAGGGCCCAGCCGTCCTCGGGTTCATCGTGATGCGGGCGCTGGCGAAGCTCTACGACGGAACCAACGCACTCGACGGATTGGCGATCGAACTGATCTTCGACACCTCCGAGGAGACCGACTTCTCGACCGCGTACTACTTCCAGGAGGTCGGCGTGCCCGATTTCGGCATCGTCTTCGACGCGGCCTGGACGGTTCGCGCCGAGAAGGGAGTTGAGCGGCCAATCTTCACCGTCCCGCTCGGCGCGGCGCCGAGCAACGGCCTCTTCATCGAGGCCTTCAACAGCGCCCCCGGAGCCACAAATCAAATCCCGGATACGGTGACTGCGCGCATCAACGGCGACGATGAGGCCGCGCTCGACCGCCTGGCGGCCAACGTCGCCGATCTCTACCAGCAATACGGCTTCGATGATCCGCAGTATCGGCGAGCGCCGCTCGAGGTGTCGCGCGACGCGAAGGCGGTGGTCCTGACCACCAAGGTCATCGGCGCGCAACACGGGTCGGTGCCGGATGAGAACCGCGCGAAGGGAGCGAGTCCGGTCGTCTCGCTCGCGAACTTTCTTGCTCACCTGGTGGACGACGGGACGCTCGCGCAGAACGGGGTCGGCCGGATGCTGGAGTTCATGGCCTGGGGTTGGGGCACGACTGTCTTCGGCGAGAAGCATCCCGACCTGCTCGAACGCCACGATCAGGTCTTCGAGCAAGGCAACGGAACGACCTACGCGCTGACGCGCGTCACGACCAGCCCGCAGGATGTGACCCTCAGGATCGACATCCGCTATGCCCTCGGCCATCACAGCGTGGCGTGGGACGGCAAGACCGAGGGGCAGTTGCCGGGCACCAGCATCTTCCCCGATGTCTTCGGGCAACTGGTAAGCCGCTTTCAGCAGGACCGGCCGGGTCAGGCCGTCACGGTGACGACTGTGAACGCCGCTTCGCCCGACGTGCGCGACCCGCAGAGCCCGCGGTTCCGACGGATCAGCGCCGCCTATGAACGGGCGGTCGGCGCACCGATGCCGTTGGCAGCCATCGGCGGGGGCACGGATGCGAAAGGGCAGGTCAATCTTGTAGCGGCCGGCTCGCTCTTCACCTTGGGGTTCGGGCCACCGATTAATCTCCACGGCTTGAACGAGGGCGCGCCGATCGAAGATCTGAAGCTCAGCGCGCGCATCCTGTACCAAATCATGCTGGACGAAATCGCAAACAAGACCGCGAGATAGCCTGCTGCCTTCCAGGTCTGCACAGTCGTTCTTCCACATCAGCACGTCCGTCTACCGGACGCGCTGCAGTGGAGAAGCGCTCAGCCGCCTGCTGGGCGAGCAGCGAAGCTTCGATCCGGCGTTCGAACTTCCGCTGAGGCTCGATAAGAATTGCGCCCAGCGTCGTCACTGTGAAGTGCACTCCTCGCGTCTGAAGCCAAGTATGACCATCGCGTTCGTTGGATGAACCCTCCGGACTAGAGGCGGCGTGGTCCGAAACTGACCAGCACGGGAGCTGTTCGAGAGCACCGATGAGCCGTATGCGACCGCCGGCAACGCGTTTTGACTACGACGCCGATGGCGGTCAGAGAGCCGGGCTCCGGCGGTGCAGCAGCGGCTCCTCGGTTCGGTGGCTGAGACATGTCGGCAGTCGAGCCAGCACGTCCTTGAGGTAGGCCCAGGGATGGTGTTCATTCAGCTTGGCAGCCTGCAGCAAGCTCATGACGATGGCCGAACGCTGGCCCGCCAGTTCGCTCCCTGCAAACGGCCATGCCTTGCGCCTCATCGCCCAGGGGCGCAACTGATTCTCGAGATGGTTTTTATGGCCACTGGCCTCGCCGTCTGCCAGGAAGCGGCCCCAGCACCGTACCGCGGTTCAGGCTGTATTGCAGCTGTAGATGAGGCCGGCTTGAAGTAGGCGTACGGCCAATCCGTCTTGACTGCGGTTAAGTACCTCTGCAGCGACTCTAGAATCCAGCGGTTGCAGCTTCTGATGTCGGAAGGTTCGATGAAGCGTTTGCGCTGCGGCCCGTCAGCACGAGGCGAGGGTCGCTTCATTAGGCAGAGTGGCCCCATCGGCCGCTTCGCCACGTCGTTTTGGAAGTCGATTGCCTGGAGACGCCTCAGGCACTTTTAGTGACGTGGGAAGTTTCCGAGGAAGCAATCCCCGGCGTCTTCCGCCTTTCCGTAGAGCGCGGTATCGTTCGCCTTTTCGAACCAGGAGCCAAGTACGGCAGTTCAGTAGCGAAGGATTGTCTGTGCAAGTAGTTGGCGGCACATGCCACCCTACCGACTCGAACGAAGTGAGCTTCGAACTTGCGGCAGCGGCCGCGTTCAGCAATGCCATCGGCAAATGGCCCACAGTCCATCGATGAGGCAGCAACTCGTCAGCGTGGCTGGCCGGCCACAAGGCGCTGTTCCTCGACGGCAGCATCACCGAGGTCGGCTGCATGGCCCACGCCCGCCGCAAGTTCGTGGAGCTACACCTGGCCAACAAGAGCACCCTGGCGGCTACCGCCATCGAGTTCATCGGGCAGCTCTGCGGCATCGAGCGGAAGGTGAAGAACCTGCCAGCCGAAGATGGGCTGCCAGAGCGACGAACGCGCGCGGCGCCGGTGGCGCAGGTCCTGCACAAGTGGTTGATGGAGTTCCGGCCGAAGGCGCCCGATGGCTCAGCGACCGCCAAGGCCATGGACTACAGCCTGAACCTGTGGGCGGCGCTGACGCGCTACCTCGCTGGTCCCGCCGTGCCCATCGACAACAATTTCCACGAACGGCAGATCAGGCCCTGGGCCACGGGACACAAGAACTGGCAATTTGCTGGGACGCTCCTCGCTGGTATGCGTCCGCCGGTCAAGATGTGACCGGCGGACGCATACCGTTCTGGCGACGGCGAGCGATTCGTCAAAGCTTGCAGCGGGCCAGATTGTGGACCTCACGTAGCTGGCCTGCGAGATCGGCAAACGAAGTCAACATGACTTGTCTACCCCCTCACGCTGACGATGCTGACCGTGAATTCAGCAAGCGCGTCTCGCAGCTCAGCACGAGTTGACCGACGGCGCCGCAGCCCCCTTGCCGTGCGTCGGATCACAGCTTGGTGAACTTCACCCAGTTGATGTTCCAGCCGCCTTGGACGGCGTAGATGCCAGGGTTGTAGGTGCCGGCGTTGATGTGGACCACGTGGGAGATCGTGGTCCAGTTCTGCCAGCCACCGGTGGCCGGCACCGCGAGTTGCCCGAGCGCGGTGCTGCCCGCGTTCAGGTCGAGCGATAGCATGCCCCCGCCGCTGCCGCTTGCGACCCTGTACTCGACGCGGTAGGTGCCGCTGGTCGGGAAGGCGATGGCGCCGTAGGACAACCAGTCACCGCTGTCGACCCAACCGACGTTCAGGCCACCTTCGGAGGAAGCTTCCGTCTGAATGCCGTTTTGTGCCGTGAAACTCTCGGCCTCGACGTGATAGCTCCACCCGCTTCCTGCGTCTTTGGAGACGACGATCGACGAGGCTTGATCGTTGAAGGCGTCGTTGACCAGGCAGGCCGAGTCGGACTTCTTCGTGAGCGAGCGGCCGCCGAAGTTGTCGTCCGAGTACAGCGTCACCTGATAGCCCGGCTTGACCCGCAGTGACGAGAGGTCGTCGTTGGCCGCGCCCATCGCGCGCAACTGCGACAGGGTATACCGCCCTTCTGCCAGCGGAACGCCGTACCCACCGTAGTTGCAGTGTTGGTAGGCGGTGGCCACCCCGGTGCTTCCGCCACCCCCACCACCCTGCGAGTAGACGCGAACGTAGTCGACATACATCTTTGCAGGCAGGCGAGTCTCGTCGATGTTGAAGCCAGGCCAGTTGCCACCGATCGCGAAGTTCAGCAGCAGGAAGAAATCCCTGTGAAACTCCTCCGTGCCGTTGACGCCGTTCTGTATGTTGACCTCGTGATACTTGTTGTTGTCGACGTACCAACGGATGGCGTTGGCGTCCCACTCCACCGCGTAGACATGCCAGTCGGTCACGTTGGCAGGCGTGTGGCCACCGTACTGTGCGTACTTGCCGGTGTGGTCCTGCCAGTGGATGGTGCCGTACACCTGCGGGTCGGTGTTGACGTGCTCCATCACGTCGATCTCTCCGGACGCCGGCCAGCCGACACTGGGCATATTGGCTCCCAGCATCCAGAACGCCGGCCATTGCCCCATGCCAGTGGGCAGCTTGATGCGCGCTTCGACACGCCCGTACTTGAAGGTCTTGTGGCCTTGCGTCTTCATCCGAGCCGAGGTGTACCGGAATCCGCCAAAGTCCTCGCGCTTGGCCGTGATCACCAGACTGCCGTTCTCAATGCTCGCGTTCTCTCGCCGGTAGTACTCCCACTCGTTGTTGCCCCACCCGCTCGAGCCATTGCCGGTTTCGAAGACCCAGTCGGGGCCGATGCTGCCGTTGAACTCGTCCTGCCAGACAAGCTGCCAGCTCTGGGCAATCGCCAGAGGCGAGAGCACCAGGCCCATCAGCATCACCAGCGACTTTTGCAAAACTTTTAGTCTCATGTCTCCTGCTCCTGTGGGTGGACCAGCGCGGGAGCCTACGTGAGGTCGATGTGTCCAGGCGCAACATTTTGGAACCGGTTTCACAGACACGTCTCGGCAAGCGGAAAGGGAACCGGTGCGAAGCCCGCGGCGCTGGGCAGGAGCTGGTGTAAGCGTCTCCAGCCGACGCCTTGACATCAGGCCGCTTGTAGTTCGTCTGCGCCGTTGCGAACCAGTAGGCAGGCGACATTCCACGGCAGCAGCTCCGCCACCCGATCTGCGCGATGTTCGCCGGTGTGTTGCAGCACATGCGCAAGGTACGCCTGCGGGTCCAGGCCGTTCAGCCTGGCCGTTCCGATGAGACTATAGAACGTGGCCGCCCGTTCGCCTCCTGCATCAGACCCAGCGAACAACCAGTTCTTCCTGCCAGGGGCCACTGCCCGGATCTCACGCTCGACGGCGTTGTTGCCGATCTCCACCCGCCCGTCCTGCGCGTAGCGCAAAAGCGCAGACCAGCGGCCCAGCGAGTAACGAATGGCCCGGGCGAGTTCGGACTTCGACGAGGTGGTCGCCAGCACGCCGTCCATCCAGCTGCGCAGTGCCTGCAGCTTCGGCACGGCGTGCTCCTGCCGCACCCGCCACCGCTCGTCAGGCGACCGGCCCCGGATGTGCCGCTCGATCTCATACAACTCGCCGATGCGTCGCTATGCCTCATGGGCCTGCGGTGACTTCGTGGCCTGGTGCAAATCGAAGAACTTGCGGCGCGCGTGCGCCCAGCAGGCTGCCTCGACCACCCGGCCTTGCTCATACAGCGCCTCGAAGCCCGCATAGCCGTCGGCCTGCAGGATGCCGCTGAAGCGCTTCAGGTGTTCCTGTGGCCGCTCGCCCTTGCGGTCGGGTGAGTACTGGAACCCCACGGCTGGCGGCAGCTGACTGCCCGTGGAGCGCTCGTCCCGAACGTACGCCCACAGCCGCCCAGCCTTCGTGCGTCCCTTGCCTGGCGCGAGCACGGCCACTGGTGTGTCGTCGGCGTGCAGCTTCTCGGCGCTGAGTACGTACTGCCGCAGCGCGTCCATCAACGGCTCCAACAGGCGCGACGCGCTGCCGACCCAGTCCGCCACGTCGAGCGCTCCAGCTCCCCGCCCTCGGGGGCGTAGACCTCGCTCTGCCGGTACAGGGGCAGGTGGTCGGCGAACTTGCTGACCCGCACGTGTGCCAGCAGGTTCGGGCCGGCCAAGCCGCGAGCGATCGGGCGACACGGCGCTGGCATCTGGGTCAGGGTCTGGCAGCGCGGACAGGAGTACTTCGGCCTGACGTGTCGGACCACCTTGAAGCGCTGCGGCACCAGCTCCAGCACCTCGGCCACATCCTCGCCGACGTAGCGGAGCTCGCCGCCGCAGTCGCTGCAGTTGCACGCAGGCTCGTGACGCACCGTCTCGCGCGGCAGGTGTGGCGGCAGTGGCTTGCGTGCAGGGGGATGATGCGCAGGGGTCGACGCCGCCGTGCTCTGCGCCTCGCCGTCCGGCAGCGCGCTGCACCGGGTCTCGAGGTCTTCGACCAGCAACTCCAGCTGCTCGAGGTGCTCCAGCCGCTCCAAACTGGCACCGAACTTGTCGCGCCTGAACCGGGCAATTTCCAGCTTCAGCATCTCCACCCGCGGGCGCTCCAGCAGCAGCTCGCGATCGCGTTGGGCGAGGCGGTCCTTGAGCGCTTCGCCGTCTTCGACGGAGATCGCGGCCACGGACTGTACTGTGCCAACGGCCCGGTCCCGTCGCAACCGCGTTGACCGTCGGTCACCTCACACCGCCATCTCGGGCTGCCAGGTCCGAGCCGGCATCCGCCAGTCGATGCCCTCCAGCAGCATCGACAGCTGGGCCGGGGTGAGCGACACGGCATCGGAGGTGGCCTGCGGCCAGACGAAGCGCCCGCGCTCCAGGCGCTTGCTCCACAGCAGCAGGCCCTGGCCGTCGAACCACAGCACCTTGATCATGTCGCCGCGCCTGCCTCGGAACACGAACACGTGGCCGGAGTACGGGTTGTCGGTCAATGCGGTCTGCACCAGTGCAGCCAAGCCTTCGAAGCCCTTTGCGCATGTCGGTGAGGCCGGCCGCGATCCACACCCGCGTGTTCGGCGGCGGGCCCAGCATCAGCGATAGACCTCGCTCACGGCCTTCAGCACCTCGCGCAGCGTGCCGGCGTCGACGTGAGTCGGCACGATGATGCGGACGCTCTGGGTCACGATCTCGATAGGGGACGCTGGCGCAGCCACCGTCGGCCTCGGTGCCCGATTGCAGACGCTCACCGGCAGCAGTGCGGGCGGCAGGGCCTGCACACCCGCGGGTCGCTCCTTGCACCAGCGCCGCGCCAGGTTCGCGTTGACCCCATACTTGAGCGCGACGCCCGAAAGCGAGGCGCCCGGTACCCGACAAGCATCGACCACCGTCTGCTTGAATTCCTCAGCATGCGGGCGTCGCTTACAAGGCGTGTCGGCTGCGCTCTTGCCACTCTTGTTAGCGTCCACTATGTCCATAGTGGGAACTTTCCAACGCCAGCGGGACTGGATCAATGTGCCCAGACCGGACGCCTACGGCTTGAACGTGCGCTGGAGTTGAGATGAAACCTCCCTGGCTTCTTTCGATGCGCATCGGACTCTGCTGCGCTGTGCTTGATAGGCGCCAAATGCTTTGATTGCGCCCTCCTGCTCTCCGGCGAGCTGGGGACGGTTCAGCCTTCGGCTGACCTTCTCGAACAGGCCCTAGTCGTAATGCGTCATGTGTAGTCGTAGTGCTTGAGTCGCGAGGTCGTGAGTCAGGGTCAAGGTCAAGGCTCCTTCGTGCGGTGAGCTGAATTCGGCCTTCTTCACTAGCGTTGCATCGTGCTGCTCGGAAGCGTCAAGCCCTCCAGCCTTATAGGAGAACCCGCTCTCATCGGCGTACCGTTTCATGTCGGCCCAAGCAGCGTCTGCTTTGCTGACGTCAACTTGGTAGCTCACCTCGGATTGCGGCAGCTTCGTGCCATCTCCCACAGAGCCGAAATACTTCACTGTCAACGCATCAGATGGCACTGGTGTATGCCGAATGAAGCTCGAGAGGCCAAGGTAATACGTCAGCGACCCCGGCACGGGCGAATAATCCTCCAGCGAAAACAGATAGAGTGCGGCGCCAAAGCGCCCGCAAACCATCAATACGACGAGAATCGCGATGAACTGAAGAGAGCGGCGAATGGGCATGAGCGGCGAGTGCGGTGGCGGATCTGGAAGATTGATCGGTCAACCTGCCAGGCAGGTACAGGCAGGGAAGATCGAATAACGCCGTGTCGCTTGGCGGTGCCAACCTTGTGTCGTCACTGCCTGGCAGCAGGCACCCAGAGTTTCGTCAGTTCACCGCCACAGTCAAGCAGCCCACCATGATCCTCATGCGGGCCTGCGCTCGTCTTGCGAGGCTGGCGGTCTCAAGCCATTTGCCGCTGAGCAGCAACTGGGAAACGCGGGTTCTGCCGTCTCGGAGTGGAGACTCCTCCCCCAGTAGCCGGTACGTCTGGTGTTTCGCGGCGGCTGAGCTGAGAGATGTCGTTCCTGATTGAACCGGTTCCCTGCGCGTGCAGCGGCGCGGCTGCCACCGGCCAGCCGCATGGCGGCAGTAGCCCGACGGCCGATCTCCAACGCCCAGCAGATCGGCTCGACTCCGAAGTCATGCCAATCCATCTCGACAAACGCCTTCAAGGCTTCGTGCGGCGCTCGGGCTCCGCGGGCGCGGAATACGCGCTGGCGAGCTTCAGGATCTCGTCGGCTCGGTGCAGCTCCTTGACCTCGCACTTCGGCTCCCTCACCCGCTACGCCTCGGCGGTCGTCGTACCCGCGCGCGTGCCCACATCGATCTCCGACCGCTTCACCCATTCCAGCAGCGTCTGTGGCACGCCACCATCTTCGGCGCGGTCGACTCCACCGACGGGTACTTCGCCGGGAGCCGGGGCCGGCCAGCATGCCATGGCCTTCCTTTGCGACTGTCCCGCCGCGCGGGGCGCCGGCCGCCACCGCCAGCGTCGGGCCGTGCGGCACCAGGGCGCGCCGCCGGTGCGCGCCGCTTGTCGACGCGCCGGTCTCGCACCGGCCCAGGTGGGCCGCAAGCCGCGGCCCGAAGGGGCCTTACCGCCCGGCCAATGCGTTGAGCTTCTGCATCAGTGACGCGATGCCGCGCGGTGGCAGGAAGGTGGGATTGTTGCCGCTGAGCACGTCTTTCATCCTGCGCTCGATGTAAGGACGGTATTCCTCGGCATGCGTCATGATGTAGAAGCGCTCGTCCCGTATCGCCGCCAGCACCTGCTCGCCGACCGCGCGCGGACTCAGCCCCTGCTTTAGCTGCTCGGCATACCATTCCTGGACCGCGACCGCCACCGGATCGATGGCGGCCGGCGTGCTGCCGGCCAGCTCGGCCGGCCGGTTGCGCTGCGAGGCCAGGATGTTGGTGTCGACACATCCCGGGCACAGGACGGATATCTTCGGCTTGTAGCGCCCGTGCCGCAGTTCCCAGTACACCCCCTCCGACAACGCAACCAGCGCAAACTTGCTGACCCCGTACAGCGTGTTGTCGTCGGAGATCAGCCCTGAGGTCGACGCAGTGTTGACAATGTGGGCTTCGGTTCCCTGCTCGATCATGATGGGCAGGAACGATCGCAGGCCGTGCACTGCGCCCATCAGGTTGACCCCGAGGATCCAGTGCCAGTCCTGCAGGCTGTTGGTCCAGCTGGGGCCGGCACGCACGCCGACTCCCGCGTTATTGCACAGCACGTGGACCGCGCCGTACCGACGCAGCGTCTGCCGCGCCAGTTCATCGACCTGATCGGCCTTGGAGACGTCGCATCGGACGGCGTGCACATCGGCCCCCGCGTCGCGCAAGGCCTGGGTCGTCGCATCCAGGGCCGATGGCTCCACGTCGCTCAACACGACTCGCATGCCCGCTGCGGCGAAGACCTCGGCCATGCCGCGCCCGATGCCGCTGGCCGCTCCGGTGATCACGGCAACCTTGTTGTTCAGCTCTTTCATATCGCTCCAGAAGGAAAGTGATGGTGCGACTGCGCCCGGGCAGGACGGCACGCCATCCGTCGCACGCGCCCTTGGCGTGCCCCGCGGGCAAGGCGGCGAGCCGCACCGTCGTGCCGGTGGCATGGCGGCATGGCGGCTCCTGGCGAGCCTGGCGCCGCCGAGAGCGCGCCAGACAGGGTTCCGGCAAGCGCCGACATGGGCACGTCCCCTAGATGCCCAGGATCATTGCCGCAAAGCGCTGGGCGATGGACGGATCCAGACCATGCCTCGCCGGCTCGATGGCAAAACGCTGCGCCAGCGCTGCCACCTGGCGGTGTTCGTCGGGATGCTGCAGGCAATGCTGCAGCAGCGCAGCGGTGTGCTGCTCCAGCTCGGCCTCCGCCGCGACCGTGTGCGGATCGAAGCGCGGCAGCGACGACCATGCGTCCCGCGGCACCGCGTCGGCACGCCATTGGAAGCTCAAGCCGCTGCCGTCGTGGCGGGCCAGCAGCGGCAGTGACACGTCGCGGCCGACGCGCAGTTCAGGCAACCACTGCAGCCCTTGCTTCCAGTGCAGCGGCATGCCGCTGCCTGGCGCATTGGAAAGCGAACTCGCGATGTCCATCTGCAGGTCGAACCAGAACAACACCGCGCCTGCCGTGCCGTCGGCGACGCAGGGAACATCGAGCGTCTTCTCTTCGGGTGTCGGCGTGGCGGTGGAGAAATCGAAGCTGAACACGTCGAAGGGCGCGGTCAAGGCGCGGTATGCGAGGCGTTCCGCGTCGACGTTGATGAAAGACCGCGAGAACCGATAGGGGTTCAGCAAATTCACGTCGACCCCGAGGACCTGGTCAAGCCGGCACTCGACCACCATCGCCCGTATCCGGGCCCCCATCGGCAGATAGCCTGCGTGCTCGGTCAGCAGGTGTTCGCGTGCGTGGGCGAGCAGGCGCAGCACCCCTTTGCCGATCAGGCTGCAGTCGAACAGCTCGAACACCGCCAGGTCGGCACGCCGGGGGCTGTGGTCAGGCACCCGGACCTCGCGGCAGTCCTGGTGGAGCAGCGTGATGCGGTCCTCCATGCCGTTCAGCCGGATCACATCGGCTGCGGCGCCAGCCATCTCCGGGTCGACCTCGCAGGCGAGCACGTGCTGCGCCCCCGCCTCGGCGGCCATCATCGACAACAGGCCAAAGCCCGCGCCGATGTCCAGCGCCAGTTCGCACGGACGGGTGCCGATGGCACGCAGCAACGACGCCTGGTAGGCGTCATTGCGCCGCCTGTCTCCCAACATCCGCAGGTACCACGACGGCAAGCTGCCGGTTCGCAACCGCGTCGCGGGCGGCTGCGTCTGCAGGTAAAGGCGGTTCTCGTTGACATGCACCCGCAGCGACAGCGGTTCGCCTCCCTGCGTAACCTCGATCGGATCGGTGTACTGCACACCCGGCTTGATGCACGACAGCGCGCTGCCGGGCGCGTTGTCGAGGCAGGCTCCGCCAAGATCGAGTTCGTACCAGAAGATGAGCGCCTCGACGCTGCCCGTGCTGACGACCGGCATCGGCACGTCCCACACCGTCTCGGCGAAATCCTCGAAATCGATGCTACCAAGGCGGACGGCCGGCGTCAGCGGCCTCCAATGCTCCGACGACAGCTCCAGCGCCTGCGGATACGGACTCCAGCGGAGCCGCTCGACGGGCTCCAGGCGATATCCGGTCCCCGGATACACCCACTGGACAGCCATCGCGAACAGCGTCGCCCGCGTCGGGAGCACCCGGACCTGCGCACCGGTGCCGGACCGCCGATGCTGGCGCACCGCCTTCACAATGCCGGTGCCGAGCAAGGCGTGGTCGAGGTGAGCAAACACCACGGCGTCGCAGTCCGGCTCGGCCAGGCTCGACTCGTCGGCCGCCACCACCTCGACATGCTGCGTATGGGCCTCGAAGGACTCGCGCCGCTGCTCTTCGGACCACTGGGGTATCTGGGCGCCATGCCGGGCATGCCACTGCTTCAGCAACTGCTTTTGCAACACACCGCGCGCGATGCGCGCCTCCAGGGGAGAGGCCTCGAGCAGGTGCACCGACGCAGCGCCCTGTTCGAGGCTCCTTGCGCCCAGCACCCCCAGCTCACTGCCTCGCAACAGCACCCGGCCGCCCGCCAAGGTCGCCAGCGCGCGATCCCACGCGCCCATCCAGACGGGGTCCTCCAGGCGGACCAGCGTGTGGGCCACGTGGCGCAGCGCGCTGTACCGCGCGAGATGCCGCTTGAGCCCGTTCACCATCGCATCGCCAGCCGAAGCGGGCAGCGCGGCATCCTCGAACAGCGCGGGGTCGAACGCCAGGTCGGCGGGCGGTGCCGGCCCCTCCGTCCGCACGGCGGCTGGCCCGGCCGGCGCAGGCGGCGCGTGCGGGGGCGAAGCCGCGGCCCGGTCTCGCACCGCGGCTTCGAGCGACACCACCCGCCGCTGCACATCAGCCTGGAGGCCCTCGATGGACAACACCTGCCGATACAGCTGGTGCGCGGCGCCCCACTGCTGCAGCCGCTCGTGCACCTCGGCCTGCAGCAGATGGCCGAGCGCGTCGTCAGGGGCCAGCTCGACCACGTACCGCGCGTCGGCCAGGGCCTCCGTGGCGCGCCCCAGCGCCAGATACACACGCGCCCGATCGCGGCGCCAGCCGGGCTGGTCGGGCTCGGCCTGGACCAACTGGTCGTAGTAAGGCAGGGCCAGGTCCGGTCGCCGAGCGCCGAGATGGCGCATGGCCTGGGCTTCGAGATAGGGCGTCGCACGGCGCATCACGTCTTGCGGCAGGTCCGACAACGCGGCCTTCATGGCGGCGCCGTCGCCGCTGGCCAGGGCGGCGGCGAGGTCGTGGCTCCAATCGTGCATGGGTCTCCTGTTCAGGTGAACGACAGGCACCGGGCGGGGTGGGCGCAGCGCGCCGCCCTGCACCGTCGTCTGTCATCGTGGTCCCTCATCGTGCGTCGGCGCCCGACATGGCGAGAAAGCGCTCGTTGAGCAGCCGGGCGGTCTCCGTCATCAAGCGCAGGCCGATCATGTCCACATGGCGGTTGCGCCACGACTGCAGTTCGGTGCCCTTGACCCACTGGTTGAAGGCACCCATGGCAGGGCCGCAATGGATTTGGTAATCGACCTTCTGCTCGTCGCGGCCCTGCAGGGCCAGCCGCGTGGTATGGACGAAGTACCACCGGAAGATCAGCGCCATCTTCTGCTTGGGGTTGCGTTCGATTTCGGCAATCCTGCCCGGCTCGGTGCGCTCGTAGTACTCGCGGGTCTCTCGCCACACCTCGTCGAACGACCGCTTGAAGTACTGGTCCTGCAGCCGTTGCCGCGTCTTGGCATCGATCTCGTCCAGCGAGTTGTGTCGCTGGTACAACTCATAGAGCTTGTTGGCGCGCGCCGGAAAGAACAGGCCGCGCTTGGCCACCTGCACCCGCGCACCGATCTCGAACATGTCGCCGGCCGGCGCGTAGTCGGTGTCCTGCACGTTCAACTCCTGCAGCAGGTCCTTGACGGCGTCACTGGTACGCGCCTCCACGGTGCACTGGTTGATGGAGCCCGTCAGGATGAAGTCCGCACCCATGACGAAGGCCGCTGCCGCGGCATGAGGGGTGCCGATGCCGCCGGCCGCGCCGACGAAGATCGGCGTGGCATAGCGGTGTTCCGACATCATGCGGTCCCGCAGCGAGAACATCGCCGGCATCAGCGCATAGGCCACGCCTTGGTCGGTATGCCCGCCCGAGTCCGCCTCCACGCAGATCTCGTCGGCCATCGGGATGAGGCGGCCCAGTTCGGCCTCCACCTCGGTGATCCTGCCACTCTCCCGCAA
Source organism: Eleftheria terrae (assembly GCF_030419005.1). Taxonomy (NCBI): domain Bacteria; kingdom Pseudomonadati; phylum Pseudomonadota; class Betaproteobacteria; order Burkholderiales; genus Eleftheria; species Eleftheria terrae. The sequence continues at coordinate 542,746 of NZ_CP106953.1, forward strand.
CTCGCGCACGATGGCCTGTGGCGCGGGGCTCATGAACGCGGCGGCCACCTCGGGCCGAGACACTTTCGCCAGCATGCGGCGCGGCCGCGTGATGCTGCCGTCCGCCGCGCGCTGCAGGCCGCTGAGCCGGCAGCGCACCAGGCTGGGCGTCATGTGCAGGAAGGCAGCCGCCTCCACGAACGGGACGCCGCGGCTGATCACCAGGTCAACCGTCTGCTCTTCGAGCTCCGGCTTCTCGAGGTGACAGATCAGGTTCAACCCATAGGCCTGGCGATGCGACAGCCGCGCCTGGATGTAGCTGATGGCCGCCTCGATCTCCGAGAAGCGCATGCCGCCGGTGCCAACATAGGCCAGCATGCCGGCACGGCCCATCGCAACCACCAGCTCCGGGGACGCGATGCCTTTGTACAAGCCGCCTCCAAGGTAGGCGTAGCGCAAGCCGTAGTTGCGCCGGAACTCCGCACTGCCCAGCGACTCCGCGGTGATCATCGCCATGTCTGCCGATCTCCTCATGCGCCCCGTCTTGGCCCGGACGTGGCCCCGACGGAGGGCGGGTCGTCCTGGCGAATCTGCTGCACCAGCCGGGTGAGCACGTTGCCCGGTCCGATCTCCTTGAACTCCGTCACGCCTGCGGCCAGCAGGTAGCGCACGCTCTGCGTCCATTTCACCGGGCTGGTGATCTGGCGCACCAGCAAGGACTTGACCACGTCGGCGTCGCCACTGGCGGGATACGGTTCGGCCGTGACATTGGCGATCACCGGGATCTTCGGCGCCGCGATGGACACCGGCGCCAGCGCCTCGAAGTACGCATCGGCGGCCGCGGCGACATAACGGGAATGGAACGCGGCGCTGACCTGCAGCGGCATGAACATGCGCGCACCGGCCTGCTCGAACAGGGGGCCGGCGCGAGCGATGTCAGCCACGGGCCCCGACACCACGATCTGCGAGGGCGAATTGAAGTTGGCGACGTCGATGCTGTCCAGCCCGTGCTCCTGCAGCACATGGCCGATCTGCGCCGCGCCGAGCCCGATCACCGCGCCCATGCCGCCGTTCTTCGCCTGGGCCATCAGCTCACCGCGCCGCTTCACCAGGCGCAAGCCCGTCAGCAGGTCGAAGACGCCGGCGGCCAGCAGTGCGTTGTATTCGCCCAGGCTGTGGCCGGCCACGAAATCGGGCCGCAGCCCCTGCTGAAGCGCCTTGTAGTAATGCAGGGCGTTGACGACATACAGGCAGGGCTGGGTGTACTGCGTCTCCTTGAGCTGCTGGTCCGGGTCCTCCAGGCACAGCCGGCGCAGCGAATAGCCGAGGATGGCATCGACATCCCGCTCGACGCGCGAGTACTCCTCGACTTCATCGAACAGGCCCTGGCCCATGCCGCGTTTTTGCGACCCCTGGCCCGGAAACACGAAAGCAATCATGCGGTTCCTCCTTGTGTAGATGCAGTGATGGAGCTGGAATGGCAGGACGGGTCGGACTCCCGGCTGATGAGCGCGGTCACGCCATCCCCGAGACCCCATGGCCAGATGCCCCGCACCGACGGCGCCGGGCCGGCGCCCTGCAGCCGCTCGGCACAGACCGCGATCAGGTAGCGAGGTGCCAGGCGCAGCTGCCAGAACTGCCAAGGCAGCGTGTCGCCAAGTTCGGGGGCCACCGTGATCCGGACGCCGTGCTCGTGCGGGAAGTCGAAGCTGAACCGGTCCAGCGGAATCGACAGGCCCATGCCGCGGGCCTTGATGTACGACTCCTTGAAGGTCCAGTACTCGAAGAAGCGCTCCTGGCGTTGCTGCAGCGGCACCCGGTGCAGCGCCGCCACTTCCGCGGCCGAGAAGTAGTGATCGGCAATCTCGGTGGAGACCTTGCGCGCCTGGATGTTCTCCACGTCGACGCCAAGCGCACGGTCGCGCGCCACCGCGAGGACGATCACGCCCTGGGTATGGGAGAGGTTGAACAACAGCCGCGCATCGCGCGCCTCGTCGTTCAGCGCCGCCGGCCGGCCATAGGCGTTGGCGGTGAAGACCCAGTCGACCGGCTCGACGGGCAGGTACCGCGACAGCACCGTGCGCACCAGGGCCCGGGTGACCAGGTACCGGCGCCGGTCGTCAGCGCGGTAGAACCGGCCCTGCTGCAACCGCTCGGCCGGGTTGAGCAAGGCCAGGAACGCCGCCAAGGTGGCCTCGTCGTCGATGCGGTCGTAGAAGGCGAGCCACAAGTGGATCTCGCCCGGGCCGAGCAGCTGCAGCATGTCAGGCCGCCCCCATGGCCACCAGCGCATTGAAGTTGCGCACGTCCTGGCCGTAGGGCGTGAGCACCATGTGCGCCCGAGACGCCGAGTCGGCGGGCAGGCCGTGCTTCAGCAGCGTCGACAGGGTGCCGGCCGGGCCAACGTCGATGTAGCGGCAAGGACCTTGCCGCTCCAGCTTCGCGATCGCCTCGCCAAACCGGATCGGGCGGCGGGCGATGTCCCAGAAGTAGCTGCGACCAGGTCGGACCACCACGTCGGCCTCGCTGCAACACAGCAGCGGCAAGCTGGCCGACCGGCAGCGAACCGACCAGGACAAGTCCTCGCAGGCGCTTCGGGCGCTGTCGATCCAGCGCGAGTGGAAGGCGAACGGCACCGGCAGGCGTTGCCAGATGAGGAGGCGCTTGTCGAGTTCCGCCGCGATCCGGTCCAGCTCGGCACTCGGCGCGGACACCACGAAATGCGAGCTGAAGTTGACCGACGCCAGCTCACTGCGACCCGCCAACCCCAGCCGCTCGTACAGCGCCGGCTCGCCCAGCACCGCCAGCATGCCGCCGGGCTCGCAGCAGGCTTCGAAGATGCGCGCCTGCTGCACGACCGCCGCAAGCGCGTCGTCGACCTCCAGGCAGCCGGCCACGGTCGCCGCGGCAAAGGTGCCGGCACTGGCGCCCAGCGTGGCGTCCGGCACGACGCCGGCTGCGATCAGCGCGCGCGCCAGCGCGTACTCGACCATGAAGAGGGCGGGATGGCTGAGCAACAGGCGGTCGAACGCCTCCGACTTGCGCCTGTCCTCCTGGTACAGCACCTGGACGACGGAGTGTCCGGTCAGGCGCCGGACCACCTGGTCCATCGACAGCATCGACTGGCGGAACTCGTCGTTCTGCGCCAACAGCGCCTGTCCCATCTGGTAGTACTGCGATCCCTGTCCCGAGAACATGAAGACGGTTCTCATGCTTGCCAGCCCGCCATCGCTCAGCTCGACAGGTCGACCAGGCCGTGCATGGGCAGCTCCGCCTCCACCTCGGCCTCATAGTCAACCCCCGGGACGCCAAACCCGAACAGCTTGAGGAAGTCGGCGCGGAAGCCGTCGAAGTCACTGACCAGGCGGAGGTTCTCCGTCGTCACCTCCGGCACGAGTCGCTCGACGGCGGCCTGGATGTCGGCGCGCATCTCCTGCTCGTCGACCCGGTTGCGACCCTCGTCGTCGCGGCGTGGGTCGGCGCTGTAGAGACACTCGCCGAACAGCCGGTGGATCTGCTCGATGCAGCCTTCATGCGAGCCGTCCTGCTTCATCAGCCGGAACAGCAGCGCCAGGTAGAGCGGCATCACGGGGATCGCGGCGCTGGCCTGGGTCACCACCGCCTTCAGCACCGACACCGCGGCGTCGTAGCCTTCGCCGCGCAGCGCAGCTGCGGTGCGGTCCAGGTCCTTCTTCGCGGCGCCTATCGTGCCGTCCCAGTAGATCCGGCGGGTGGGGGCGGCACCGACGTAGGTGTAGGCAGTCGTCTTGCACTGCGGCGCCAGCACACCCGCGGCCGACAACGCATGCACCCAGCGCTGCCAGTCGTCGCCGCCCATCACCGCCACGGTGTCGTCGATCTCTTGCTGCGTCGCCGCGGGCAAGGTGAACGGTTTCAGGACCTCACGGCCCGGGTCCAGGCCCACCTGCGTCAGGGATTCGCCGATCGGCTTGAGCACCGACGCATGCACCACCCCGGTGTCCGGGTGCAGGCGGCGCGGCGACGCCAGGCTGTACACGAGCAGGTCGATCTGGCCGAGGTCGGCCTGGATCAGCTCGATCGTCTTGGCTTTCACGCTGTTCGAGAAAGCGTCGCCATTGATGCTCTTCGCGTACAGGCCGGCCTGCTCGGCCGCGCGGTGGAAGGCCACGCTGTTGTACCAGCCGGCGCTCGCGGTGCGAGAGTCGCTGGCCGGTTTCTCGTAGAACACGCCCAGCGTGGCAGCCCCGCCCCCGAAGGCCGCGGTGATGCGCGACGCGAGCCCGTAGCCGGTCGACGCCCCGACCACCAGCACCCGCTTCGGCGCATCGCCCCCCAGCGGCCCCCGGCTGCGGATGTAGCGGATCTGCTCCTCGACGTTGGCGCGGCAGCCTGCTGGATGAGCGGTGGTGCAGATGAAACCTTTTACCTTGGGTCGAATAATCATGAAGCTCATGGGGAAGAGTGGCTGTTGGTGGAAGCTGCCGCGAAAGATCGAGTCATTGCTTCTCTATCAAGTAGTCTTCGATCACCATCGCGTCGAGCCCGGTGGTGTAGAGCACGGCCAAGGCGTCCTCGACCGAGTGCACGATCGGCTTGCCCATCACATTGAGGCTCGTGTTGAGTACCAGCGGCACCCCGGTCAACCGGTGGAACTCGCTGATCAGCGCATGGTAGCGTTCGTTCAAGCTGCGCTTGACGCTTTGCAGACGGCCGGTTCCATCGACATGCACGACAGCCGGCACGTGCTGCCGCACCTCTTCCCGGAAGGCGAGCGTGCGCTCCATGTAGGGCGTGTCCTGGTAGTGCAGGAAGTACTCGGGCCCGTATTCCGCCAGGATGGACGGTGCGAACGGCCGAAACTCCTCCCGGAACTTGACCCGGGCATTGATCTTGTCCTTCATGTCGGCGCGTCGCGGATCGGCGAGGATCGATCGGTTGCCGAGCGCGCGGGGACCGAATTCGGCCCGGCCCTGCACCCAGCCGATGATCTTGCCCTCGCTCAGCAGCTGTGCCGTGCGCCGGCAGATGTCGTCGGGCAGGTGCTGGAGCCCGGGAATGCGGCTGTAGCGGGCCAGGTCCTGCAAGGACGACTTCGACATCGTCGAGCCCAGGTAGGGCGAGCTGGGCCGGCTGTTGAGCCCTTGCAGCCGGCGATCCTGGTCACAGGCGAGCAAGGCGGCGCCCACCGCGTTGCCATCGTCACCCGGTGCCGCAAAGATGTGCGCGTTCCTGAACTTCGTCAGCTGCGTGATCTTGCCGTTGTACGACGAATTCAGGGCGCATCCGCCGCCAAACACCAGGTTGTCGGAGATGCCGAACTCGTACAGGCGGTTCAGCAGCGCCGTCATCATCTCCGCGAACACCACCTGCCCGGTGTGGGCCAGATCGGCGGCGGCCAGGCTCGGCTGGTCGGGCGTGCGGATGTACTTCAGCAGCCTGGAGGCCGACTTCCATTCCGGGTCCGGGCACTCGATGTCGAAGCCGGACACCGCGACCCTCTCGCGCAGGACGTCGTAGATGGCCTGGTTGAACTTGCCATACGGCGCAAGGCCCATCACCTTCCATTCTTCGCCGGCCCACGGGTCGAAGCCGCACCAGCCACACAAGTGCGAATAGAAGAAGCCCAGGCTCTTCGCGAGATTGCCGAGCATGGACTGCACCGGCACCGGCAGTGCTTCGATGCGATGGTCGCGATACGCATAGCCGCTGACACTGACCCCCTCCCCCATGCCGTCCACGACGATGCAGGCGGCCTGCTCGTAGGGGCTGGTGTAGCACGCGGTCGCGGCGTGGGTCAGGTGGTGGTTGAACGACCTGAACTCCACCTGCTTGCCCAACACCTGTTCACAATAGAACTTCAGGTTGACGCCGGCGCTCTGGATGCTGTCGCTGACCGACTTCAGCACGTACTGATAGGCACCGACGTCGTACTTGATGAAGCTCGACGAGTAAGGCCGGTAGGGCCCCTGCAGCCGCTGGGCCGCCAGGGCGCTCTCCTGCCTCAGGATACCGGGGGCGTCCTCGCTCCAGGTCTTCGCGATGACGATGTCGGCCTCCGGATCGCAGTACTGCTTGATCACCTTGCCGATCAGGATGGGGTTGTCGGGGATGCAGTTGTACGACCGCTTGTTCTGAAGAAAGCGTTCCGTCGCCTCCGCAAACACGACCTCTCCCCGGTCGTTCACGACGGCGAGCGCGTTGTCATGTCCGGTACACGCCAACCCGATGTAGTTTCTCTTCATGGCCATGGGCTCTCTCGATGGGTGCAGATGGTCGGCCACCTGGAGCTGCAGCGTCCCGGTCGCCTCGCGCTTCGCTCGGCCCGACCGCGCGCTGCCACGCGGCTGCGCCGGGCCGTCTTGCCTAGTTGTCGAAAACGCGCTCGATGCGCGCCTTCACCTCCGGCTGATGGAACGTCGTGTCGTGCATTGCGATCTCCTGCTCGATGATGGCCGGCAGCCGCGCGCGCATGCCGGCCACCAGATGGCGCTTCAGGGTCACGAGCGACACCCTGGGCTTGTCTGCGAGATCGCGTGCCAGCTGTCGTGCATGCGCGACCACCTCCGAACGCGGCAGCACCGGAAAGGGAATGCCTCGCTTCTCCAGCTCGGCACCCCGGTAGGTACGCGCGCCCAGCAGCATTTCCTCCGCGAGCGGCATCCCCAGCTTCTTGGGCAACACATAGGTGGCGCCCATGCCCGGCGTGAATCCGTACTTCATGAAGTTGGTGGTGTAGACGCTCTCCCGGCTGAGCACCGCGCAGTCGGCAAACAGGCCGAACACAAAGCCGCCGCCGATGCCGTGGCCCTGCATCGCGGACACCACCGGGATCTCGCAGTCCAGCGGCACGCTGTAGATGTTCATGTCGGTGAACTTGCCCTGCCCCTGGTGCAGCATCAGCAAGCCTTCCTTGGTGCCGCCGGAGCAGAAATAGGTGTCGTAGCCGGTCAGGACCACCGCGCGATAACGCTCGGTGTCCCGGACATGCAGGAACGCGTCCATCAACCCCGCCACCAGTGCCCTGGAGAAGGTGTTCTTGTGTTCGCGGTCCTGCATCGTGATCTGCACGACGCCCGCTTCCACCTCCGCGACCTCGACCACTTCGGACGACATCAGCCCTTCTCCCATGGGAACACCCCCTTTTCGACATACCGCACGATCGCCTGCCGGTTGGCGGGGTCGGAAAAGACCTCGAGGTTCGCCGCCACCGCCGGCGCCTTCAGCTCGGACAGAGCCGGGCCACCGAGACGGTTCATGTAGGTCTTGTAGCGCGTGATGGCCACCTTCGACAGACGCCGCAACCGCAACAAGTGCCGGCGCAGCAGGGACTCGCTGTCCGCATCCACCGCATCCACCAGCCCCCACTCGAGCGCCTGCGCCGCGCCGACCGGATGCGTCATCAGCGTCAGGTAATGGGCCTTCTGCCAGCCGACGCGGCGCGTCAGGAAGGGCAGCACGCAGGCGGGATACAGGCCGAACAGCAGTTCCGACAGGCTGAACTGCGCGCTGTCCTCGGCGAGCACGACGTCACTCGCCGCGACGAAGCCAATGCCACCAGCGTTGGCCTTGCCCCGCACGTGCGAGACGGTCACATAGGGCCCCGTCGCCATCCGCAGCCACAGGTCGTACAGCGGCCCGGGCCCCTCGGCCGCCGCGTCGGTGCCGGGCCCCGGGGCCTCAGCGAGCGCACTGAAGTCGGCGCCGACGCAGAACGCCGCCGGCGTGCCGCTCAGCACCACGACCGTCGCCGACTGCTCGCACAGCGACAGGACCTGGTGGCACTCGGCGACCAGTTGCCCGTTGATCGCGTTGTCCCGTTCCGGCCGGTCGAGCTGCAGAAAGCAGATCGAGTCCTGAAAGCGCACCTTGAGGGTCTGGTAGCTCATGAGAGCCACTCGTACTCGCGGTGGAACTCCTTGATCTCGCGCAGGAACAGGCGTCCCTTGCCGCGCGCCGACTGATAGGCCTCGCCGATGAAGCCGACATCCGGCACGACGTTGCGCACGCCGAACCTCACAGCGCTGCTGGCCCGGATGATCGCTTCGTATTCCTCAATGGTCAGGCGGTAGCGCTGGTTCAACTGCTGTTCGATGCCGAACTGCCGTTGCCGCGCCTGCCCTTCGGAGGTGACGACGCCGCTGTAGAACTCCGAACAGCAGCCCGACCCGTAAGAGAAGCAGCCCAGTCGGCGGGGCGCGCTGAACTGGCCCTGGTCGATCGTGCTGGCGAGCGACAGGAAGGAGGTCGCGCCCATGATGTTGCCCACCCGCTGGCAGTACTTCAGGCCCGGCATCACGCGACGCTGGAAGTCCTCCTCGATCTCGGCCGTCTTGGCCTGCACCATCTTGCGCATCATGGTGCGATGCGCTCCCTTCACCATGCCACCAAACGGCGTGTGGAAGGTCAGATACTGGAAGGTGTCGCGGTAGTTCGCGTTGCTCACCCGTTTCGCATACTCCAGGTAGGCGTTCTCGCAGCAGTCGAGGTAGGACAGCAACGACAGGTCGGTGTCACCCGCCTCGCTGTCGGGCATCGGCCGGCAGGTGTCCATCACTTCATAGCCGTAGTAGCCGTTGGCACCCACGTCGACCTGGAACGCATGCGGCCGGTCGCTGACCAGCAGTGCCACCGCGCCGGCACCGCCGCTCGGCTCGGCAAACGACCAGTCTTCACTGACGCCATCGCCCGCCTCGGAGACCATGAAGCGCGAGATGTCGGTGGCCACCACCAGGGCCTTGGCACCGGGCGACGTGTTCGCGAGGATGAAGTTGACCGCCATCTGGAAGCCGGCCGTGCCGGAATAGCAGGCTTGCTTCAGCTCGAACAGCCGGCAGTTCCGATTCAGCCCGAGCTGCTGGTGGATGTAGGTGCTGATCGACTTTCCGAAGTCGATGCCGGACTCGGTGCAGGTGATCAATAGTTCGATGCGGTCCTTGGCCGCCTGCGGCAGCGCGTCGACGATGGGCTTCGCCGCGTTGACGCCGAACGTGACCGGGTCCTCGTAAGGCAAGGCGACTGCCTTCTCCTTCATGAGCAGGTTCTCGAACCGCGTGGTGTCGAGTTTGCGATATCGAGCCAGCTCGGCGACGTCCAGAAACGCGGTTCCGCCGAAGACGTTGAGTGCTTCGATTCCGACCAATGACATGGCATTGCTCTCCTGAAAAATGGCTGTTTACCTGTCGGTGCGCTGCCAGCACAGCGCGGTGTTGATGCCGCCGAATCCCATGCTCAAGGTCAGCGCCCGTTCGATCCGGTGGGCGACGGGCTGGTGCCGGACCCAGTTGAACGACGCGTCGATCGGCTCGTCCAGGTTGCGGGTGGGATGCAGGCGCCCGGAGCGCATCTGCAGCAGCGTGGCGATCACCTCGACCAGGCCGGCAGCGCTCAGGCCGTGGCCGATCAAGGACTTGGTCGCGTTCAGGCGGGCACCCTTCAGCCCGCAGGCCTGCAAGGCCTTCAATTCCGTCTCGTCACCGACCACCGATCCGGTGCCGTGGGGATTGACATAGTCGATCTGCTCCGCGGTCCACCCGGCCGCCGCCAGTGCGCCCTGGATGGCCGCGATCTCGCCCTCCAGCGACGGGTCGGGATTCCGATTGCCGTCCATCTCGGCACGCCAGCCGCTCAAGGTCGCATACGCGGGCGCGCCACGTCGCTGGCTCGCCGCGCGCGACTCGATCACGACCGCGCCCGCGCACTCGCCGAACAGGAAGCCGTCGTGCTGCTGGTCGTAAGGCCGGCAGGCAAGCGCAGGCGCGTCGGCGTAGCGGTCTGATCCCATCGCGCCGAGGGCGCGAAAGGCCTGGCACTCCCAGAAGGAGAGATCCATCAACGCGCCGATCGCGATGCAGGCGTCCACCTGCCCGCTGAGGACCGCCTGGGCCGCCTGCATGATCGCGAGCTGGCCACTCGCCGAGGCGCCGCCCACGGTGTGCGACAGCCCGCGTATGCCGAACTGTGCGGTGCAGAAACCGCAGAGGTCGGTGTCCATGAAGGACAGCGCGTAGGTCGGTTTCAAGAACTGCGGGCGCTCTCGATAGCGCGCCTGCAACTGCGCGATCTCGCGCTGCTGCACGTTCGAGCCGCCGATCACCAGCCCGATGCGGCGGCAGTCCACCTCCGACAGCCGGGCCTCGTCCCATGCTTCCTGCAGCACGACCAGCGCGGTCTGTGCCGACAGCGAGGCTGCCCTGAGGGTCTGCGGCGGGAGGCTGTCCGGAAAGACGATATGGGGGATCTCGGCGCCCAGGTAGGCCGACTCGTGCTGCCGTCCCGGTCGCTGCAGGACGCCAAAGGCGCTGCGCCCGGCGAGCAGGGCCTCGGTGAAGTCGGCCTTGCCTTGCGCGATCGCCGAAATCACGCCGATACCGGTGACGACGAGTTCAGGCCGCATCGAGCTTCTTCAGAAAGAGGTCGGCAAGCTCGCCGATGTTCTTGGGACCGAACAGCTCGACGCGCGGCACCGAGAGCGACAACGCTTCCTGAACCAGCATCGCGATCTCGGCGCGGTCCACCGAATTGGCGCCGAGATCGACCAGCCGGTCGGTCCCGGCGAAGGCATGGTCATCCAGGCCCGGCAGAATTTCGCGTGCCTTCATCCCGATGAGGTCGATCAGTTCCTGTCTTGTCATAAGTACCCTTGCTCAGGTTGTGGCCGGGGCAACTGCCCCGGAGGTGTCATTCACATGTCGCGCCAAAGCGCACGGCCGCACCGGGCTGCTGCAGCGCCGGTCAGGGGTTGGGAGGCGCCGTCAAACAGGTGTCGGCGATGAAATCGACGAAGCTCTGCAGCGGACTGATGAAGAACAGGTGCGTCCCTTCGATCTGCTGGTAGCGGCAGCTCGCCGTGGTCATCTGCCGCCACCGTGCGAACAGCATCGGGTCCTTCATCAGCAGGTCGTCCTTGGCCTGCACGATCTCCAGCGGCGTCGAGATCCGCTTGCCGGGCTCGCTGCGGTACGAGCGGATCAGTGCCACGTCGTTGCGGATGGCGGCGGGCGACACGATCTTCATGCCCCAGGATTTGGGGAAGATCAGGTTGCTTTCGACGAACAGCTGCTCGAGTTCCTCGTCCGGGATCGAGGTGTCGAGATCCCGGAACGGTTCGGTGTACTTCAGTGACTCGAACACATCCGGCGTACAGCTCGACGACAGCAACGCCGCCTTGGCCGTCAACCCGTGGCGCTGTTCGAGGTCGCATAGCACGTCGAATGCGGCGATGCCGCCCATGCAGTGGCCCCAGGCGACGACCGGCTTGTCGAACAGGGCGCGAATGCTGTCGGCGAGATGGCCGACCATGGCGCGCCAGTCGGTGTGCTCGGTCGTGCCCACGCCCCACACCTCGACATGCGGCGCAAGCCGGTCCACCCATTGATAACTGCCCTCGCCGTGCGCGAGGCAGTAGAACAGCAACAGACGTGTCGTCGCGCTGTCGGACGCCCGCAGGCAGCGCACCGTGCGAACGTCGTGCTCGACGGCCCCGGCCAGCGAAGCATCACGCTGCAGGGGCGGGACCGCCGCGACCGCCTGCCCGACCGGCCGTGCCGCAGCACTGCTGTCAGCCGCCAATGCCGACATCACACGGGGTGCCGGGTTCGGGGAGCTCTTCACGACCGCGGGCCGGGACAGCACGGCGACTTCGCCGTCCGTCTCGTGCTGGCCGCGCGTTTCGGCGCGGTCGCCCGCCCGTGGCGCGGTGGTGCCGGGCGGCCGCGGCGCCGGATGCTGCGGCCCCGCGCCATCCGCGCCGCCGTCATCGCCGAGCTGCTGTGCCAGGTAGTGGGTGAAGCGCCGGATGCTGGCATGCTGGTACAGCACCGACGCGGTGATGTTGATGCCATAGCGGCGATTCACCGCCTGTATCCATTCCAGCCCAATGATCGAGTCGACGCCGAGTTCAGAGAACGGCTTCTCGCAGTCCGCCGCAGTCACTCGCATCAACAGCGTGTCGCTGAGCATGTCGCACAGGTCGGCTTCCAGGCGCGACGTGTCGGCGCCCGGCGCCGGCGGGCGTGGCACCGGTGCCGCGGCAGGCGGGCCGTCCGCCGTCGCAGGTCGCGGCGGCGCCACCGGCGGCAGCTCGCCAAGCCGAGGCTCGGCCGGCGTGGCCGACAGGTCCAGCAGGCTGATGCGACGCGGCTTTTCGGCCACCGCGGCCACTGCGGTCGCCACCCGGTCGGTCATACCCGCGGCGGCGGGCAGGGACTCGGCCTGCCGGTCCGGCGACACCTCGCTGGCGCGGGCGAGGTCGGCCGCGGCCTCGCTGCCCTGCGGCTGCGCCGTGCCGGCGGACGGCAGCCAGTAGCGCTCCCTGAGGAAGGGATAGGTGGGCAGCGAGATGCGCCGCGGCCGGCCCGCGGCATACAGGCGCCGCCAGTCGATCTGCACCCCGCGCACCCACGCCTCGCCCAGCTTCTTCCACCGCTGCTTGCGCACCCACGCCTCGATCAGCGCCCCCACGTCCTCGTCCTGCTCGCTCAGCCAGCCCCCCTCGGCCGTGCGCTGCACCCGCCCCACCTGCACGTCGGCATTGCGCCGGCCACCGATGAAGTCCCCCAGCGCCTGCACCAGCTGCTCCCGCGTGCGCGCCTGCACCGCCAGCCGGTGCTCCATCGCCTCGCGACCGCTCTGCAGCGTGTACAGCATCTGCGCCAGCTGCGCCTCGCTCCACGCCTGCGCCTGCAGGTGCGCCTGCAGCTGCCGCGCCTGCGCCTGCAGCCGCTCCTCGCTCCTGGCCGACAGCACCAGCAGCCCCGGCTGCGCCTCATTCACCACCACCACCGGCGCCTCGTCGCGCTCACCCTCCTCAGGCTCCTCGATCACCACGTGCGCATTCGTGCCGCTGAAGCCGAATGAACTCACCGCCGCCCGCCGCGCACCCTGCCCCCCCGTCTCCCACGGCTGCAGCCGGTCGTTGATGTAGAACGGCCCGCCTTCCAGCACCACGTGCTCGTTCAGCTTCTCGTACTGGATGGTCGGCGGCAGCATCCGGTGCCTCAGCGACAGCAGCACCTTGATCACCCCCGCCACCCCCGCGGCCGCCAGCAGGTGCCCGATGTTGCTCTTCACCGACCCCAGCGCGCAGTAGTGCCGCCGCTGCGTGTACGCACCGAACGCCGCCGTCAGCGCCTCCACCTCGATCGGGTCCCCCAGCTGCGTGCCCGTGCCGTGCGCCTCCACCAGCGTGATCGTCCCCGGGTCGATCCCGAAGCGCTCGTACACCTCGCGCTCCAGCTGCGCCTGCGAGTTCACGCTCGGCGCCGTCATCCCGTTGGTCTTGCCGTCGTGGTTCACCCCCCAGCCACGGATCACCCCGTGGATCTGGTCGCCCTCGCGCACCGCATCCGCATAGCGCTTGAGCAGCAGCACCCCCACCCCCTCGCCCGGCACAAAACCGTCCGCCCTCGCATCGAACGCAAAGCTGCGCCCCTGGCGCGACAGCATGCGCGCCTTGCTCGTCATGATGTGCAGGCTCGGCCCCGTCAGCACGCACACCCCGCCGGCCAGCGCCGCATCACATGTCCCGCTCTCCAGGCTGTCGCACGCCAGCGCGATCGCCACCAGCGACGACGAGCACGCCGTGTCCAGCGCCATGCACGGGCCCCGCAGGTTCAGAAAGTATGAGATCCGCGCCGACAGGATCGACGACGAGTTGCCCGTCAGCACCTGCGCCGTCAGCCCGCTGCCCCCGGGCGCATAGCCGTAGTCCCCCGGCCCGCAGCCCACGTACACCCCGCAGCGGCTGCCCGACAGGCTGCGCGGGTCGATCCCCGCTTCCTCGATGCAGCGCCAGCTGTGCTCCAGAAACACCCGCTGCTGCGGGTCCATCGACATCGCCTCGGCCGGCGATATGTTGAAGAACAGCGCGTCGAACCGGTCCGCTTCCTCCAGGCTGCCCATCCACTTGCTGTACGTCTTGCCCGGCGCCTGCGGGTCCGCGTCGTAGTGCTCCTGGATCGACCACCGATGCCCCCCTACCTCCGACACGCAGTCACGCCCCTGCGCCAGGTTCTCCCAGAACGCCTGCACGTCACCCGCCATCGGGAACGCACCCGACATCCCCACCACCGCGATGCCCTGCCTGCGCACCTCCTTCGCCTCGCCCCCACGCTCCGCACGCCCGCCAGCCGCCGCATACGCGCCTGCGCCAGCGGCTTCACCTTGTGCCTGGGGGGCCGGCGGTGCCTGCACTGCGGGCGGCGCGGCCATCGATGCAGCCGACGTCGCCGGCGCCTCGGCCCGGTCGGCGCCACGGGTCGCCGCCGGCCTTGCGGCCGACGCCGAAGCGGGCGCCTGCCGGTGCTCGCCGGCCCCGGTCGGCGTCGCCAGGCCAGCCACACCGACTGGCGGCAACGGCTCGGCAGCGGTGTGCGCGGTGCCACGTGCCGATGACGCCACCGCGCGCGTGCGCACCGCATCCTGTGTCAGCAAATGCTTGGCCAGTGCCTTCACATTGGGGTAGTCATACAGCTGGGATGCGCTGAGTGAGGTGTGGTAGCGCTGATTCAGCTCGCGTATCCAGCCGACGCCGGTGACGGAATCCAGCCCCAGCTCGCTGAACGCGGCCTCGATATCGACGTCATCGCTCTCCAGGTACAGCACCTCGGCCAGGCTCTGCGCCAGCTCGACGATCAGGTCACCGGCCGACGGTGCCTGGTGGGCCTGCGAGGCCGGTGGCGCATCCACCGGCGCCGGCGCGGCGACCTCGTGCAACGGGACGGGTGAGGCCGCCAGCATCGCCGGAGCCGCCGCTTCCGGCGCCGACGCCGACCGAGGCGACATGCCCAGTTCGGCCAGCGAGATGCCGCGCGGCTTGACCGCGAGCCCCTGGTCGGCCTCGTCCGGCAGGCCGGCGGGCGCGGGCGCCTGAACCGCCAGCGGCGGTAGCGCCGGCTCGGGCGGCCGGCTCGCCTGCACCGCCCCGGAGGCCAGCGGGGCCGCCGGTTGCGCGTCGAAGGCATAACCGACCGCGATCTCCGGCACGGCCTTGGGCCAACAGCGTTCGCGCGCGAACGGATAGGTGGGCAGGCGCAGGCGCCGCGGCCGGCGCGGCCCGTAGACGGAACCCTCGCCATACAAGCGGCGCCAGTCGAACGACAGGCCCTGGACCCACAGCTCCAGCAGCGAGGCATAGCGCCCCTGCTCCAGCCAACCGGCGATCAGGGTGTCGAGACCGCCGTCGGCGTTGAGCACCGCCATCACCTCCTTGTGCCTGCCGATCTCGCCCTGCCAGCACAGCTCGACGTCGGCCTGCTCCAGGCGCCCCTCCAGGTAGTCCGACAGCTTCTGCCGGACCTCCTGCACCGAGGTCGCGACGAAGGCCAGGCGGCACTCCATCGCATCGCGGCCCACCTGCAGGGTGTAGGCAAGGTCGACCAGCTGCGCGTCGTCATACGCATTCGACGCCAGGTGGTCGAGCAGGCGGCGCGCCACATCCTTCAACCGGTCGGCCTGCTTGGCCGACAGCACGACGATCACCGGCACGCTGCGCCGCGCCTCGGGCAGCGCAGCCTCCTGCACCGGCGGCTCCTCGATCACCAGGTGGGCGTTGGTGCCGCTGAAGCCGAAGGAGCTGACCGCCGCACGGCGCACACCTGCCCCGCCCGGCTGCCACTCGCGCGCTTGCGTGTTGATGTAGAAGGGGCTGCCTTCCAGCGTGATGCGGCTGTTGAGCTGCTCGAAATTCACGGTGGGCGGCAAGGTCCGGTGCCGCATCGCCAGCAGCACCTTCATCACGCCAGCGATCCCGGCTGCCGCCAGCAGGTGGCCGATGTTGCTCTTGACAGAGCCAAGCGCGCAGTAGTGGCGCCGGTCGGTATAGCGGCGGAACGCCTGCGTCAGGGCCTGCACCTCGATCGGGTCACCGAGGCCGGTGCCGGTGCCGTGCGCCTCCACCAGCGTGATGCTGTCCGGCGCGATGCCGAACTGCTCGTAGACCTCCTGCTCCAGCGCAATCTGCGAGGTGACGCTCGGCGCGGTGATGCCGTTGGTCTTGCCGTCCTGGTTCACCCCCCAGCCGCGGATCACGCCCTGCACGATGTCGCCGTCGCGCAGCGCGTCGGCATATCGCTTCAACAGCACCACGCCGACACCTTCGCCGGGCACGAAGCCGTCGGCCCGTTCGTCGAAGGTGAAGCAGCGGCCCTGCTTCGACAGCATGCCGGCCTTGCTGGCCATGATGTGCATGCCGGGGCCGGTCAACACGTTGACCCCGCCGGCGATCGCCAGCTCGCTGCGGCCGAGCAACAGGCTGTCGCAGGCCTGCGCGATGGCGACCAGCGCCGATGAGCAGGCGGTGTCGAGCGCGAGGCAAGGCCCCTTGAGATTGAGGAAGTAGGAGATGCGGGCGGCCAGGATCGACGGCGCGTTGCCCATCAT
The DNA here is from genome assembly GCF_030419005.1 of Eleftheria terrae. Classification (NCBI taxonomy): domain Bacteria; kingdom Pseudomonadati; phylum Pseudomonadota; class Betaproteobacteria; order Burkholderiales; genus Eleftheria; species Eleftheria terrae. The sequence continues at coordinate 559,084 of NZ_CP106953.1, forward strand.
CCCCTCGGCCGACAGATCGGCATAGGCGGCGTAGTCGCCCGACCCGCAGCCGACGAAGACGCCGCAGCGACTGCCAGACAGGCTGCGCGGGTTGAGGCCGGCGTCCTCGATGCAGCGCCAGCTGTGCTCCAGGAACAGCCGCTGCTGCGGATCGATGACCGCCGCCTCGGCGCGCGAGATGTTGAAGAACTGCGGGTCGAACCGGTCGACCTCGCTCAGCGCGCCCATCCATTTGCTGTAGGTCTTCTTCGGCACGTCGGGATCGGGATCGTAGAACTTCTCGGTCGACCAGCGATGCGGCGGCACCTCGAAGACGCAGCCCTGGCCTTCGGCGAGATGGCGCCAGAACTCGTCGAGAGAGTCGGCATTCGCAAACGCGCCCGACATGCCGATGATGGCGATCGCCAGGTCGGCGCTCCCGCTTCCGGGTGCTCCCCCGGCAGGCGCGGAGGCGGCCGGCCGATCCTGCCCCGCCGGGGCCGCGGCCGCCGGCCCGGCCGGGGGCGCGACCACCGGCGGCTGCACCACGGGGGCCGATATCCCCCGGCCGGGCGGGCTGGATATGGGGCGGCTGCCTCCGGCGTACAACGCGCCGACGCGCTCCAGCACGTCCTGGCTGTCGACGAAGGTCTTCCGGTGCATCGCCACTTCCTGCTCGCAGGCCTGCTGCAGCTGGTCTCGGACCGGCCTGGCGACATGCTCCTTCAGCGCCATCAGTGCGACACGCGGCGACTGGCACAGCGTGCGCGCCAGTGCCAGCGCATGCGGCAGCACCTCGTCGCGGTGGACCACCGGGAAGGGAATGCGGCGCTGTTCGAGCTCGGCGCCGGTGAACTGCCGCGCGGTGAACAGGATCTCGTGTGCCAGCCCCGCCCCCAGCTTCTCGGGGAAGATCAGGGTCGCGCCGGCGCCCGGCGTGAACCCATATTTCATGTAGTTGCTCTCGTAGCTGCCCTGACGGCTGAACACCACGAAGTCGCTGAACATCGCCAAGGCCCAGCCGGCGCCAATCGCATGCCCCTGCATCGCCGCGATCACCGGGACCGGGCAGGCCAGCGGGATGCTGAACACCGGTGTGTCGGTGAAGCTGACGCGGCCGGACTGGATGTCCAGCAGGCTTTCCTTGGTGCCGCCGCAGCAGAAATAGGTGTCGTAGCCGGTCAGCACGACGACCTTGCAGGTGTCGTTGCGGGCGATGGCGTCGAAGGCTTCGGTCAAGCCTGCGATGAGGTCGGGCGAGAAGGTGTTCTTGTGCGCGCGGTCCTCCATGGTCACCTGCACGATGCCGGGCTCGACTTCCTGCAGGCGCACGACCGAGGCATAGACGCTGACCGGGCCCGCCGGGCCGGGCTGCGCAAGCACCGCCGGCCCGGACGCCGAGGCTGCCACGGGTTCGGAACGCGCGTCGCCCGGCCGCGCCGTGGCCACCTCCCCGGCCGTCGGCATGAGCGGCGCAGCACCCGGGCTGGCCGCCAGCTCGCTCGCCACATGCTGCGCCAGCGCCTCCAGGCTGGGGTGGTCGTAGACGCGCACCGCATCCAGGTCGAGGTTGAACTGGCTGTTGATCGCCCGGATCAACTGGATGGCCATGATCGAGTCGAGCCCGATATCGACGAACACCGCATCGTCGGCGATGTCGGCGGTGTCGATCCCGAGCACCGCCGACAGGGTGCGCCGCAGCACGTCGCGGATCTGGCGCACCGGCAGGCGGGGCGGCGCCGGCGGGGGCGGCACGGCCTGGGCCCCCCCGCTCGCGTCGTGCGGCGGCAGGAGATGCGCGAACCGCGTGGCGGGCTCCGCCGGCAGCGCCGCCTCATGCCCTGCCGGTGCAGCGCCGCCGGACGCCACACCCGGCGGCAGCGGCTCGGACACTGGCCGCGCGCCACGGCTGCTGCGCTCGATCTCGGCCGCGAGATAGTCGGCCAGGGCCGCCACGCTCGGGTACTCGTAGACCTTGACGGCGTCGATGTCGAGTCCGAAGCGGTCGTTGAGGATGCGGACCCACTGGACCCCCATGATCGAGTCCAGGCCGAGTTCGACGAAAGCATCGTCGTCGCCGATCTCGCCTCGCTCGACGCCGAGTACCGGTGAGAGCGTGTGCCTGAGCGTCTCGCGCAGCCGATGTGCGCCGAGGTCGCCGACGCGCGCAAGCGCTGCCTCGGGCGCGGAAGGGGCACCAAAGGGCGCTTCGCCACCCGGCCCTGCCGGCAGTTCGCCGGCTCGGTCGGAAAGGGACGGCTCGGTGGCGTCACTGCTGCTGAACAAGTCCATCATGTTGATCGCGAAGTTCCGCAGCGCCTCGTCGACCGAGGCGCGCTTGGGTTGGTCTTGGATGTCGGGGGACACGGCTGCGGCGCCGCCCGCGGTGCCGGGGAGCGTGACCGCGCCGTGGCGGGAGGGCGGCGACGCACTGGCGTCGGAGACCGCCCATGCCGAGCCGCACAGCGCGCGCAAGGAGACCTGCTGCGCCGCGGCCGGCGCCGCGTCGGCCGCCGCGGCCACCACGCCGACGGGCGGGGGCGCGACGGCGGGCACCGCGGCCTGGCTGCCGAGGTTCGGCTCGACGGCGATCCAGCAGCGTCGCCGCTCGAAGGGATAGGTGGGCAGGCTGAGCCGGTGCGGCTCCACGCCACGCACCAGCGGGCAGCGCTGCTGCAGCGCCGCCCACGACACCGCCCCCCCTTGCACCCACTGCGCCAGCAGCGGCTCGTAGGCCGCCTGCGCGATGCAACGCTCGACGGCCTCCCGCCCGGCGTCGTCGGAAACGGGCACAGCAGCGTCACCCGGCGCACCGGGCGCCTCGCGGCGCTTGCGCGACTGGCCCCGATGCAGCGGCGTGTCCACGCCATCGGCTGGGGCTTGCAGCGACGCCTGCAGCCGGTGCTTCAACGCGTCGACCGAGCGCACCGAGAACGCCAGCCGGTGCTCCATCGCGTCGCGGCCGAACTGCAGCGTGTATTCGAGGTGCGGCAGGTCCGCCTCGGCAAGCGGGTGGGCGTCAAGGAAGGCCAGCAGCTGCCGCGATTGCTCCGCCAGCTGTGGCGCAGTGCGCGCCGACAGCACGACCAGCGCCGGCCGCGCCAGCTCGGGCGCCGCCGGCGGCTGCGGGATCGGCTGCGGCGCACGGTATTCCTCGACGATCAGGTGTGCGTTCGCGCCGCCGAAGCCGAAGGAGCTGATGCCGGCCGTCCTCGGCAGCTCTCGTCCCAGTTCGTCCCACCCCGGCTGCCAGGCCTGCGCCTGGTGGACCACATAGAACGGCGTGCCGGCCAGTTCGATGTGCGGATTGAGCGGGTTGCCGTGCAGGGACGGCGCCAGCGTCCTATGGCGCAGTTGCAGCACCACCTTGATCACGCTCGCCACGCCTGCCGCCAGCTCCAGGTGCCCGATGTTGGTCTTCACCGAGCCAAGGCCGCAACGCGGTGGCGGCAGGTCCGCCGCAGGCGGCGCGCACCCCGCATACAGCTCGTCGAAGGCGCTCTTCAGCCCGTTGATCTCGATGGGGTCGCCCAGCGGCGTGCCGGTCCCGTGCATCTCGACGTAGGTCACCGCGCGCGGGTCCACCTGCGCCTCCCGGTAGGCGCGCTTCAACAAGGCCGCCTGGGCTTTGGGATTGGGGGCGGTGAGGGAGTTCGCCCGGCCGCCGTGGTTTTCGGCACTGCCCCGGATGACGGCATAGATGTGATCGCCATCGCGCTCGGCATCGCGCAGGCGCTTGAGGAAGAGCATGCCGACGCCTTCGCCCCGCACATAGCCGTTGGCGTGCTTCGAGAAGGTCTTGCAGCGGCCGTCCTCGCTCAGCATGCCGGCCTTGCTGAAGCTGATGTGGGCCCACGGCGTGATGATGGTGTTGACGCCGCCCGCCAGCGCCGCGTCGCAGTCCCCGCTCTCCATCGCGCGAATGGCGCGGTGGATCGCCACCAGCGAGCTGGAGCAGGCCGTCTCGATCGGCTCGCTCGGCCCATGCAGGTTGAGCAGATAGCTGATCCGGTTCGGCCCGATCGACGCGGCCACGCCGGTCGAGCTGTAGCCCTCGATGGCGAGCTTGGCACGCGCGATCAGCTCGCCATAGCCGGAGCCGGCGGTGCCGACGAAGACGCCCGTCTGGCTGCCCGACAGGCTGCGCGGTGCATACCCGGCGTCTTCGATCGCCTTCCAGCCGTACATCATCAGCAGCCGCTGCTGCGGGTCCATCATCTCCGCCTCCTTCGGCGCGATGCCGAAGAACAGCGGATCGAATTCGTCGACCCCTTCGATGAATCCGCCCCACTTGATATGGGTCTTGTTGGCCTCGCGGTGCGGGTCGCCATAGAGCGCGCGCCAGTCCCAGCGGTCGGGTGGGATCTCGGTGATGCCATCGCGGCCCGCCGCCAGGTTCGACCAGAACTCGTCCAGATCCCGCGCTCCCGGGAAGCGCCCGCTCATCCCGACGATCGCGATCGGCTCGCGGGCCGCCGGGGTCGCCGGCTGCCAGGCGGGCGCGACCTGTGGCGACGCCGCCGCGGCGGCGCCGTCGTCCCGGCCCCGGAAGCGCCGATGCGGCGCGGCCGCCGCCGGCGCTGCGACAGCCGCCGCTGCTGCAGCCGGCGGGCGCGTCAGGAGGTGCCGAGCCAGCGTGGCGCCGTGGGCGTGCGCGAGGTGGGTCGCAAACTCGCGCACCGTGGCGTACTCGAAGAAGATGGTCGGGCTCAGCTCCAGCCCGTAGGTCCGGTTGAGTTCGTTGCCGAGCGCGGTCAGGCTGATCGAATCGAAACCGAATTCGCTGATGTCGGCGTCGACGTCGACCTGCTCCGCCTTCACCTTCAGCAAGCGCGAAATGGCGGCCGTCAGCGCGGCCAGCAACGGCGGCAGCAACGCCTGCGGCCCGGCCAGGTCGTCCGCCACAGGCCCGGTGTGCGCCGGCAGCGCGGCCACCACCGGCTGCTTCCCCGCGGCATGGTGGACCGGCGGTGCCGCGGCCGCCGCGTGCGGCGAGATCCTCGCCTCGAGTTGCGCGATGTCGCCGGCCAGCACCAGGACCTGCGCGGCGTCCACGGCCCAGGCGGCGTACAAGGCGGCCAGCGCGTCGGCGGTGCCCAGCAGGTCGTAGCCTTGGCGCCGCATGCGCTCGCGCACTTCGGCGTCCACGCTCATTCCGCCCTCGGCCCACAGCGGCCAGTTGATCGACAGGGTCCGGCCGTGCCGGTGTCCGGCCTGCACCAGGCGGTTGCGATAGGCGGCGTAGCGGTCCATGTAGGCGTTTGCCATCGCATAGTCGCACTGACCCACGTTGCCAAGTGCGCCGGCGGCCGACGAGAACAGCAGCAGGAAGTCGAGTTCGACCGCCCGGGTGGCCAGGTCGAGATGCCAGGTGCCCGCCACCTTGGGGGCCAGCACCTCGTGAAACTCCGCGGGCTGCTTGCTGAGGATGAAGCTGTCGCGGATCACGCCGGCGCTGTGCACGATGCCGTTGAGCCGGCCGTGCTGCTCGACCACCGAGCGGATCACCCGGTCGACCGCGGCAGCGTCGCTCACGTCCATCACCCGGTACTCGACGGCAGCACCGTCGCCCGCCAGGGCGGCGAGCGCGGCCTGCCGATCCTCATCGAGCCGGGAGCGCCCGGTCAGCACGATCCGCGCGCCGCTCACCTGGCGCAGGATCTCGTTCGCCATGACCATGCCCAGCCCGCCTGCGCCGCCGGTGATCAGGTACACGCCGCGGTCGCGCCACGGCAGGCGCACCGCAGCGCTGCGGTCGACCGGGCCGGCCGGCTCGAAGCGGGCCACCTCGCGCTGTCCCTGCCGGTCGCGGACCTCCGCCTCGCCCTGCAATGCGGCCTGCGCCTCGCGCAACACCCGCTCCGCGAGCCCCTCGCTGTCGCGCGTCTGCTGCACGGCGAGCAGCTGGCCGAAGAACCGGGGGTTCTCATGGTGCGCGCTCTTGAGCACGCCGCTGAGCGCGCCAAAGATCGCGTCATGGTCCTCGTCCGGGGCCACCAGGACCTGCAGCAGCACCGGCTGCCTGGGCTTGTGCTGCAACAGCGCCTGCACCCGCTCGAACACACGCTCGCCGAGCTGCGCATACCACCCGACGGTCGACGCGTCCGCCGGGCCGGGCAGCGCCGCCCACTGCACCGAAGGACAGCAGGCCGCCAGTTCGCCCAACTGGTTCGCGTGGTGCGGCGCCAGCAAGACCCAGTGGTGCGCCGGCGCGGCCGCCGTGTCGGCCGCGATGAGCGCGCTGGGCGCCCAGCCGGGCGTCCACAGCTGTACCGAGCTGCGGCCGTGCGGCGCCAGCGCCCCGATCGCCTCGCCCGCCAGCGCCCGGGACGCCACGCCTTGCAGGCGCACGCATACCCGGCCCTCGCGGTCGCAGAGGTCGAAATCGAGCTTCTGCACCGGCGCGCCGGGGCTTGCGACAGCACTCGCAGCGGTCGCCGCACGGACGACGACCGTCGCCTCGGCCGGGCTGGCAGCCCAGATCTGCAGCCGCTCGAGTGCAAACGGCAGGGCGGTCTGCCCTGCAGCGCCGGACGCCGCGCCCGGCGTGCCGTCCATTGCGAAGCCCAGGGCCGCCTGCAGCGCGCTGTCCAGCACGCTCGGGTGCAGCAGGTAGGCCTGTGCCGTGTCGTGCACGCAGGCGGGCAGCTCGATGTCGGCCAACACGAAGCGGCCGCCCTCGGCGTCAGTCCCGGTGCGCAACTGCCGCAGCCCGCGGAACGCCGGGCCGTGCTCGATCTGCATCGCACGCAGCGTCTCGTAGCAGCCGGCCACCTCCAGCTGGCCCTCGCAACGCAACCGCAGGTCCGCCAGATCGAGCAACGGCGGGCCAGCCGGTGGGACCACGGCGGCCGTGCGGCAGGTGGCGCGGCCTTGGGCATGCACGATCGTGGCGTCGGGCGCGGCCTCGCCGTGGGGGGACGAATAGACCTCGAAGTCGACGTCGCCACCGTCCTGCGGCGACAGCCCGATGTGCAGCTGCGTGGTCTCGTGCACCACCAGGGGCTGCAGCCACACGACATTGCGCAGCTCGACCTCGGTGGCGCCGGCCGGCCCGGGCTCCATCGATGCGAGCACGGCCGCCCGGGCCATCTCGAGGTAGGCCACGCCCGGCAGGACCGCGGCCCCGTGGACGCGGTGGTCGGCCAGGAAGAACGCCGCCGGGGTGAAGGTGGAGCTGTAGCGCTGGCGCACCAAGGTGGAGGTGTTGCGCTGCACCAGCGGATGCAGCGCGGCATGCGGGTCCGGCACGGCGCCATCCGCCTGCGGCAGCGGCAGCGGCGCTTCCAGCCAGTACCGCTCGCGGGCGAACGGGTAGGTCGGCAAGGACACACGCAGCGGCCGTGCGTCGACATGCAGCCGGTTCCAGTCGATGCCGAGGCCCTGCACCCACACCGACGCCAGCTTGCGCAGCTTGCGCTTGCTCAGCCAGGCGGCCACCAGTCCCTCGACATCGTCGTCGGCGCTGAACATCGTGCTGTCGTCGCGACGCCTGGCCTGGCCGAGCAGGATGTCCTCGTGGCGGCGGCCTGCCACCACATCGTCGAGCAGGGCGACCAGCTGGTCCACGCTGCTCACGACCACCGCCAGCCGATGGTCCATCGCCACCCGCCCCACCTGCAGGGTGTAGGCGATGTCGGCCAGGTCGGCGTCGCTGCATCGGTGCGACCTGAGGTGGTCGCGCAGACGCGCCGCCTGCGCACGCAGCTGAGGCGCGCTCTTCGCCGACAGGACGACCAGCGCCGGCTCGAGCCGGCCAGCTGGCGGGCGGGGCGGCGGCTCATGCTCCTGCAGCACCAGGTGCGCGTTCGAGCCGCTGGCGCCGAAGGAGCTGAGGCCGGCGATGCGCGGCCCCGCCTGGATGCCGGCCTCTGTCTCCAGCATCGGCCGCGGCCAGGGTTGTGCGCACTGCTGCACCCTGAACGGCGTGCTCGCAAAGTCGATCAACGGGTTGAGCGGCTCCGCATACAGCGACGGCACCAGGGTCGCATGGTGCAGCTGCAGTGCGACCTTGATCAACCCGCAGACGCCAGCGGCCGACTCGGCGTGGCCGATGTTGGACTTCACCGACCCGATGGCGCAGAACTGCCGATCCTCGGTGTGCCGCGAGTAGGCCTTGCACAAGCCTTCGATCTCGATCGGGTCGCCGAGCGACGTGCCGGTGCCGTGTGCCTCGACATAGCTGACACTGCGCGCATCGACGCCGGCGCCCTCCAGGCAGGCGGCGATCAGGTCGGCCTGCGCGCCCGGACTCGGCACCGTGAAGCCGCTCACCGCGCCCACATGGTTGGTGCTGCTGCCGCGGATCACCGCGTACACATGGTCGTGCTGCTCGATGGCGCGGCTGAGCGGCTTCAGCAGCACGGCCGCGACTGCCTCGCTGGAGACATAGCCGTCGCCGCCCCGGCCGAAGCTGCGGCAGCGACCGTCGCTGGCATGCATGTCCATCGATCCATAGGCCTGGTACTTCGCGGGATGCAGCGACAGGTTCACCCCGCCCGCCAGCGCCACGCTGCATTCGCCGGTGCGCAGGCTCTGCAGCGCCAGATGCACCGCGATCAAGGACGACGAGCACACCGTGTCGACGCACACGCTTGGCCCATGGAAATCGCAGACATAGGAGACGCGGTTGGCGATGGCCGCATTGCTCTGCGAGAACGGCACCGACTGTCCCGGACGCTGCGCCTCGTTGGCAATCAAGGCGTAGTCCTTGTGCATGACACCGGCGAACACGCCGACCGCCCCGGGTGCAGCCGCGCCGCCGGTCAGCGTGGCGGGGGTATAGCCGGCGTCCTCGATGGCTTCCCAGCAGGTCTGCAAGAACAGGCGCTCCTGCGGGTCGAGGTGCTCCGCCTCGCGCGGCGAGATGCGGAAGAACTGGGCATCGAAGCAGTCGACGTCATCGATGAAGCCGCCCCAGCGTGACAGGTGCTTGCCGGTCGGCGAGCGCATCGAGGCAAAACGCCGCCAATCCCAGCGCGACTCGGGAATCTCGCGGATGCCGTCCTTGCCGAACTTGAGGTTCTCCCAGAACGCGTCGATGTTGTCGGCCTCCGGGAAGCGCCCCGCCATGCCGACGATCGCGATCGGTTCATGCCCGCGGCGGACCGGCCCGGGCAGGCCTTGCTCGCTGCAACGTGCGCACAGGCGGTCGCCCACCTCCTCGTCGCCGTTCGGCACGGCGCCGCCTTCGGCGGGCGTCGCGGCGCGCCCCGCGCCTGTCTCGTCCGGAGCCGGCCCATCCGCCGCTGCGGCGCGGTGGTGCTGGGCAAGATGAGCGGCGAGCTGCTCGATCGTCACGTGCTCGAACAACAGCGTTGGCGGCAGCGACGCGCCGGCCTCGCGCTCGATGTCGCCCACCAGCTCCAGCAGCGCCACCGAGTTGAGGCCCAGTTCGTAGTAGCCCGCCGCCGGATCGAGCTGCTGCGGCGGGACGCCGAGCTTGTCGCCGATCAGCCGCTGCAGCAGGCGCCGGAAGCCGGCGTCGTCGCTGCGCGCCGCGGGCGCGCTGGCAGCCGGCGGTTCGGTCGTCGCGGGGCCCGCCGCCACGGCGCGCGCCGGGTCGATCATCGACGCATCGCGCACCTGCTTGCTCGCGAAATCCCTCAGCTCGGCCACCTTGCGGCCGGATGCATCGAAGAAGTCCAGCGTGTAGTAGCGCAGCTCCGCGGTGTCGCGCGACGACGCATGGCGCAGCCGGGCGAAGGCATGGGTTTGCAACAGATCGGTGGCCCGGAACGATCCGTAGTAGATCGGCAGGGCGAGCTGCGGCTCGCCCTGGGCGTCCAGCGCAGCACGCGCGCCGCCGGCACCCACGGCGCTGGCATCGATCAGGGCCGGGTGGAACATCAGGCGGGGCGCGAGTGCCAGCGCCTCCTCGCCGAGCCGGCATTCGACATGGATGGCCTCGGGCGAGACGTAGACCGTGCCCTGCGCCTGCATGAACTCGCCATGCACCAGCTCGACCTCGCGACAGGCGGCGTAGAGCGTTTCCAGCGGGATGCTCTGCTGCGCGGCACTTGCGATGGAGGCCAGGTCGATCACCTCGTCGAAGCCGGCGGGCTCGACCCGGCGCACCTCGGCTCCCAGGTAGCGCTGGCCGCCGCCCTCGACCGAGACGCGCCAGTGACCGGGCTCGGCCTCGACCGCCTCGATCTCCAGCTGCACCGGCTGCGCTGTGGACACCACCAGCGGCCGGTAGATCGCCACGTTCGACAACTCGATCGTCCGGTGGTCGTGGCCGTGATCGCGGAACACCTGGAACAACACATCGATGTACGCCAGGCCCGGCAACAGGTGCTGCCCCAGGACCCGGTGGTCACGCACGATCGGGTTGTCCATCCCGACTGCCAGCTGCTCTTTCATCCCCGTTCTTCCTCTTTGCTCGTTGCATGGCGCGCCGCGCGCGGCGTGGTCACTGCGTCACTTCCAGAAGTTCCGGGCCAAGGCCCCGCCCTGGCTGCCAGGGACGGGACGGGCCACCGCGGTGCCTGCTCGCAGCCCCGACTCGATCGCCTCGGCTGAAGGCGCCTGCAGCCACCGGCCTGGCGCGTCCGGGCCGGCCCCCAGCAGCGTGTCGATGCCCGCAAGCTCCTGCGCAGCGCCGGGCGTGGCCGCGGCATCTGCCACGGCCTGCGCCGGCGCGACGCAGGCGACCGGGCGCAGCACCGGGGGCGCCAGTGGCACATGACGCAGCGAACGCCCCTCCGGCTCGCGCCACGCCTGCAGGATCACGTGGGCGTTGGTGCCGCCGTCGGCGAAGCTGTTGATCGCCGTCGCCGTGGGCGCCGGCCCCGCCGCCTCGGTGGTGTGCGTGAAGCGGAACGGCGACGCCGCCAGGTCGTAGTGCTGCATCGGCTGCTGGCCCGACAGGAACGGCACGCGCCGCCCGTGGAACAGCATCAGCACGTTCTTGATGAAGCTGGCGATGCCTTCGGCACACAGCGGGTGCCCGATGTTGGGTTTGATCGAACCCAGCTCGCAGGCCACCCGGCCGGACGGCCGGTAGACCGCTTCGATGGCCTTCAGCTCGAGCAGGTCGGTCACTTCGGTCCCCGACCCGTTCACCTCGACGTAGCCGATCTCCTCGGGCAACTTGCCGCTGCGTGCCAGCGCCGCCGCCATGACGTCCTTCTGCGCCTGCAGGTTGGGCGCAGCCGGCCCGGCGGTACGGCCATCGTTGTTGATGGCGACCGCCTTGACGACCGCATAGATGGAGTCGCCGTCGCGCAGCGCCTGATCCACCGTCTTCAACCAGACCAGGCCCGCCCCTTCGCCGAGGACCGCCCCGCTGGCGCGCCGGTCGAACACATGGAATGCCGGCTCGCGGCTCAGGATGCCGCGTTGCTCGAACAGCCGCAGCGCGTGATCGCCGTCGAGCAGACTGACTGCACCGACCAGCGCCGATTCGATCTCTCCGCTGCGCAGCGACTGCACCGCGACATTCATCGCCACCAGTGCCGAAGAGCAGGCGGTGTCCACCACCATGCTGGGCCCGCGCAGATCGAAGTGGCGCGAGATGTTGGCGCTCAGGTAGTTCGCGCCAACGGCCATGATGGGGTTGTCGGCCGCCGCGAGTGCGGCCGCGTCCGCCGTGCTGCGGCTGCGCGCGCCCAGGTAGACGCCGATCGGCCGTCCCTTGACCTGCTCGGGCGTGTAGCCGGCGTGGTGCCAGAGCTTGACGCTCTCCTCCAGCACCATCAGCGCCTGCGGGTCCATCGCCCGGGCATCGGCCGCGGAGATGCGGAAGAACTCACGGTCGAAGCGCGTTGCCTCGTCGAACGTGGCGGCGTGATAGGGGCTCGACCGGCCCCAGCGGCTGCTCGGCACGCGGCGTATCGCCGAGCGACCTTCCGACAGCAGGCGCCAGTAGCCATCCAGGTCGGCGGCCCCGGGGAAACGGCAGGCCAGGCCCACCACCGCGATGTCGTGCGCTGCGACGTCGTTGCCTGCGCTGCGGTGGCCGGCTGGGCCGCTGGCGGCCATGTCGCGGCCGGAGCTGTCGAGCGGCGCGGGCGCGCCGGAGCCGACCATGCCGGCTTCGACCGGGGCGGTGGCCGAAGGGCCCGCCGCGGGCGGCGCCGAGACCGGCTCCGGCGGCTCGCCCGACACCGGCGGCGGCACTGCCGAGGCGCCTGCGCCAGCCGGCGCATCAGCAGGGCCGGCGGCCGCAGCGGGCGCCAGCGCGTCCGGCAGCGCCGCACCGAACTGCTCGGTGAGCCAGTTCGCGAAGCCCTTGATGGTCGGGTGCTCGAACAGGATCGACGGGTCGAGGCTGCGTCCGACGCGCTGCCCGACCTGGCGCAGCAGCTGCGCCAGCACGATGGAGTCAACGCCGTAGTCGGGCAAGGGCGTGTCGGCGTCGAGGCGCGCGGCGTCGATGCGCAAGGCCTGTGACACCTGCTGCGTGAGCCAGGCCTGCACCGACGACGGCATTGCCGGCGCTGGCGCCGGCAATGCAGCCGGCCGCGCTGCGCGCACCGGCGGCCGGGCCGCGACCTGCAGCAGCTGCTGCGGCTGCCAGCGTGCCAGGTCGACCCGCGCCGGCAGCACGACGGGGCCGGTGTCGCGCGCCAGCACCTGGTCGAGCAGGCGCAGGCCCTGCGCCGTGGTGTGGCTGAGGAAGCCGAGGTCGCGGTACCGGCTGCTCTTCGTCTCGCCCATGCCGGTTTCCTTCCAGCTCGGCCACTGGATGCTGCGGATCGGCAGCCGCGCCGCATGCGCGTGGGCGGCGTAGTCCATGTAGGCGTTGGCCATCGCGTAATCGCCGTAGCCGACCGCCAGGCAGGGCACCGCACTCGACACGGACGAGAACAGCAGGAAGAAGCGCAGCGGCTCGCCAGCGAAGCTCTCGATGAGGCGATCGAGCCCGGCCACCTTCGGCGCCAGCACGCGCGAGACGCCGGCGGCGCTCTTGTCGAGCAATGCCAGGGTCTCGTGGTCCGCGGTTCCGGCGCAGTGGATCACGCCCCCCGCCGGGCCCCACTCGGCCTTCACCGCTTGCACGCTCTGCTGCAGCGCGGCGGCGTCGGTCAAGGGCAGTGACAACACCCGCACCTGCGCGCCTGCCGCTTCCAGCGCCAGCACCGCCCGGATCTTGCGGGCCAGCGGGGTGTCGTCCCCTTGCACCAGCGCCCAGTCGGCGCGTGGCGGCCAGGCCTCGCGCCCGGTCAGGACCAGTTTGCGCACGCCGTATCGGCGCACGAAGTGCTCGGCACAGGCAGCGCCGAGCCCCCGGGTTCCGCCCGTGATCCACAACACCCGATCGGCGGGGAACGGCGTTGGCGCGTCAGCCAAGGAGTCGGGTCGATGCGGTATTTCCTGGAGGACGGCGACATGGCGCGTGTCGTGGCGGTAACACACCTCGAGTTCGTCCAGCCCACCCGCGCACTCCATCGCGACTTGTCGCAGCTGGGTCGCGAGGTCGGCCGCAGGATCGAGGTCGACATGCCGCGACCGCAGCCCGGCATGTTCGCTGGAGAGCATGCGGTACAGGCCGACCCGCTCCGCGCCTCCCAGGTTGGGGAGGCCGTCGCCGCAGGCCTCCAGCCCTCGCGTCACGCACAGCGCGAGCCCGCCGGCGCCGGCACGACCGCGCAGCCAGTCCTGCAAGAGCCCGAACCAGTCGAGGCTGTCGAGCCGGTCGGTACTGCATCCGGTCACGTCGATCCAGCTCGCCAGGCCTTGCCACGCCTGCGCATCGAGCGGCTCGCGCGGTGACTCATCGACGGCGATCACCCGGCTGCCGGGCATCAGCCCTGCCAGGCCGTCGGCGCAGGCCCGGGTGGCCGCGGTGCAGACGATGAGCGCCCCGGGCAGGTCGCCTGGCGGCAGCGGAAGCGGTCCGGCTTGCCACACCTTCTGCAGCAGCCGTTCGCCCTGTCCGCCGACGGCCGGCGCAGCTGCGGTGGATGACGGCATGGCCGCAGCGACCACCGGCGTCACGGGCAGCCAGTGCCGGTCGCGTGCGAAGGGATAGGTCGGCAAGGACATGCGGCGGGGCCGCTGCAGGCTGTATTGCGCGTCCGGCTCGTACAAGCGCCCCCAGTCGAACGGCAGGCCCCGCACCCACAGGTCGAGCAAGCGACCGTGGTGCCCCTGGGCGACCCAGCCCACCACCGCCTGCTGCAGGCCGGCGTCGACGCCGAACACCGCGAGCGCGGCCCTGTGGCCCTTGGTGTCGCCCCGGTAGCACCCGTCGAGCGCCGCGGCCGCCGCGCCGCCCTCCAGGCTGCGCCGCAGCTTGTCGGCCAGCTCGGCCATGCTGCTCGCGGTCAGGGCCAGGCGGCACTCCATCGCCTCCCGCCCCAGCTGCAAGGTGTACGCAAGGTGCGGCAGGTCGGCGTCGCCGAGCGTGCTGCTTGCCAGGTGGGCGAGCAGCTGTCGCACCTGTTCCGCGAGCTGCACCTCGTCCTTGGCGGACAGCACGACCAAGGCGGGCTGCCCGGGGCACAGCACCGCCGTGTCGCGGTCGCGTCGCGACGGTTCAGACCATTCCTCGACGATCAGATGGGCGTTGGCACCACCGGCGCCGAACGACGAAATGCCGGCGATGCGCGGATACTCGATCGTCTTGCCGTCACGCTCGACGACCGGCCGCGCCCAGGGCGCCAGGCCTCGCTGCACCACGAAAGGCGTGCGATCGAAGTCGATGTGCGGATTCAGCGTGTCGGCGTGCAGGCTCGGCACCAGCATCCCATGGCCCATCTGCAGCAGCACCTTGGTGAGGGCCGCGATGCCGGCGGCGCTTTCGAGGTGGCCGATGTTGGATTTCGCGGACCCGATCGCGCAGTACTGTGTGTCGGACGTGTACCGCGAGAAGGCCTGTGTCAGGCCGGCGATCTCGATCGGGTCGCCCAGGCTGGTGCCGGTGCCATGTGCCTCGACATAGCTGACCGCGCGAGCGTCGACGCCGGCGCTCTGCAGGGCCGACTCGATGGCCCTGGCCTGCGCGTGCGGATTCGGCACCGTGTAGCCATGGGTCCTGCCGCCGTGATTGACGCTGCTGCCCTTGATCACGCCATAGATGTGGTCGCCGTCCTGCAAGGCATCGGCCAGCGGCTTCAACAGCACCGCGCCGACGCCCTCGCCGGGCACATAGCCGTCGCCACCCGCCCCGAAACTCATACAGCGCCCGTTGCTCGCGGCGAACTGACCTTGCGCCAGCGCCAGGTATTTGTTGGGATGGATCGAGACGTTGACGCCGCCGGCAATGGCCACCACGCACTCGCCACGGCGCAGGCTCTGGCAGGCAAGATGCAGTGCCGTCAGCGAACTCGAGCACATCGTGTTCACCGTCAGGCTGGGTCCGTGGAAATTGCAGAAGTACGACACCCGGTTCGCGATCGACGCCGGATTGCCGCCCAGCGCATAGGGCTGGCCGAGCGCCTGTGCCTGCGCCCCGTAGAGCTGGTACTCGTCGTACATCACGCCGACGAACACGCCGATGCGACGGTCGGTGTCGGGGGTGCCCCGGCGGCCCAGCGTGTCGGCGGTGTAGCCGGCATCCTCCATGGTGTGGTAGGCGCATTGCAGGAACAAGCGCTCCTGCGGGTCCATGTGCTGCGCCTCGATCGGCGAGATGTTGAAGAACAGCGAGTCGAATTCGTCGACCCCGTCGATGAAGCCGCCCCATTTGCTGTAGGTCTTGCCCGGCCGGCCGGGCTCGGCGTCGAAGTACAGCTCGTGGTTCCAGCGCTCGGCGGGAATCTCGCGGATGCTGTCGCTGCCCGCCTGCAGCTGCTGCCAGAAGGCGCGGATGTCGCTTGCGCCCGGATAGCGCCCGCTCAGGCCGACGATGGCAATGGCGGGTTCCGGCGCCGGCAAGGCAGCGGGCTGGGCCGGCGCGGCCGGCGCCGCGAAGCGCGAGCGCGCCACCGGCATGCCGCCGGGCGCCGGCTCCGGGCGGGCCGCGGCAGACCGGGCCGCGGACGCGGCGACGGGCGCGCTGCCCGCCAGCGGCGTCGCTGCCGCTGGCGTCAAGGTCGCTGCCAGCGTGCCGCGGTGATGTTCAATGAAATAGTCCGCCAGCGCCGCAACGCTCTGGTACTCGAACATCAAGGTCTTCGGCAGCGGGCCGAAGCTGCGCTCCAGCTCACTGACGAGCTGCAATGCCAGGATCGAGTCGATGCCGTAGCGCTCCAGCCCCGCGTCCGATTCGATGCGGTCGGCCGTCAGCTTCAACGGCCCGGACATCAGCGTCTTCAGCAAGCGCTGCGTCTTCTCGCGCAGCTCGCCATGCGGCTGCGCGGTACCCGGCGGCGCGGTGACGGCCGCCGCAACGGCCGGCTCCACGGTGGCCGCCGGCATGGCGTGCGCCGCTTCGGGCCGGCGTGCCGGCGCGGTAGAGCGCCTTGCCTCCACCGGCGCGCCGGAGACCACCATGACCTGCGCCTCGCCGCTGAGCCAGGCGCGGTAGAAGGCCTCGATGCCGGCGGCGCTGTCCAGCGTGTCCAGGCCCTGCGCTCGCATCTGCGCCAGCGTCGCCGCATCCACCCGCATGCCGCCCTCGGCCCACAGCGGCCAGTCGATCGACAGCGTCCTGCCGTGGCGCAGCCCCACCCGCACCAGCCCGTTGCGATAGCGGGCATAGCCATCCAGGAACGCGTTGGCCAGCGCATAGTCGCCCTGCCCGACGTTGCCCTCCACCCCCGACATCGACGCGAACAGCACCAGGAAGTCCAGCCGCAGCTCGCGCGTCGCCTGGTCCAGGTGGCACGCCCCCAGCACCTTGGGCGCCAGCACCGCACGGAACTCCGCCGCGCTCTTCTTCAGGATGAAGTTGTCGTGGATCACCCCGGCGCTGTGCACGATGCCGTGCAGCCCGCCGTGCCGCGCCACGATGCCCTCGATGCACGCCTGCGTCGCCTGCGCGTCGCACACATCCAGCTGCACGTAGTGGAGCCGCACTCCCTGTCCATGCGCCTGCAGCGCTTGCAGCGCCTGGCGCTGTGCCTCCCCCAAGGCCGAGCGCCCCGCCAGCACGATCGTCGCCTCGCGTGCCTGCTGCGCAATCTCCCGCGCGAAGATCAGCCCCAGTCCACCAGCCCCGCCGGTGACCAGGTACACCCCGCCCGCCCGCCACGGCGCGCGCATGCCGGCCCCCGCCGTCGCCGCCGCGGCCGCGCCTTCGACGGCCCCCAGCGCCTGGCGCCCGGCCACCTCGCGGCGCCCCGCCACGTAGCGGATCTCTCCGTCCTCGCGTGCCGCAGCCTGCGCGTTCTCCTGCACCGCCTGGTGCAGCTGCTGCGCCGTCGCCGTGCCCGGCAGCACCAGCACCTGCCCCTTGAACGCCGGGTTCTCCAGCCCTGCGCTCTTGAACAACCCGCTCAACGCCGCCGCCAGCTCCCCTGGCCCGCTCGTGCTGTCGGTCACCACCTGCAGCAGCACCGGCTGCCTCGGCTTGCCCTGCAGCAGCGCCTGCACCTGCCCGTACACCTGCTCGGCCAGCGCCAGCAGCGCCCCGGGCGCCACCGTGTCCCCGCCTGCCGCGCCACCCAGCAGCTGCCATCGCAGCGCTGGCGCCATCGCCTGCAGCGCCGGCAGCTGCGCCGCGAAGCCGCCCGCCAACAGCACCTGCCGCCCGCCCTCCACCTGCGGCATCGCCTCGTCGCGTCGCTCGCCTGCCTCCTCCGGCAGCAGCGCCTTCGGCTGCCACACCTTGCGCAGCAGCTGCACGGGCTGCGGCGCGTCATCCGCCACACCGGTCGTGTCGACGAGGACACGCGAGGTGAGGCCGCTCAGCTGCACGCACACCGCGCCGCGGTCGTCGCATATCGTGAGGTCCCATTTCCGCCCACCCGCGGCCGCCTCGCCGCCGGCACCGCCCTGCACCACCACCCAGGCTTGCCGGGGGCTGCGGGCCCGGATGGCGACATGCTCGAGCGCGAACGGCAGGGCCGGCTCGATCGAGCTGTCCTGGCGGTCGAGCAGCAGGCCGATCGAGGCCTGCAAGGCGCTGTCCAGCACGCTGGGATGCAGTACGAAAGACTCGGCCGAGCCCGCGACGCAACCGGGCAGCACCACCCGCGCCAGCACGAAACGCGCGCCGCTGGCATCGGTGCCCACCTGCACGCCCGCCAATCCCTGGTGCGCGGCACCGTAGTCCAGTCCCATCGCACGGAAAGCGTCATAGCACTGCCCGGGCTCGAACGAGAGGTCGCAACGCTCGCGCAACGCGGCGAGGTCCATCGAGGCCGATGCTGCGCCGGCGTCGCTCGTCGTCGCGCGGCCCCGGGCGTGCACGACGCGCTCCCGATCGCCGTGCTGTGCGGGGGCGTCGGTGTACACCTCGAACTCGATCTGGCCGGACTCCGTCGGGACCAGGCTGATGTGCACCTCGACCGGCGCCACGACCGCCAGGGGCCGGACCCACACGATGTCCTCCAGCGCGATGGCGCCCACCTCGGGTGCCGGTGCGTCGAGCGATGCCTGCACCGCCGCATGCGCCATCTCCAGATAGGCCACCCCCGGCAGCACCGGCCGCCCTTCCACCCGATGCCCTGCCAGGAAGAACTCGTCGCCGGCCCACCGCGAGCTGAAGCGCTGCCGGTTCAGGCTCGAGGTGTTGCGATGCAGCAGGGGATGCAAGCCGGGGCCGGCCACGACGCGCGCAGCGCCGGGACGCTGGTCGTCCTCGAGCCAGTAGCGCTCCCTGAGGAAGGGATAGGTGGGCAGCGAGATGCGCCGCGGCCGGCCCGCGGCATACAGGCGCCGCCAGTCGATCTGCACCCCGCGCACCCACGCCTCGCCCAGCTTCTTCCACCGCTGCTTGCGCACCCACGCCTCGATCAGCGCCCCCACGTCCTCGTCCTGCTCGCTCAGCCAGCCCCCCTCGGCCGTGCGCTGCACCCGCCCCACCTGCACGTCGGCATTGCGCCGGCCACCAATGAAGTCCCCCAGCGCCTGCACCAGCTGCTCCCGCGTGCGCGCCTGCACCGCCAGCCGGTGCTCCATCGCCTCGCGACCGCTCTGCAGCGTGTACAGCATCTGCGCCAGCTGCGCCTCGCTCCACGCCTGCGCCTGCAGGTGCGCCTGCAGCTGCCGCGCCTGCGCCTGCAGCCGCTCCTCGCTCCTGGCCGACAGCACCAGCAGCCCCGGCTGCGCCTCATTCACCACCACCACCGGCGCCTCGTCGCGCTCACCCTCCTCAGGCTCCTCGATCACCACGTGCGCATTCGTGCCGCTGAAGCCGAATGAACTCACCGCCGCGCGCCGCGCACCCTGCCCCCCCGTCTCCCACGGCTGCAGCCGGTCGTTGATGTAGAACGGCCCGCCTTCCAGCACCACGTGCTCGTTCAGCTTCTCGTACTGGATGGTCGGCGGCAGCATCCGGTGCCTCAGCGACAGCAGCACCTTGATCACCCCCGCCACCCCCGCGGCCGCCAGCAGGTGCCCGATGTTGCTCTTCACCGACCCCAGCGCGCAGTAGTGCCGCCGCTGCGTGTACGCACCAAACGCCGCCGTCAGCGCCTCCACCTCGATCGGGTCCCCCAGCTGCGTGCCCGTGCCGTGCGCCTCCACCAGCGTGATCGTCCCCGGGTCGATCCCGAAGCGCTCGTACACCTCGCGCTCCAGCTGCGCCTGCGAGTTCACGCTCGGCGCCGTCATCCCGTTGGTCTTGCCGTCGTGGTTCACCCCCCAGCCACGGATCACCCCGTGGATCTGGTCGCCCTCGCGCACCGCATCCGCATAGCGCTTGAGCAGCAGCACCCCCACCCCCTCGCCCGGCACAAAACCGTCCGCCCTCGCATCGAACGCAAAGCTGCGCCCCTGGCGCGACAGCATGCGCGCCTTGCTCGTCATGATGTGCAGGCTCGGCCCCGTCAGCACGCACACCCCGCCGGCCAGCGCCGCATCACATGTCCCGCTCTCCAGGCTGTCGCACGCCAGCGCGATCGCCACCAGCGACGACGAGCACGCCGTGTCCAGCGCCATGCACGGGCCCCGCAGGTTCAGAAAGTACGAGATCCGCGCCGACAGGATCGACGACGAGTTGCCCGTCAGCACCTGCGCCGTCAGCCCGCTGCCCCCGGGCGCATAGCCGTAGTCCCCCGGCCCGCAGCCCACGTACACCCCGCAGCGGCTGCCCGACAGGCTGCGCGGGTCGATCCCCGCTTCCTCGATGCAGCGCCAGCTGTGCTCCAGAAACACCCGCTGCTGCGGGTCCATCGACATCGCCTCGGCCGGCGATATGTTGAAGAACAGCGCGTCGAACCGGTCCGCTTCCTCCAGGCTGCCCATCCACTTGCTGTACGTCTTGCCCGGCGCCTGCGGGTCCGCGTCGTAGTGCTCCTGGATCGACCACCGATGCCCCCCCACCTCCGACACGCAATCACGCCCCTGCGCCAGGTTCTCCCAGAACGCCTGCACGTCACCCGCCATCGGGAACGCACCCGACATCCCCACCACCGCGATGCCCTGCCTGCGCACCTCCTTCGCCTCGCCCCCACGCTCCGCACGCCCGCCAGCCGCCGCATACGCGCCCGCGCCAGCGGCTTCACCTTGTGCCTGGGGCGCTCGCGGTGCCTGCGGTGCCTGCACTGCGGGCGGCGTGGCCATCGATGCCGCCGCCGTCGCCGGTGGCATCGGCCGGGCCCGGGACGCGCCACGCGATCGCACCGCCTCCTGCGCCAGCAGGTGCTCGGCCAGGGCCTGGATGTTGGGATGGTCGTAGAGCCGCGCCACGCTGAGCGACGTGCCGTACTGGCGGTTCAGCTCCCGCACCCATTCGACCCCGGTGATCGAGTCCAGGCCAAGTTCGCTGAACGCGACCTCCGGGTCGACATCCTCGCCCTCCAGGTACAGCACCTTGGCAAGGCCTTGCGCCAGCGCAGCGGCCAGCTCGGCAGACGAGAGGCCACCGGCCTCCGTACCGGCCTCGGCCGGGGCGAGGTTTCGGGCGCCGGCGCTGGCGCACGCCTGAGTGGCGGCGTCAGCCGCGGCGCCGGACACCGCGCCCGGCCCCGTCTCCAGCGTCACCAGTGCGATGCCCGTCGGCTTGCCACCAGAGGGTGCTGGCGGCTTCCCCGCCGCCCCCCCTTGCACCGGGCCCGGCTGCCCGCCCGCTGGCCCGGCGCCCAGCAGGGGTGCCGTGGCCGGAGGCGTGGCCTGCGCAGAAGCCGAAGCCGAAGCCGAAGCGAGACCATGGCCAGGCCGCGGCGCTTGCGTCGACAGGTAGTCGCACAGCCGGTTGACGGTCGGATGGTCGTAGAGACGGGTCGCGACCAGCGACAACCCATAGCGCTTGTTGAGGTCGCGTATCCACTCGATCCCGGTGATCGAGTCCAGGCCCAGCTCGCTGAACGAGGTGTCGAGGTCGACGTCCTGACGTTCGAGGTAGAGGACCCTGGCCAGCCCATCGGCCAGTTCGGCGCACAGGTCTTCGCGCGAACGGGCCGGCTGCCGGGCCGCGTCGTCGCCTGGCACCGGCGTGGCCGTCGCTGGCAGCTCGACCGAGAGGCGGGCCGACACGCCGCCGGCCTGCTGTGCCGCCATGGCGACAGGTGCGGGCGCCGGACGGCGCTCAAGCGGAACGGGAGACGGAGTGGAGGGGCTCATAGACGATGACTGGGCGATCAGATGGTTCGACAGCGTTCGGACCGTCGGGTAGTCGTAGAGACGGGTGGCGACCAGCGAGGTGCCGTAGCGGCGATTCAGCGTGCGCGTCCACTCGACCCCGGTGACGGAGTCGAGCCCCAGCTCACTGAAGGCGGTGTCGAAGTCGACCTCCGCTGCTTCGAGGTACAAGACCTGGGCCAGGCTGTCGACCAGCTCCTGCCGCAGCTGCTCGGGCGTCGGCCCCGCTGCGGCAGGTTCGGTGGCACCTTGCTGCCCGGCCACCCGGCCGCCAGGCCCTGCATCGCGGCCGGGCTCCGGCTTCGCGGAAAGCGCGGCGACCGGCGGCCGCCCGGCGAGGCGCAAGTCGCTCAGCACGACGCGTGGCAAGCGATCGGCGCCTGGCGCCGTGGCCGATTCGGCACTTGCCGCCGCTGCGCCGCTGTCCGGCGCCGCCGCGGCATGCGCCACTGCGTCCTGCACGCCGCCCGGCCAGTATTTCCGGCCCGCAAACGGATAGGAGGGCAGCGAGATGCGACGCGGTGGCCGCGGCCCGTAGGCGCCGTCATCCTGGTACAGATGCGACCAGTCCACCCTCAGCCCCTGCGTCCACAGCTGCAGCAGCTGCGCAGCATCGCCTTGCGCGAGCGAGGCCACGGCGGATTGCCATGGCGCCGGGTCGCTGTTGAAGGCCGACACCGCCTCCTTGTGCTGGCGCACGTCATGCTGATAGACCCGCTCGACGCCCTCGCCGTCGCGCCGATGCTCGACGAACGCGGCGAGCGTGCGGCGCAAAGTGTCGAGGCTGGACACTGCGCACGCCATGCGGTGCTCCATCGCTTCGCGTCCCACCTGCAAGGTGTAGGCGATGCGGTACAAGTCCGCTTCGCACAGCGGCGTTGCCGACACATGCTCGAGCAGTCGCTGCGCATACGCCCGCAGCCGCTCCTCCGTGCGGGCCGACAGCACGATCAAGGCCGGCCGGCGCGACGGCCGCCCGGCCTCATCGTTCCCTGCGTCGCCCGGCTCCGTGTGCTCCTCGATGAGCACATGCGCATTGGAGCCGCCTGCGCCAAACGAGCTCACGCCGGCCAGGCGGGGGCATTCGACCGGCGCCCCGTCGCGCTCGATGACGGGCCGGTGCCATGCGCTGCGCCCCTGCTGGAGGCGGAACGGCGTGTGCTCGAAGTCGATCAGCGGATTCAAGACCTCGGCATGCAGGCTGGGCACCAGCGTGCGGTGCTGCAACTGCAGCAGCACCTTCGTGACGCCGGCGATGCCGGCGGCGCTTTCGAGGTGTCCGATGTTGGTCTTTGCAGAACCGAGCGCGCAGAACTGCCGGTCTTGCGTGTAGCGGCCGAAGGCCTGCGCCAGGCCCTCGATCTCGATCGGATCGCCCAACTCGGTGCCGGTGCCGTGCGCCTCGATGTAGCTGATGGCCCGGGGGTCGACGCCGGCCTTGCGCAGCGCGTCCAGCACGAGGTCGCGCTGTGCGGCAGGGCTCGGCACGGTATAGCCGTTCGTCTTGCCGCCATGGTTGACGCTGGTGGCCTTGATCACGCCATAGATGTGGTCGCCGTCGCGCACCGCCGCGCTCAGGGGCTTGAGCAGCACCGCGCCGACGCCCTCGCCCGGCACAAAGCCGTTGCCTTGCGCGCCGAAGCTCCTGCACAGGCCGTTGGGCGACAGCATGCGCTGCGAGCACAACCCGACGTAGCTGCTCGGATGCAGGTAGAGGTTGACGCCGCCCGCGATGGCGAGTTCGCACTCCCGGCGCAGCAGGTGCTCGCACGCTTCGTGGAGCGCAGTGAGCGAGGCCGAGCACATGGTGTCGATCGGCATGCTGGGGCCGTGCAGATCCAGCACATAGGACACCCGGTTGGCCACCGAGCCGAAGCTGGTGTAGGGCATGGCCTTGTCGCCCCGCTGCCACAGTGGCGGCCCGTACAGGTTGAAGCCGGTCTTGGTGATGCCGACAAACACCCCGACCCGGCCCGCATGCCGCGCGCTCAGGGCCTCCCGGGTGTAGCCGGCGTCTTCCAGCACTTCCCAGCTGGCCTGCAGGAACAGGCGCTCCTGCGGATCGATGTTGGCAGCCTCGCGCGGCGAGATGTTGAAGAACAAGGGGTCGAAATCCGCGAACCCGTCGATGAAGCCGCCCCACTTGCTGTAGCTCTTGCCCTGCTGCACCGCCACGTCCATGTCGGGCTCGTAGAAGCCGCTGAGCGGCCAGCGCTCCGGCGGGATCTCGCCGATGCAGTGCCGGCCGTCACGCAGGTTGTCCCAGAACTCGGCGATCGTCCGCGCCCCCGGGTAACGGCCACTCAAGCCGATGACCGCGATGCCCTCCCGCCCCGGCGCTGCCACCTGCCCCACAGGCGCGACCGCAGCGCGGTGCCACTGCGGGCCCGAGGCGGCGCCGCCCGACAGGGTGGCGTCCGGCGCGGCGGATGCGGGCGCGCCAGCCGGCAGCTCGCACCAACGCCGGCACTCTTGCGGGCGGGCGCCGCTCAGGTAGGCGGCCAGCTCGCGCAATGTCGAATACTCGAAGAACAGCGTCTTCGACAGGCGGCTGAAGACGGAGTCAAGCCGGCGGTTCAGGTGCACGATCATCAGCGAATCGATGCCGTAAGCCTCGAACGGCTCGTCGGCGTCGATCCTGTCGGGGGCCAGCTTCAGGACCTCGCCGAGCAGCTGCTGCAGGCGCTGAAGGCAGCGCGCCTGCACATCCACCGCTTCGGCATGCGCGTGTGTCGCGCGCTCGGCGGGCACCGGCGCCGCGCTCGCCGCAGACGCTGCGTGGTCGTGCGCGACCCGCGGGGAGCTGCATGCCGGCACGCCCTGCGACGGCGCGCCGGAGACCACCATGACCTGCGCCTCGCCGCTGAGCCAGGCGCGGTAGAAGGCCTCGATGCCGGCGGCGCTGTCCAGCGTGTCCAGGCCCTGCGCTCGCATCTGCGCCAGCGTCGCCGCATCCACCCGCATGCCGCCCTCGGCCCACAGCGGCCAGTCGATCGACAGCGTCCTGCCGTGGCGCAGCCCCACCCGCACCAGCCCGTTGCGATAGCGGGCATAGCCATCCAGGAACGCGTTGGCCAGCGCATAGTCGCCCTGCCCGACGTTGCCCTCCACCCCCGACATCGACGCGAACAGCACCAGGAAGTCCAGCCGCAGCTCGCGCGTCGCCTGGTCCAGGTGGCACGCCCCCAGCACCTTGGGCGCCAGCACCGCACGGAACTCCGCCGCGCTCTTCTTCAGGATGAAGTTGTCGTGGATCACCCCGGCGCTGTGCACAATGCCGTGCAGCCCGCCGTGCCGCGCCACGATGCCCTCGATGCACGCCTGCGTCGCCTGCGCGTCGCACACATCCAGCTGCACGTAGTGGAGCCGCACTCCCTGTCCATGCGCCTGCAGCGCTTGCAGCGCCTGGCGCTGTGCCTCCCCGAGGGCCGAGCGCCCCGCCAGCACGATCGTCGCCTCGCGTGCCTGCTGCGCAATCTCCCGCGCGAAGATCAGCCCCAGTCCACCAGCCCCGCCGGTGACCAGGTACACCCCGCCCGCCCGCCACGGCGCGCGCATGCCGGCCCCCGCCGTCGCCGCCGCGGCCGCGCCTTCGACGGCCCCCAGCGCCTGGCGCCCGGCCACCTCGCGGCGCCCCGCCACGTAGCGGATCTCTCCGTCCTCGCGTGCCGCAGCCTGCGCGTTCTCCTGCACCGCCTGGTGCAGCTGCTGCGCCGTCGCCGTGCCCGGCAGCACCAGCACCTGCCCCTTGAACGCCGGGTTCTCCAGCCCTGCGCTCTTGAACAACCCGCTCAACGCCGCCGCCAGCTCCCCTGGCCCGCTCGTGCTGTCGGTCACCACCTGCAGCAGCACCGGCTGCCTCGGCTTGCCCTGCAGCAGCGCCTGCACCTGCCCGTACACCTGCTCGGCCAGCGCCAGCAGCGCCCCGGGCGCCACCGTGTCCCCGTCTGCCGCGCCACCCAGCAGCTGCCATCGCAGCGCTGGCGCCATCGCCTGCAGCGCCGGCAGCTGCGCCGCGAAGCCGCCCGCCAACAGCACCTGCCGCCCGCCCTCCACCTGCGGCACCGCCTCGTCGCGTCGCTCGCCTGCCTCCTCCGGCAGCAGCGCCTTCGGCTGCCACACCTTGCGCAGCAGCTGCACCCCGGGGCCACCGGCAGGCAGCGCCCGCGGCGCGGCGCCGCCAAGCGATGCGGTGGCCGGGGCCGCCGCGGGCCCCCGGTCCTCGCGGCCGCCGGCCTCGACCCAGCAGCGCTCCCGCAGGAAGGCATAGGTCGGCAGCGGGATGCGCCGGGGCGGCGTCTCACCGAACAGCGGCCACTCTGGCAGGGCGTAGCCCTGGCAATAGCCCTCGGCGAGGACCGCAAGGGCCTGTCGATACGCCGCCGGATCTTCGGTCAGCGTAGAGATCCCGTCCAGCACCTGGTCCAGCTGCTGCCGCAACCCGGGCTGCTCGACCACCTCCCGCGGCACCTTGCCTCGCCGGCTCACCACCGGGCCGTCGCCGCCGTCCAGCCTGCGCAGCGCCTGCACCGCCTCTTCGCGGCTCGCCACCACGCAGGCATGGCGGTGGTGGAAGTGCTGGCGGTGGTTCAGCAGGGTGTGGCTCATCGCCGCGAGCGCGGCGGCGTCCCAGCAGCGCCGGGGGTCCTCCAGCATGGCGATCAGGTCGTCCGCCCGCTGGCGCAGGGCCAGCTCCGACTTGGCCGACAGCACCAGCAGATGGCAGGGCGCGGCACGATGGGGCGCCTGCAGGGGGCCCGCCGCGTCATGCCCTTGCACCACCATGTGGACGTTGGTGCCGCTCATGCCGAAGGCGCTGACCGCGCCGCAGCGGGGGCGATGCGGCGTACGCGGCCAGGCGCGGTTGCGCGTGTTCACGTAGAAGGGGCTGAGGGACCAGTCGACGTAGTCGCTCGGCTGGTCGCAGTGCAGGCTCGCGGGAATGGTCTCGTGTCGCAGGGCCTGCACCAGGCCCACCAGGCTGACCAGGCCCGACGCTGCAAAGGTGTGGCCCAGGTTGGACTTGGTCGAGGTGAGTGCGCAGCCGGG
The DNA here is from genome assembly GCF_030419005.1 of Eleftheria terrae. Taxonomy (NCBI): domain Bacteria; kingdom Pseudomonadati; phylum Pseudomonadota; class Betaproteobacteria; order Burkholderiales; genus Eleftheria; species Eleftheria terrae. The sequence continues at coordinate 585,688 of NZ_CP106953.1, forward strand.
CGGCGGCAACACCGCCTCCTGGAAGGCTTCCTGCAGCGCCTGGATCTCGACCGGATCGCCCAGCCGCGTCCCCGTGCCATGCGTCACGATGTAGCCGATGTCCGCCGGCTGCACGCCGGCACGCCGGTACACCTCGCCGATCAGGGCGGCCTGTGCCGTCCCGCTCGGCGCGGTGAGCCCATTGGTGCGCCCGTCATGGTTGAGGCCGCTGCCACGGATGACCGCATGGATCGGGTCGCCGTCCGCCTCGGCACGCGCCAGCCGCTTCAGCACGACGGCCACCACGGCCTCGCCCGGCACCATGCCGTTGGCCCGCCGGTCGAATGCGTGACACCGGCCGTCAGGCGACAGCATGCCGGCCTGCCCGAGGTCGACATAGGCACGCGCCGTGAGGATGAGGTTGACGCCAGCCGCCACCGCGGTGTCGCATTCCCCCGCACGCAGACTGGCGCAGGCCAGGTGGGCCGCGACCAGGCCGGACGAGCACGAGGTGTTGATCGCCATGGCCGGGCCCGTCAGGTTCAGGAAATGCGACAGCCGTGCGGCGAGCACGCCATCATGGTTCGCCGTGACACTGCCCGCGTCGCCAACCAGCGCCTGATAGTCGCCCTGCTCCACGCCGACGAACATGCCGACCCGGTGCTGGCGCAACTGGACGGCCCCGAAGCCGGCGTCTTCCAGCGCCTTGAACGCTTCCTGCAGCAGCAGGCGCTGGCGTGGGTCCAGCAGCTCCGCTTCCTTCGGCGAAATCTCGAAGAACAGCGGATCGAACTCGTCGACGCCATCGAGACAGCCCATCCATTTGCTGTTGGTCTTGCCGGCCGGGAGTCCACCCGGTTCGCCCGCTGCGCCCGGCGGGTGGTAGCAGTCGCGCCAATCAAAACGGGTCAGCGGGATTTCCCGTATCGCGTCACGCCCCTCGGCGAGCAGCTGCCACAGCTCGTCAACACTGGCTGCGCCGGGAAAACGGCCACTCATGCCGACGATGGCGATCGGCTCGGGCCCGGTGTTGTCGCCGTGCGCTGCAGGGGGCCGCGGCACCGCGCCCGGCGTCCCGGGAGGCAAGGCGTGCGCCGGGCTGGCCGCTGGCCTCGCGCTCGCGCGCTGCGCCTGTGCGGTCGCTGCGCCGGACAGGGCACCGGCTGCGTCACGCCGCATCAACGCGCTGGCGTGCTTCGAGACGAGATGGTCGGCCAGCTTCTGCAAGGTCCCGTGGCTGAAGAAGACGCTGGGCAGTACATCGAAACCGAATGCCTGTGACAGCTGCTTCGCATAACTCACCAGGCTGATGGAGTCGAAGCCGAAGTCCACCAGGCTCGTCTCGGCACCCAGCTTCTCAACCGGCAGCTTCAGCAAGGCAGCCGCGTGGTCCTTCAAGTCCTTCAGCACGCGCTGGTCGAGCGAGCCGGGCGGCGCTGCATCGTGCGACGGCCAGTTGCCCGCCACCGCCTGCACAGGCGCGCCGGCCGGCACACCGAGCAGCGGGCCCAGGCGGCCGGGGTCGCCGACCATCACCAGGCCGTGGCGCACGCCGTTCGATCGGTGCTGCGCGATCAATGCTGCGCAGGCCGCGATGCCGGCTTGCGTTTCAAGCGCATGCTGCCCGCTCGCTTGCAGGTACAGCCGGGTGCCGGCCTCATCGCGCCATCCCATGCCGCCCTCGGCCCACAGTGGCCAGCAGATCGCCATGGCGGGCCGCGGTGCGTACTTGGCATGGGCCAACTCGAACCGGTTGGCCACCGCGTACGCGCAGAGACCGAAGTCGCCCAGCATCGCCGCACTCGACGAAAAGTAGCAAACGAAGTCCAGGGGGCGCGCCTCCAGCACGGCAGCCAGCGCCAGCGTGCCGGCGACCTTCGGCCGCAGGACCGCGTCGACCTCGGCCGCCGTGGCGCTCAGCAGGGTGGCCTCGCTGTCGGTGCCGGCTGCATGCAGCACGCCGGTGAGCGGGCCAAACCGCGCCTCGGCCTGCTGCAGCGCGCCGCGCATCGCGACAGCGTCGCTGACGTCGACAGCCAGGTAGACAGCGCTGCCGCCCAGGCGGTGCAAGTCCTGCAACAGCGCCTGCCGGTCGGCATCGAGGGCGGCGCGCCCGGTCAGAATCAGGCGTGCCGCGTACTGCTGCGCAAGGTGGCGTGCAAATGCATACCCGAGCCGGCCCAGGCCCCCGGTGATCAGATAGGTGCCGTGGACGCGGAATGCGCCGCCGGCGCTGTCGTCGGGCAACGCCGCCGGGCTCATGCGCAAGACCTGGGGTCGATCGCCGGCATACAGGATGCTCTCCAGCGTCGGCGCCGAGCTTGCATGCCACAGCCGTCGCGCCCAGCACGGCCACCCGGTGGCAGCGCCTGCATCGGCCGGCTGTGCGGCACCCCGGGGCTGGTGGACCACCGCCGCCTGTACACCGGGCAGCACCCGTGGCAGCGATCGCTCATAGCCGATCCACGACTCGATGTGGCAGCGCTCCACCTCGCAGCCGAACTCCGCCGCCAGCAACACCCGCGTCCGGCGCGCGCCGGCCTCGCCCAAGCCGTGCAATAGCCAGGCGATGGGCCGCGGGTCGTCGATGCAGCTGCGGTCCTCCAGCGCCCAGGCGTACCAGACGGCGTCGAGCGCCCCTTCGGCGGCCCGGATGCGCTTGCACACCGCGACATAGGCATCGGGGTCGTCGCGCCGCACCGCGTGGCGTGCGAAGGCCGCCGGCGCAGCGGAGCCCGACCGGGCCGCCGCGTCAAGATCGGCGCCGGCGTCGCCATCCGCCGCGCCCTGCTCGACGAACACCACCCGGGTGCCCGGCGCGAGCTGCGCGACGGTGTCGAACCATGCGCGTTGACGGGTCGGCCCGGACAGGAACACCACCAGGACGGCGGGCGGCGTGCTGCTGCCTGCGGTCGGCGCCGCGTCCTGCCATGCCTCGACGAAGCACTGGGGCGGTGCGTCCTGCACGGCGGCGTTCGGCGTGCCGGCGGGGGACGCGACAGCGCCGTGCTGGGCCGGCCGGGGCGCCGGGTGGCGCCAGTAAGCCACCTTGGCGAACGGATAGGTTGGCAGCGAGACGCGGCGTTTTGGGCTGCGTCCCGGCGCCATGCCGGCGTGGTGCCAGCCGGCCCAGTCCACCGTTGCGCCGCCGACCCAGTGCTCCAGGCAGGCACGGTAGGCCTCGGCGTCGCACGAACGGCCGTCCGGCAGCCGGGCGATGGCCGGATCGGCCGCTGGGCTGAACGCGGGGCTGTCGCTGTTGGGCACCGCGTCATGGCGGCGGCCGGTCGGTCCGTAGCAGTGAGGGATGCGGCCGGCGTCGGCGGGGCCGGCCAGATAGGCGTCGAGCTTGCCCTTCAGGTCGTCCAGGGACTGCACCACGAACGCCAGCCGCTGCTCCATTGGCACCCGGCCGACCTGCAGGGTGTAGGCCAGGTCGCCCAGGTCGAGGGATGCGCCTGCGGGGTCGTCGAGATACCGCCGCAGCGCGCCGGCCAGGTCGAGCAGCCGCTCGGCGTCGCGGGCCGACAACGGCACCACCTGCCAGGCCGGCCCTGGCGCCCCGGCGCAGACAAGGGCCGGCGGCGCGATGAACTCCTCCAGGATGGCATGCGCGTTGGTGCCGCCGATGCCGAACGAACTCAGCGCGGCGCGCCGCGGGCCGCTGTTGTGGTGCCAGTCGACGTAGCGGTCGACCACATGGAACGGCGACTGCTCGAACGCGAAGGCCGGGTTGGGCGACTGGTAGTGCAGCGTCGGCGGGATCGCGCGATGCCGCAGGCTCAGTGCCACCTTGACCAGTCCGGCCAGACCGGCGGCCGTGTCGAGGTGCCCGATGTTCGTCTTGACCGAGCCGATGGCGCAGAAGCCGGTCCGGTCGGTATGGCGCCGATAGGCATGGCTGAGCGCTGCCAGCTCGATCGGATCGCCGAGCGCGGTGCCGGTGCCGTGTGCTTCGACATAGCCGATCGACTGCGGGTCCACCCCTGTCTCGCGCAACACCTTGTCGATGACCGCCGACTGGCCGTCCACGCTCGGTGCGTAGAAGCCGGCCTTGGCATCGCCGTCGTTGTTGACCGCCACCCCGCGGATCAGCGCGTACACCGGGTCGCCGTCGGCCACCGCATCGCAGGCCCGCTTCAGCAGGACCACGGCGACGCCTTCACCGCCGACCAGGCCGTCGGCCGACGCATCGAAGGCCTTCACATGGCCGTCGCTGGAGAAGTTGAGGCCCGGCTGGTGGACGTATCCCAGATCGCAGGGCGCCAGCAGCGCCGCCGCACCGACCAGCGCCTGCCGGGTTTCGCCGCTGAGCAGGCTGCGACAGGCCAGACTGAGCGCGACCAGCGATGACGAGCAGTTCGAGTGCACTGCGAGGCTGGGGCCTTTCAGGCCCAGCCGGTGCGAGATCATGGTCGGGATGGTGCCGCTCTGCGACAACAGCCACGACACGTAGCGTTCGCCGCTGTCCAGCACCGCCAGGCCGGGGTCGCCTGCCGCTGCGGCGCCCGCATAGTCGTTGCGGCTGCTCGTGACGAAGACACCGGTGTCCGGCAGGTCGCCGGGCCGATACCCCGCGTCCTCCACGGCCTTCCAGGCGTGCTGCAGCAACAGGCGCAGTTGCGGGTCCATCCGCTCGGCGTCGCGCGGTGCGATCTTGAAGAACTCGGCATCGAACCAGGCGCGCCCGGCGATGCCCGCGTGCGCCGGCACATAGGCCGGGTCGGCGAGCAGGCGCTCCGGCACACCCGCCGCGCGCAAGGTGGGCGGCGACAGGACCTGGACGCTCTCCTTGGCTGCGACCAGGTTCTGCCAGAAGGCCCGGTGGTGCTCGGCGCCCGGCAGTTCGCAGGAGATGCCGATGATCGCGACACTGTCGCGGTAGTGAGGCGGCCACGTGTCGGCGGCCGCCTCGCTGGTGGCCCCGGCCGACACCGGTGCGGTGTCGTCTTGCGCGCGGGTGCGGTCGCCGATGGCGGCTTCGTTGGCGCGATCGGCCGCGGGTTCCGCGGCGGGTTCCGCGGGGGGCACGACGTCGCGGGACAGCTGCGCCCTCACCTGGTCGGTGACCCGACGCAGCGTGCCGTAGCGGAACACCGCGGTGGTGTCGAACTCGCAAGCGAACTCGGCCCGGATCTGCGCGGCCACCGTCACCGCGAGCACGGAATCGCCGCCGAGGTCGAAGAAGCCGGCATCCGGGTCGATGGCATCGCGCGCCAGCGCATGCTGCCAGATGCGGCGCAGGCGGCGCTCGACATCGACGCGCCGGGCTTCGTCGCGATGCTCGCCGGAGGGCGCCGGCGCGGCGACGGCATCGCGCCGCCGGTCGACGGCGGCGGCGGCCGTCAGGGCGAGCTGGCGACGGTCCAGCTTGCCGTTCGGGGTCAGCGGCAGGCTCGCAACTTCAATGAACAGGGCCGGGACCATGTAGTCCGGCAGCGTCGTGCCGAGGTACTCGCGCAGGGCGCGCAGCGTGTCGGCCGCTGACAGGTCCAGCGCTGCGGCGCCGGCGGTGGATGGCCGGGGCACGCAGCAGGCAACCAGCCGCTTGCCGTCGTCCCGCTCGACCAGCGCGACCGCCGCCGCCTGCAGCTGCGGATGCTGGTTCAGGCAGCGCTCGACCTCGCCCAGCTCGAGACGGTAGCCGCGCAGCTTCACCTGCCCGTCGGCACGGCCCAGGTAGCCGATTGAGCCGTCCGCGCGCCAGTACGCGAGGTCGCCGCTCCGGTACAGCTTGCGGCCCGGGCAGACCGGGTGGTCGGTGAACTTCTCGGCCGTCAGCTCGGCCTGGTGCAGGTAGCCCAGCGCCAGCCCGTCGCCGGCGATGCAGAGTTCTCCCGGCACCAGCACCGGCGCAGGCTGGCCGTACGGGTCGAGGATGTAGACCTGCGTGTTGGCGATCGGTCTGCCGATGGAGTCGCCCTCGGCGTCGACGATGCGCTCGACGGTCGACCAGATCGTCGTCTCGGTGGGACCGTACAGGTTCCAGGCAGGCCACCCTTCGTCGACGATGCGGCGCCGCAACGCGGCCGGCAGCGCCTCGCCGCCGCACAGCATGCGCAACCCGGTCTCGTTGCGCCAGCCCACTTGCAGCAAGGTCGACCAGGTCACGGGCGTGGCCTGCATCACGGTCGGCTGGACACGGGCGATCTCCTGCCTCAACCGTTCGGCGTCCTTCGCGGTGGCGGTATCGCACAGATGGCAGGTGGCGCCGACGATCAGCGGCAGGTACAGCTCCAGCCCGGCGATGTCGAAGCTGTAGGTGGTCACCGCCAGCAGGCGGTCCCGCTCGGTCATGCCCGGCTCGCGGCGCATCGAGATCAGGAAGTTCGTCAGGGACCGGTGCGTGATCATCACGCCCTTGGGCTTGCCGGTGCTGCCGGACGTGTACATCACGTAGGCCAGCGCATGTGGCTCGGCCGCAGGCAGCGCCGCCGGGCGCGCAGTGGTGGGCCGGCTGTCGGTGGAGCGGCGCGACGGCCCGTCCAGGGTGTCGTCCGGCCGGCTCTCGTCCAGGCAGACGATCTGCACCCCGTCGGGAGCCAGGCGCCCGATGAGCCGGCGCTGCGCGTCCTCGGTCACCACGCAGCGGGCCTCGCTGTCCTGCAGCATGTACTGCAGCCGGTCTTGCGGGAAACTGGGGTCGAGCGGCACGTAGGCTGCGCCGGCCTTCAGGATGCCCAGCAGGCTGACCGGCAACGCGCTCGATCGGGCCAGGCAGACGCCGACCCGGTCCCCCGGCTGCACGCCGCGTTCCGCCAGCTGCTCGGCCAGCCGGTCACTCTGCTGCGCGAGCGCCCGGTACGACAGCCGCCGGTCGCCAAACACCACCGCGGTGGCGTCCGGCGTGCGACGCGCCTGGTCGTCGACCAGCTCGTGCACGCCACGGTCGGCCGGATAGGGGGCCTGCGTCGCATTCCACAAGACCAGCTGGCGGTGGGCCTCGGCGGGCGTCAGCACCTGGTAGCCGCTGAGCGCGACGTCGGGCTGCTCGACCACCTGGGCCAACAAGTGCTGGTAGTGCGCTGCCATCCGGGCCACGGTGGCCTCGGTGTACAGGCTGGCGTCGTACTTGAAGTTGGCCACCAGGCCGTCGGCCCGCTCGACCACCTCGAGCACGAATTCGCAGTACCCGTCCTGCTGGATCCCCTCGACCGGTGCCAGCTGCAGGGCCTCGTGGCGGGCCAGCGTGCGGCCCAAGTCGAACAGGGCGCTGCTCTCGTACTCGTAGGCCACCTGGAAGACGGGTTGGTGGGTCCCGTCGCGCGGCCCCGCCAGGTCGCGCACCACGCGTGCGAACGGATAGGCCGCATGGTCCAGGCCGTCGCTCATCGTGCGTTGCAGCGCCTGCAGCCACGCCGAGAACGGCTGGTCCGCGGCGATCCGGCAGCGCAGCGCGATGGTGTTGACAAAGTAGCCCACCACCCGGTCGAAACCGCGCGGGGGCCGGCCCAGCGTGGGCACCCCGATCACCAGGTCCGATTCGCCCGCATAGCGGTGCAGCAGCATGGCGAACACGCCGAGCAACAGCACGCTGGCATTGACGCGCTGCGCCCGGCAGGCCTGCCGGACACCGTCGACCAGCGCGGCCGGCAAGCGATGCGCCCAGGTGCGGCCGTCGATCCCGCCAGCGGTCGAGCGTGGACGGTCGGTCGGCAGGGCCAGCACCGGCAGCGTGCCGGCCAGCTGCTGCCGCCAGTAGCGCCGGTGCTCGGCCATCGACTCGGTGTCGAGCTGGGCGCGCTCCCATGCGACGAAGTCCTCGTAGCGCAGCGTCGGCCGCGGCTGCAAGGGCCGCCGGTCCAGCAAGGCTTGATAGTGGCCGAGCAGTGCATCGAGCAGCGGCTCCGCGGAGCCGCCGTCGAAGACGATGTGGTGGACGACCACCAGGACCAGGTGATCCTGTTCGCCGCGCGACAGCAGGTGCAAGCGGCACAGCGGCCCTTCGTCCAGCCGGATCGGCTTGCGCAGCTCCGCCTGGATCAACGCGGTGACCGCGCCGGGTTCGAGCGACGTGATGTCATGCCGTGCAAACGGCAGGCGGTCCCACGGCCGTACACACTGCCCAAGCGTGCCGTCCTCCTGCTGCTCGATGACGGCGCGTAGCGACGCATGATCGATCAGCGTCAGGCTCCAGGCCGCGCGCAGCAGCGGCACGTCCACGGGGCTACGGGTGCGCAGGCACAGCGGAACGTTGTAGGCGTAGCGCTGGTTCGACACCTGCTCGGTCGCCCACAGGCCGCGCTGGCCCTCGGAAAGCGGATAGCACCTGACGGCGTCCAGCGCCTTCAGCGCGTCCACCAGGTCGGGTGTCGTCAGCGCGCCTTGCTTGTAGGCAAGTAGCAAATCACGGCGAGTCACAGCGCACACTCCCTACTCGGTCCAGCCAGCCAACATCGTGTCGAGCTGGTCCAGCTCGATGTCCCCGTCCCGGAACTGCTCCAGCACCTCGGTGATCCGGCGCGAGGGAGGTGGCACGGGGCTCGCAGGCCTCGCTGCATCGGCCCTGGCATCGGCCTCGGTCATGCCGCCGAGGGCGGCACCTGCAGCGGTGGCACCGCCGGGCGGCCGCACCTCGCCGGCCCCGGGAGCCCCGGCAGCCCGCGTCTCGGCGGCCGCCTTGAGCAGGGCGGCCGACAGCTGCGCAATCGTCCGGTGATCGATCAGGGTGCTGTTCGGGAGCGAGACCCCGAACTCCTGTTCCAGCTCGTGCAGCAGCTTCATGGCGAGGATCGAATCCACCCCGTACTCGTTGAAGTCGACGTCCGCGTCGATCTCGTCCGCCGGGATACCGATGACCGGGGAGATGCGCTGCATCACCCGTTCTCGCACGCCCTGCGGTGCCAAGGCCGACACCGACCCGCCGGACGATGCGGCCGCCAGGCGAGCGGCCGGGCCCGCCGTGGCAGCGGCCGGTGCCGCCTGGGGCTGCGTGCCGGCAAGGGGTGCGACGGGGTCCACCCGCAGCGCGGCGGGCTGCCGCACCCACCCGTCGCTCGTCGCAACGACGATCTGCTGGCCGTGTTCGTGCGCGCCCGACGCCGGGAAGCCGATGTGCAGGAAGCCTTCTGCCTCCAGCACGCGCCGCCACATGGCGGGCGGCAAGGCCGGCGAGCCGGCGATGCGCACCCGCTCGTCCTCGTAGCGCCACCAGCCGTCGAGCAGGCCGAAGGTCAGGTGGTGCAACAGGCTGATGCTCGACAGTTCGTTGAGCAACAGCAGCCCCTGCCGTCGCAGGCAGGCCTTGGCGTTTCGCAAGGTGCGGCGGATGTTGCGTGTGGCATGAAGCACGTTGCAGGCCACCACGATGTCGTAGGCGCCCACCTCGATCTCCTGCTCGCGCAGCGGCTGCTCGACATTGAACAGCTTGAATGTCAGGTAGCCCGGCCCTGCGGCATACCGCTGCCGGGCGTCCATCAAGAAGACCTTGGAGATGTCGGTGTAGCAGTACTCGCCGATGTGATCACGCAGCGGCTCCAGCTGGCGCAGCACGCGCGCGGTGGTGGCGCCGGTCCCTGCACCGATCTCCAGGATGCGCACGCGCGCGGCCGGATCGTGCCGCACACGCTCCTGGACCTGGCCGGCCAGCAGGCCGGCCAGCACATCGTTGTAGAAATCGGAGGCCGGGTTGCCCTGGTAGACCGCGCCCACCAGCTCGAGAGAACCGCGCGGGAACAGCACGTCGGTGGCGGCCCGCCGCCCGGCCAGGATGTCGGGCAAGGCCTGCAGCGCCGCCTCGGCCAGCTCCGCCTGTGCCTGCATGCCGCGATGTGCGGACAGCTCAGCCTTGTGCGCCGCCCACAGCCGCCGCAGCGCTGCCTCGTCGAGCGGCCCAACGGCCGGCCCTGCGGCTTGCCCCTCTGCCAACTGTGCGCGCGCAATGCGCAGGCCATGCTGCAGCCACCGGCCGTACAGCGGCGGCAGGTCGACGGCGTGCTGCCACGCAGCCACCTGCGCCTGGTCCACCTGGCCGTCCTCGCGCACCGGCAGCCCGGCCTTGCGCAGCTGGACGAACAGCCATCGGGCCAGCAGTGGCGCGGAGACCGCCGGGCTCCCGGCGATTTCGTCCGCCGCCGCGGCCAAGCCGGGGGGCAGCGCCATCACCGTGGCCGGTCCGGCAGGGGCCGCCGCTGTGCCGGTCTGGGCGGCCCTGGCCGGCAGCCGGACCCACCGGTCTGCATCAACCATCGACGCCAACGGCGAGTGGCGGTCGATGCGCAGGAAGGCCAGGCGGTCCAGCGGGCCGCGCAACAGCGTGTCGAGCGCCTGCATGCCGGCATCCGGTTCGATCGAGCCGATGCCCTGGCGCGCCATCCGGGCACGGTAGGCGTCGGAGGCGACGATGCCGACACTGCCCCAGTAGCCCCAGTTCATCACCTTCACCGGGCACGACCACACCTGGCCCAGCGCATGGGCATAGGCATCCTTGAAGGTGCATCCCGCCGCGTAGTTGCTCTGCCCGGCCGGCTTGAACAAGCCCTGCATCGACGAGAAGAACAGCACGAAGTCGAGCGGCTCCGGCGCGAACACCTGCGCGAGCCGCACACAGACATCCACCTTGGCGGACAGGCCCTCGCGCAGCTGTGCCTCCTCCATCTGCGCCACGCTCTTGTCTCGCAGCGTGATCGCTGCGTGCACCAGCCCGTGGATGGCGCCGAACTGCGCCTTGATGTGACGATAGGCCGCCCCCAGCGCCGCCCGGTCGGTGGCATCGGCCTGCAGGTAGACCGGCGCGGGCCCGAGCGCGCCCAACTGGTCGATCTTGTGCTGCAGCTGCGCGTCGGGCGGGCGGCGCCCGATCCAGATCAGCTGCGCCTGGTGCCGCTCGATGAGGAAGCGGCTGAACACCTCGCCAAGGCCTCCTGCGCCGCCGATCACGACGTACACGCCCTGCCTGCGGTATGCCGGGGGCGCCGCGGAAACCGGCACCTCGCACGGCACCAGCGCCTGCCGATACCATTCCCCGTCACGGTAGGCGTAGGCGCTGCCGCCCTCGGCGGCCGGCAGCCGCAGCATCTCCGCCAGCGGCTCGTCGTGCTGCAACGGCAGGTCGACCGAGCGCACCTGCCATTGCGGCTGTTCCTTGGCCATCGCCCCGGCCCAGCCGTGCACGGTGGCGTGTGTGGGATCGATCGGCTCATGGGGAAGCACTGCCTGGCTTTGGCGGGTCACGAAGGTCCAGCCGAGTGGCTTGCGTGCATAGCCGAGCTGCAGCAGCGCCTTCACCAGGCGGAAGCAGTGGACCACGCCGCGCTGCTGCTGCGCGACCACCTCGTCGTCCAGGAGCGAGGTGCCGGTGTGAGGCGGTGCGACCCACACGACGTGGCGGATGTCATCCCACAGATGCAGGCGCTGGGCCAGCTGGTCGACGCTGTCGTGCTCGTCGCAGCCGACGACGTGCATGAGCGGGTGCCGGATGGCCAGCGCCATCGGTTGCTGTTGCGCGCTCGCGGTGATCACGACGACACGCTCATGCGCGGGGGGCGCGTCGCCGGTGGCCGCTGCACAAGCCTCCCAGGCCGGAACGAAGAAGGCCGGCGCCTCCATCATGTCCTGCGCCTGGCGCGACGCCGCCACCCCGGTGGACGCCGGGCCGGCCGCCGCGCCCGGCACGCTTGCGGCCGGTCTGGCCGGCGCCGCCGGGCTGGCCACCCAGTGCCGGGTGCGCTCGAAGGGGTAGGTCGGCAGGCTGACCCGCGCAGGCGTCAGTGCGGCATAGGCGCCGCCGTCGCGATACAGGCGGGGCCAGTCGAGATCGAGCCCGGCTGCCCACAGTGCGAGCAGCTTCTGGCACTTGCCTTTCTCGATCCAGGCATTCAACAGCTGCAGGACGTCGTCGTCCTCGCCCAGCGCCGACAGCGGGTCGCTGCCCTTGTCGCTGCCCTTCTTCACCTCGCCCACGGCCAGGCCGCCCGCCTCGTGCGGGGACCCGGCGTCGAGGTAGGCATCGAGCTTCGCCTGCAGCTCCACAGGTGATGCCGCGGTGAAGGCGAGCCGGTGTTCGAGCTGGGCGCGACCGACCTGCAGGGTGTAGGCGATGTCGGCGAGCGCCCCCTGCGCAGGAGGCTGGCCGCGCCAGTGCGTCCGCAGCGATGCCGCGAGCGTCCGCAGCCGCTCCGCGCTGCGCGCCGACAGGACGATCAGCGCCGGGCGCGACGGCGAGGGCTGGGGCCGCTGCGCTTCGGCCGCCGGCGCGGCGCGATGTTCCTCAAGGACCACATGCGCGTTCGTGCCCCCCGACCCGAAACTGCTGACCCCCGCGCGCAGCGGCTGTGCCCCGGCAGCAGCCCACGGGCCGGCCGCATCCACCACATGGAACGGGGTGCCCGCGAGCGTGATCTGCGGATTGAGTCGCTCGAAGTGCAGGCTGGCAGGCAACCAGCGGTGTTGCAGGCACAGCATCAGCTTGAGCAGGCCCGCGATGCCGGCGGCCGCCTCCAGGTGACCCACATTGGTCTTGAGCGATCCAAGCCCGCAGCGGGCGTTGGCAAGCCCCGGCGCCGGCCCGTCCTGCTCGAAGGCACCGGCCAGCCCGGCCACCTCGATCGGGTCGCCCAGCGGCGTGCCGGTGCCATGTGCTTCGACATAGCCGAGCGAGCGCACCGGCACGCCGGCATCCCGGCAGGCCTCCAGGACGAGGCGGGCCTGGGCGCCGGGGCTGGGCACCGTCAGACCACCCGTTTGCCCGCCATGGTTGACCGCACTGCCCTTGAGCACCGCATAGACGTGGTCGCGGTCACGCAGTGCCTGCTCATGCGGCTTGAGCAGCAGCACCACCGCTCCCTCGGCGCGAACGTAGCCGTTGGCGGACGCGTCGAAGCTGCGGCAGCGGCCGTCACGCGAGAGCATGCCGGCGCGGTAGTACGCGAGCGTGGTGGACAAGTCGCACATCAAGTGGATACCGGCGACCAAGGCCTGGCTGCAGCGCCCGGCGCGCAGCGACTGCACCGCCTCGTGCACTGCGACGAGGGAACTCGAACACGCGGTGTCGATCTGCAGGCTGGGCCCGCGAAAGTCGAAGAAATAGGAGATGCGGTTGGCCAGGATCGACATGGAGGTGCCCAGCCCCGAATGGCCTTCGACCGCGGCGCCGACGCGATCCACCAGCAGCCGGTAGTCCGAACCGCTCGCACCGACGTAAACCGCGGTGTCGGAACCGGCCAGCGCGGCCGGCGCATGGCCGGCGTCCTCGAGGCACTGCCAGGCCAGCTCCAGCAGGATGCGCTGCTGTGGGTCCATCAACGCGGCTTCATGGGCCGAGATCCGGAAGAACGCGGCATCGAAGCGGCCGACGTCGCTCAGGAAGGCGCCGCGGTCGATACCGCGGTGCTGCCCTTCCAGGTCGATGTCCGCCGGCCATTGCCACCGGTCGGCGGGCAGTTGGCCGACCACCTCTTCTCCCTGCACCAGCAAGCGCCAGAACTGCTCGAGGCTGTCGACATCCCCCGGCAGGCGGCAGGCGGCCCCGACGATCGCAATGTCGCCGGCTCGCGGCTGCGGGGAGGAGGACGAGGCTGGTGGCTGCGGGCTCGCCAGACGCGCCTCGTGCGGTGCGGGCGCGCCAGGCGCCGCCGAGGGGGAGGCAGCGTGTGTCTCGGCCTGCAGGGGCTGGCAACGCACCTGCAGCGCCGCGATGATCTTGCGGCAGGTGTTGTTCTCGAAGAAGAACAGGGCCGTCAGCGACAGCTTGAACGCGCTGCCGATGTCGGCCGCCAGGTCGAGCAGGTCGGCCGAGTCCAGCCCCATCTCCATCAGGGGTCGATCGCGGTCGAGTTCGGCGTTGTCGTCGAGTTGCAGCCGCGAACGCAATCGCGTGCAGACCCAGGTCTCGGCGTCGAGCGCCAGCGGCGGCGCGGCACCCGCCGACACCGGTGCGCGCTCGCCAGCGCCGAGCGCTGCCGCCGGCGTCCGGCGTGCCAGGTCGTAATGCACCAACACGCCGTGGCCGTCGTTCACATCGTCCATCGGACGGTACCCGGCCATCAGTTTGCGTATCGCGGCGCCGTGTCGCTCGTGCAGCCGCAGCACCGGATCAACCAGTTCTCCACGCTCGTTGCGCATTGCGATGTAGTCGGCCAGCGGTAGGTGCGCATGCCGCGCGCGGTCCCGGCAGCGAGTGACGCCGACCACGCTGTGCACACCCTCCAGCAGCGAGCAGCGCTGCAGCATGAACTCCAGCAGCTGGTCGCCGAACTGCTGATCCTGGACATCCGGGGCGATGTTGAGGGCGAGCAGCTGAACGATCGGCCCATCGGGGCTGTGCAGCCGGCTCGCCGTCTCGAAGGTCTCGCCGTCCAGCAGCTCGGCAGCACGCAGCCGCTGCGAGTAGATGCAGCCCTTCACGATGCCGTCGACCGCGAGCACCAACTGGCCGTGCGGGTCGCGCGTCACCCGCTGGAGCAATGCGGCGTCGTCGGCGCGGATGCCTGGCGCCCAGCATTGCGCCTCCAGCGCGCTGAGCGCTGGCAGGTCATCGACCCGGGCAAAGCGGACGGTGTACGCGCGCCGCTCGTAGAAGCCGAGGGTGGCCAGCGTGACCGGGCGGCGACGCGGGTACTTGTGGAACGCCTGAGCGCCCGGGAACATCCCCGCACCGGCCAGCGTCATCAGGTCGCGCACCGGCGCAGGCGCATGGGCAAGCGCATGCGCCTGCGCATGTGGAGGCGGCGCTCCGGCCTCGGAGGTTGCAACTTCGCCGTCATCCGCGCCGCCTGCAGGGTCGACCTGCCACGCGTACTCGTTCAACTCGACCCAGGCCGCCGCCCCGATGCCCGCGGCCCAGCGACCCGCGCGGTCCGCATCGTGGCGTTGCCCACCGTCCAGTGTCGGCAGGCCGCCCTGGCCGCCGAGCGCCTCAGCCAGCGCGGCAGCGCCGCCGAGGACCCTCGGCGTGCAGAAGGAAGGCAGCAACGGCTCGCGGGCGCGCACGTACAACATCGCCTGCGTGTCGGTGACGCCGTGGTGCTTCAGCAGGCCGAAGACGTGCGTCGGGTCATCCGCAGCGTCACGGATGAACTCCGCGTTGCGGCTGGCCACCCCCGCCCGCGTGCTGTGCCCTGGCGCAGCATCGGGACCGATCCCGATGAGGCGCAATGGATGGCGGGCAAGCAGCCGCCCCCTGCCGCACTCGTGCACCACCAGGTCGGCCAGCATCTCGAGCAAGACCCCGTCGCGGCAGCCAAGGTGCACGATGCCGACCGGCTGTGCCTCGACCGGCAGGCGATCGAAGAGCCCCACCACGATCTCACGCAATTGCTCCAGGTAGCGCGCGCGTTCGGCTGCGTTCTCGATGTAGCCGGCCCAGCCAGAAGCATCGTCGATGGCCTCGCCCGGCGAGTCGGGCTGCGGCCCGGCGGCGGGTGGCTGTGCGAAGATCGCCGCCTGCAGGCGGCTCATCAGCGGGCGGTACGACAGCGCGGTGAACGCACTGCCGAGTTGGTCGAACAGCCGGCGACCGCTTGCCGTCGGCCGGCACACGCCCTTCTCGCCTTCACACCATTGCCGGCTGGCCAGCCACGCTCGCAGCTCGCTCGCCACCGGCTCGGGCACGCCTTGCAGCAGCGGCGTCTCCAGCTGGCCGGCTGGTGCCAGGGCCGACAGCAAAGGCAGCAGCAGGCAGGCATCCAGATCGTCGGCCAGCGCCGGGTGGGACACGTTCCAGCCGCGAGCGCTGAGCTGAAGCCAGCGTGCACCACCGTGCGGCGGCTCGCATTGGCCCGACAGGTAGGCATTCACGTCGAATGAGAGCAGCGCTGGCAAGTCGGCCGGCATCTCGTGTCGCAGGCGCGCCTGGACCGTCGGTGCGTAGGCGTCCGTGCCAGCCACACGTCGCAGCCATCCCAAGGAGTCGAGCAGGTGCAAGGCAGCGCCGAGCGGGCCGGGACGCGCGTGCAGTGCCTGCGCCAGTTGCGCTGCCGACATCTGCCCGTGCTGCTCCAACAGATCGAACAGCCCTGCTGACTGACAGGCTGCGATGACAGGAACCGAGGCGAGACCGCGAGCGTAGCGATACAAGGCAGACGACATGGCTTCTTCCGAGATTGCGGACGACGGGCCTTACGCAGGTCCGAGGCGGGGCAGCGCTGCCTCCTGCAATGGCAGGAGCACGCCTGACCACGCTCCGAGAGCATCGCGCCGGCCTCTGCGTCCATGAGGGCCGGACGCCGTGGTCATCAGATCGGCGCCATCCTCAGGAGGCCGGCCGAGATGTCGCATGTGATTGAACACCGGTCGAGCGTCGCCGCTCGCGACGATGGACCAGCCACCAAGTGGGCAGCGTGGAAGATCGTCGATGTGATGCCGATGGGTGCGGTGGATGCAGTGGCTGTCGAAGTGAACGAACGACACGGGCACGTGCCTGAGCGCCCCTTCCGCGACTGCGCCAGCTCTGGCAACGCCGCGCATGAAATGCGCATGCAGGCGATGCCGGTCTCCGATCATTCAGTCTCTCTGCGATGTCTCGAACCAATGACGGATGCAGCCTATCTGAACCTGTGCCTCTTATCACCTGACAGCACTGACATCACGCACTTGTTTTCTTGTCATCTTTGACCTTCAACACTGCTGTGGAGTGAGACACGCGGGTGATGAAGATGCCGTTGGTTCACAGGCGAAATAAGTGTCCAAGCGGCGCTGGCCGCCACTCGTGGGGCTCGATGGACGATGGCGGGTCAGGCGCCGGCTTTACTTGCGCCGCTTCATCATGTCGCCGCGACTGGTGCCGGGAGGTGACTGAACAGACGGACAGTCGGCCCATGGCACCGAAGCTGTTGGCCGCACGAAGGCACGGCTTGTGGGCGATGGATCTCTTCAACCTGTGAAGAAGCTGAATGCCAACGAGGCCGCGGTCGGCGAGACAGGGCGGCAGGGACCAACACGATGCCCCGACCTCATGTCAACACGCCGAGCGAACATCTTTGATCTGCATCAGGTGTCATGTCATTCGCGGTTGTGGGGCGGGACGAAGTCGGTATGAAGGGGGAGCCGCTGCGTCAGCTTGAGAGCGACGGGTCGCAATGCCCGCGGGTACGGGCCTTGGCGCGGATGGTGCAGCCTTTCGCTTGCCGGACAATCTAATCTCTGAATGACTGGGTGTGCTGAAGAGGCTGCCTGTCGTGGCCTGCGCAGCAGCGGGATCTGGGTGACGATCAGCAGCGCGGAGATCGCACATCATTGGCACGAACTGTGGGATGTGGAGCGGGCGGTGCTGGAGCTGCCGCTGCCAGCGCGTCAGACGGCGGGACCGTCGTATGGGGATCGCCGCAAGATGGACTGCTCTCGGTTCGCTAGACAAGCCCAACCTATCCTTTGAACATAGAAGGCAGACAGTGGGAACACCGAGGTTTACACCGGAATTTTAGGAAGAGGCGGTCAAGCAAGTGACGGAGCGGGCTACTCGGTGGCCGACGTGGCGGCCCGTTTGGGGGTCTCGGCGCACAGCCTGTACAAGTGGGTGAAGGCCGTGACACCGGGCAAGGACGAGCAGCAGTCCAAGGAATTTCTGGAGGCCAAGAGCGAGATCCTTCGCCTGCGAGCTCAGATGCGCCGGCTGGAGGAGGAGCGAGACCTGCTAAAAAAAGCCGCGCGGTACTTTGCCAAGAAGCCTGAGTGAAGTACCGCTTCATGGTCGAGCATCGGCGTGAATTCGCTGTCACGTTGATGTGCCGGGTGTTGAAGGTGGCACGGGCCGGGTTCTATGCGTGGCTGCATGAGCCGCTGTCGCAACGCGAGCAGGAGGACCAGCGGCTGTTGGAGCTGATCCGCCACTCCTATACCGGCAGCCACGGCGTCTACGACGCACGGCGGGTGTTCGCCGACCTGCGCGAGGTCGGCGAGACGTGCGGCCGCCACCGGTGGAGCGCATCACGCAAGCGCACAAGATCAAGTGTCCTAGGTGTTCAGTCCCGGAGAGTCATGGTGGAATTCTGACGGCCCAACAGGAGGACTGTCTGTGGCAGCAAGCCTTCACGGTTCAGCCCGCACAACGCCGAGAGTTCGAGCCGAGTTGCAAGCGTCGCAAGAAACGACTCGCGCACTCGCCGCCCGCTACGGCTTGAACGAGAAGACGGTGGCGAAGTGGCGCCGCCGCACCACCACGACAGACGCACCGATGGGTCCCAGACAACGACGTAGCGCCAAGCTCAGCGAGGCTGAGGGAGCCTGTCAGGATTTTTGTGTTTGAGGCATAGCATGTCGAAGAGGAACATCTATGCCAAGCAAGAAGAAGCCGCCGGCGGCGGCGCTGCCGACGATCCCGAAGGAGCTCGTGGACCAGTTCGTCAAGGGCCCGATGAGTGCCGAGGCGGTTCAGGCCGCCTCAATGGCGTTCAAGAAGGCTTTGATCGAGCGCGCGCTGGGCGCGGAGCTGTCGCACCACTTGGGCTACCCGCCTGGCGCTGCGAAGCCCGAAGAGGCCGGCAACCAGCGCAACGGCGCCAGCGCCAAGACCGTGCAGACCGAGGATGGGCCGCTGCGCATCGAGGTGCCGCGCGACCGCGAAGGCAGCTTCGAGCCGGTTCTGATCCCCAAGCACGAGCGCCGCTTCACCGGCTTTGACGACAAGATCGTCGCAATGTACGCCCGTGGCATGACGGTGCGTGAGATCCAGGGGTTCCTTGCTGAGCAATACGGCACCGAGGTGTCACCGGAGTTCATCAGCTCGGTCACCGACGCCGTCATGTCAGAGGTCACCGCTTGGCAGAGCCGGCCGCTGGAGCCGATGTACCCGGTGGTGTTTTTCGACGCCCTACGGGTCAAGATCCGAGAGGATGCGGTGGTGCGCAACAAGGCCATCTACCTCGCGCTTGGGGTGCTGCCCGACGGCAGCCGCGACATCCTGGGGTTATGGATCGAGGGAACCGAGGGCGCCAAGTTCTGGCTCAAGGTCTTCAACGATCTGAAGACCCGCGGGGTGGGCGACATCCTGATCGCCGTCACTGACGGGCTCAAGTGTCCTAGTCGAGACTTGATCTGACAGACAAGCCGTCAAGCGACGGCCGTATCGGTGTGAGGTGTCTGCTTGATCTGATCCAGCTGTTTATCGTACGCCAGCGTTGCACTCTCGATAAAGGTCTGCAGCGGCGTTTTACCGTAGCAGTACTTGCCCGAGTGCGTCCGCTCGGCGTTGTAGCTCTGCATCCACTCGTCAACGTCCACCTGCAGTTCGTCCAGCGAGTTGTACAGCTTGCGCCGGAAGGCGCTGGCGTAGAACTCGTTCTGGATGGTCTGATGGAAGCGCTCGCAGATCCCGTTGGTCTGAGGCCTCTTCGTGCGCGTGCGCGTGTGCTCGATGTTCTCCAGGTCCAGATACAGCGCGAACTCGTGCGTCTCCCGGTTGCCGCAGTACTCGCTGCCACGGTCGGTCAGGATGCGCAGCAGCGGCACCCCGTGGTCCTCGAAGAACGGCAGCACCCGGTCGTTGAGCATATCCGCCGCCGTGATCGCATGCTTGCGGTCGTAGAGTTTGACGAACGCGAGCTTGCTGTACGTGTCGATGAAGGTCTGCTGGTAGATGCGCCCTACGCCTTTGAGATTGCCCACGTAGTAGGTGTCCTGCGAGCCGAGGTAGCCCGGGTGCTCGGTCTCGATCTCGCCGTGCGCTTCCTTCTCCTGCTTGGCCTTCTCCAGCGCACGGACCTGATCCTCTGTGAGAATCACGCCCTCCTGCGCCACCTTGGCCGACAGCGCCTTCAGGCGCAGTTGGAAGGTCTGCAAGTCATGGCGCAGCCAGATCGTGCGCACGCCGGCGGGCGATACGCTGATGGCGCGCTTTCTCAACTCGTTGGCAACGCGCACCTGGCCGTATGCCGGCTGCTCCAGCGCGAAGTCGATCACCGCTCGCTCGATGATGGGGTCCGCCCGGTTCTTCAGGTTGGGCTTCTTGCGGGAGATCTCTGCGAGCGCCGTTTCTCCGCCCGTCTCGTACAGTTCCTTGAAGCGGTAGAAGCTGTCTCGGCTGAAACCCAGCACCTTGCATGCTTCTGATACGCTGCCCAGCGTCTGCGCCAGCTTCAATAGCCCGATCTGGTTGCGAATGATCTTCTGATCTTGTGTCATCTGACTTCCTTGAACGCCCTGTCGGGCAAGGGTAATGTCAGATCAAGTCGTAGCTATGACACTTCAGAGTCCTTGCCGTATCCCGAAGGCGTGACGCGGCCAGTACAGTAGCGTTTCTTGAGCGAGTCGTGGAAGAGATGCCCTTCGCCATCCAGAGAATCCAGACCGACCGGGGGCTGGAGTTCTTTGCTGAGAAGGTACAGCGACGGCTTGCGGACGAGTTCATCAAGTTCCGTCCAATCCCGCCTCGTTCACCTCACCTCAACGGAAAGGTCGAGCGCTCGCAGTTGACCGATCTGGTGGAGTTCTGGAGCCGCCGTGACCCCAAGGATCCACGCATTGCCCAGCTGATCGAAGAATGGCAATTCGAGTACAACTGGCGCCGTTCGCATGGGAGTCTGAAGGGCCGAACACCGGCTGAACGGGTTGGCGAACTGGCAGCAAAGACGCCCCTACATGAAGAGGTCGCTGCTCTATACGACTGCTCCAAGGAACGCCTTTGCTACAGCGCTTGGAAGACCGACCAGATCGTTGCCGGCTTGCCCTCTGCCCGCTCAAAGCGGAGCGACCAAGCAGGGGGTGGCGTCAAGCCAAAAAAGTGAAACGATGTCTGCGAATCCCACAGATCATGGCCAGCTTGACGCCACCGAGATAGTGCAAGGCCAGTTTCTCGAAGCGGGTAGCAACGGCACGTGCTTCCTTCAACCAGCCGATGCAGCGCTCAATGACGTTACGGCGGCGATATTGCTGAAGGTCGAAGTCAGGAGGTCGGCCTCGGCGACGCTGTTGCTGATCACTCCGTTCAGGGATGACCGCTCGTATGTGTCGCTGCCGCAGCCATTGCCTAATACGCCGCTGGCTGTAGGCCTTGTCTCCAGCCACGCGCTCGGGCCTTTGCCGCACTGTGCCGCTGGGCCGACAGACGCGCACGGAGTCGAGCACTGACTCAGCGTACAGCGATTCATGGGCCTGCCCAGGGCTGAGCTTCACGGCCAGCGGTATCCCGGCGCCGTCACTCACCACATGAAGCTTGGTACCCCAGCCGCCGCGGCTACTCCCCAGTGCATGGTCCGCTGGTTCGCGCGCCGGGCGACATTTTTTTGGCCGCCAGCCGCCGCTTTGTGCGCGCGCACGTTGGAGCCGTCTACACACCACAGCGACCACTGGATGCGGCCCGCCGCGTCCAGTTCGCTCTGCAGCGCCTGCAGCATCCGGTCCCACAATCCACAACGGCACCACCGCCGCGAGCGCGAATACACCGTCTGCCACGGGCCGTAACGCTCGGGCAGATCGCGCCACCCAATACCGGTGTTCAGCCGGAACAGCATGGCATTAAGCATCCTGCGATGCTCCCCGTACGGTCGCCCCGCCTCTTGCGCGGTGGCAACAGCGGCTCCAGCACCGCGCACTCAGCATCTGACAGTTCATGACGATGATGTGCCATCCGTTCCTCCTATCCTCACCTATGCCCGTTCACCCTAGGCGGGATCGGCTCGCCTATCAAACACACCCTAGGCTCTGTCACCTTGACTGCCAGTTGCCAGTCGGGATGCCACTGCGTGCTCACCTTGCGAGCGCTCGCTGGCAGGTTGGATGCCTGCTCGCCCTTGGATGGACAACCATAAGGTCGCCATTAACCCAGCGGGGAGTTTCCGCTCGAAGCCTGCCATTCCTTGGCTCGTCGCAATGCGGCAGCCAACTCGGTATTGCACCGCCATCCTTTGAAGAATTCAGCCATCCCTCTGTGAGAAACGACGTGCTCGAGAAAGCCGTTGATTATGACGCTTCGGAGATCAGCACGATCCAGGTAAGTTCTCTCCAGCCACAGGCGAAGCTCTTTCAGGCGATCATTGCGAGCGTCTTTCGAGAATGTGAGAGTGAACCAGGACGCAAGAGCCCAAGCCGCCTCATATCGGGAATGAGCCCAGTCATGGTGCCCACCCTCAACAATACATCGCTGCAGGTAGCGAAGCACAAATACATCAAACTCGTCGTGCGTAAGGCGCGGCTCGATCCGCTCAACACAGTCAAGTCGCTCGAAGTATGCGTAGGCGGCCCCACATACCTCGATGTCTTCAGCATTCAACCACTCGTGGACCTTAGCCAGAGGAATAGACCCCTTCCCCTCGAAGGTTTCGATCAAGTCGCCAAGTAGATCCATTTGCATATATCCTCGCGTCAAGGTATGGCGTACTGCCATAGAGGGGGAGGAGAAGCAAAACCGGGACCGTTTGACGGCTCTGCTGGCACCATCCTGTCTAGCCTAGGATCATAACGATCTGGCGCACCCCTCCCAAACGTCTCCCTAAACCAATCTCCAAACGTCCTTTCCTTTGGCTGGCAATTGTCACAGTCTTTCTGACGCCAAAATTCCTGGCACTTTGCTATCGCATTCCAGAGATCAGCGATTTCTTCTGCGTGCCGGTTTCCGCCTTTTGGTCGATCGTTATGCCTATCCCAGCCTGTATGAGACTCAATCATTCTTTCCAGCAGAGTAATCTTCTCTTTAAGGCGTGGACAGTCGTCTGCGCGGGTGCATTTTAGGCCTATCCCAGGAGGAGGATGATAAGGACCGGCTCCTTTCCCGGGGTCTTTAGCTTGGAGCCCGAAAGGATCCGACCTGCGGGAAGGACTGCCATCGACGTACGAATAGGAATTGGGTCCTCCGAGGAGGCCAACAGGGTCACTTTGCAGATAACGCCCGCTGTAAGAAAAGTATGTCCTAAAGTAGTTGTACGCCGTAGCCGTTTCCTGATCGAAGTACTGCCCCGGGAAACGAAGCTGGAAATCCAGCCGCTGTGCCGTCGGTTGGCCTTGTGGTGCGCCGTTGGCCGCTCCGATGCCGAAGGGCTCTCCGATGATGCTCCACTCCCAGCGCTTCGCGCCCGCCGTGTCGGTGATCAGCCGCGGCGTGTCGAGGTGGTCCGGGTGGATGAAGCGAACCTGCGGCACGTTCAGCGGCGTGCCACTCGCGCGGACGGGCTGGGTCGGCGTGGCCCCGGTGACCACCGCCACCGGTGTGTCCTGCAGCCAGATGTACTCCCGCTTGACCAACTGGTTCTGATCCCGCTCGGCAATGAGCTGCCCACCTTGGTCATAGTGGAAGAACGTCTCACTCGACCCGACATAACTCGGCGGGTTGTACGTGGTCCCATTGGCCGTCAGGGTGGAGCCCGTCTTGCGCGTGCGCTGCCCCAGCCCGTTGTGGCTGTACACATGCCGCGCCATCGGCCCGTAGCTGTGCGTCAGCCGCCCCGTCACCACCACCCCTTCTCCGGTGGTGTAGCTGTAGTTCACCGCCCCCACCGGGTTGGCGGGATCGGTCGTGATGTTGCCCGTCTCGTCCGTCGTGATCGCCTGCGCCGCCTGGCTGTCCACCTGCACGCTCTGCAGCCGGTTGCTCGTCGCCGGGTAGCTGTACGTCGTGGCGCTGCTGCCCGCGCCGCTCAGGATGCGCCGCGTGCGGTTGCCGTTGAGGTCGTACTCGTAGCTGTACGTCGTGCTGCCGATCACCGCCTGCGTCAGCCGGTCCAGGTTGTCGTAGCCGAAGCTGGCCACGGTCGGGCTCGCCGCCGGCCCGCTCTGGATCGCCTCGATGCGGCTGGCCGCGTCGTACTTCAGCGTGTACTGCGCCTGCTCGGGCGTGACACCGGCCGCACCTTGTCCCAGCGTGAACCCGGTGATGCGTCCGTCCAGGTCGAAGCTGCGGCTGTAGCTCTGCACGGGCGCGGTGCTGCCGTTGCCGTAGGTCCAGCCCTTGACCACGTAGCTGCCCGCATCCACCGGCTGGTACTGCACGTTGCTCACCACCGCCTGGGCCGTGCTGCTGCCGGGGTCGGTGGTGGTGATGGCGCTGATGCGGCCCTGGCTGTCGTACTGGTAGTCCACCCGGCGGCCCGACGGGTAGGTCAGCCCCTGCAGCCGCCCGCTGCTGCTGTCCCAGCGGTAGCTCAGCGTGTCGGCGGGGGTGCAGCTCGCTGCGGCGCCCCAGATCTGGCAGCGCCGCAGCGCCCGGCCCTGCGGGTCGTAGGCGAACTCCAGCCGGCTGGTTTGTTGGCCAGCGGCATTGATCTCGGCAATGCTGGTCAGCCGGCCCCGGCCGTGGTTCTCCGCCCCCACGGTGGTGACGAAGGCGTCGTAGCCGTACACGGTCTTGGCGCCACCGGGGTAGCTGGCCTGCGTGAGCCGGTTCAGCGCGTCGTAGCTGTAGCTGATCTTCTGCCCGCGGGCGTTGCTCACCTCGATCACGTTGCCCGCTGCATCCACCTTGCTGCTGGTGGTGCCGGTGTCGGGGCTGATCAGGCTCACCGGGTTGCCCAGGCCGTCCACAGCGTAGCTGGTGGTGTTCTTGCGCGCGTCGGTGACGCTGCTGAGCTGGTCGCGCTTGTCCCAGCCGTACTGGATCACCGGTGTGGCTTCGCCGGCCTTGGCCGCCGGCAGCGTCTGCTGCTTCAGCCGGTACAGCTCGTCGTAGCTCTGCGTGGTGACCTGCTGGCGCGGGTCGGTGATCTTGGTGCGATTGCCTTCGGCGTCGTATTCGTACTGCGTGGTGGTGCTCTGCTGCGCCAGGGCTGGCACGGCCTGCGCCGCCATCAGCGCGCCCAGCAGCGTGCGCTGCCCCCAGCGGCGCGCCCGCTTGTCTGCTTGTGTCATGAATCCTCCCCCAGTGCGGGGTGTTGATGTTGTGTTTGCTTGTGCCGCCGGTGTTCAGTGCACGGCGCCGGTCACGCTCTGCAGTCGGCCCAGCGCGTCATAGGCCCGGCTGATGTTGCGCATCAGCGCCCCGCTCGGGTCCTTCACTTCTTCTTTCTCCCGCTCCCCGGCGTTGTTCAGCGTGTACGTCACCGAGTTGCCCAGCCCGTCGCTGATGCCCGTCAGCCGGTGCGCGTCGTCGTAGCTGTAGCGCACGTAGCTGCCATCGGGCTGCGTCACCTGCTTGAGCAGGCCGGTGGGCTCGTAGTCGTACTTCGTGCTCTGCCCGCCCGTGCTCACGCTCTTGAGCCGCTGCCGCAGGTCGTAGGTGTACTCGGTGCTGACGTTGTTCGGGTCCACCATCGTCAACACTTGGCCGTGCGGGTTGTACCTGGTGTAGCGGGTCACCTGGCCGGCGGCGTCCGTCACCTGCTTGAGGTCGCCTCGGGTCCACTCGGCGGTGGTGTCGGTGTAGTACTCGTACTTGGTCACGTCGGCCACGTCGGTGCGCGGGCCGTCTTCGCTCAGCACTTGGCCATACTCGTTGTACGTGTAGCTCCACTGGCGCGCCGCCACGCCGGGAGCCAGCGTCGCTGCGAAGCCCTTGCTCCCGTCCTCGTCCGTGGTCGCTTGCTCCACCCGCTTGCACACCACCGCAATCGGCTTGCCGCCGGGCAGCTTGGCTGTTGCCGGCGCGCAGCTGGAGATGGCGTTGCTGTTGAAGGGATCGGGTCGGCCGTTGTACACCGTCGTCACGATGCGCCGTGGCTCTGCCACCTTGACCGACAGTTGCCAGTCGGGGTGCCATTGCGTGCTGATCTTGCGACTATTTGCAGGAAGAGCAGCCACGCCGAGAACATCGCTGCAATCAGTTGTCTTATCCAGCCCCTCGACGCGAATGACTTCAACACTCCGATCCGCCGCATAGGAGTAGCACTCCCTCCGTCCATTAAAATCATCTTTCTGGGTAACGTTGCCGCGGGCATCAAAAATCAATTTGTTAGTTGCAGCAGCACAACCTGAACCGGCGGGCTGGGACAATCCGGAAACGAGTGGGGAACCCATTTCCGATTCAGTACGCCCCGCCATCACGGCGGTGGAAGCAATGCCGAACTCGCCCCCTTCCGGCGTAACCACCATGGCCTCAATCGGAGGTGACCATACATGATAGCGACGTACTATTCTTCGCGTTAAATCGACATCTTCAAGCACAGAATGGCGAGGCGGCCTATTATATTTGAACTGGTAGGGCTTTGAGGAGCCAAGCGCTACCGACGACACCCAGCCCTCCGGTGAATACGAAATTGCGCCAAACTTTCGGCCACGCTCGTCAACCACGCCTGTCAATGCCCAAGCTTGCGAAGGATTGGGACTGTCATATATGAACTGGCGAGCGCTTCCGTCTTGGTAAACGATTTTTTTCATATTCCCAAGATCATCGTATTCAAACTTTATACTTAAACCGGCAGGATCGACAACTTCTTTGATTGCAGCATCTCCAGTCGAAAGGACAAGATACTTAAATAATACTCGCCGACCGAATGCATCTCGAACTTCAACCATTTTTCCTGGCGGTGCCACGTCCGCCGGCGTAGTAGCGTCGCTATATCGAGCTTCAAGTGTGGCACCGGATGCCGCCACCATCTTTAGCAATTGCTTGGCTCCAGAACTGTAGACTTCTCCAACACGCCGGGCTTGATCGGTGTAAAGCCTGTAATACTTTCCGTCCTCCGAAAAACTGATATAGCGATCATTTTCGTTTTCAACAGGAAAATAAGACGGCGTCTTTGCAGCATTAAACTCAATGCTGACAATCCTCCCATCCCCTCTTGCTATTAAATAGCTGCGCGCCGAGACGGTGCGAACCTCCCTATGAAAGCTACTCCACCAAAGAGTTCCGAGTTGCCCAAGAACAGGTTTTTCACCTGGCTGTGAAATATATTTTCCACCATAGACCCATGGCGCTCTGGCGCTATTATATGTCACATCAAGGTATTGCCCACCCAGCCTTATCCCAAGAGATTCTACGTGCTTTTCTGTCCCTGTCAGCGGATAGGCAGGCTTCCCAAAGCCTGGATTAGTGGCGCAGGCATTTGGTGGGTTTTGGTAAATATCGACTATATCAAGGCATATCCCATCTGGGAGATGCATCTGATAGCCGTCCCCGCAACCGAAAATGCTCCCTTGTGAAATAGAGGCGGCTTTCTCCTGCTTCTGGTCCTCGTCGTAGTATGTGCCATCGAGTCTGCATGTTGGACGGCTGGAGAATCCCTCGTAGGCCACCCCATAAGAAGTCCATTTTGGAACTAGGGTTTTCAAGTAGCCGGTGAGAGCTGCGCATGCCTCGTCGACGGTGCCTTTAATTTCCGTGCACGGACTGCAATCAGGGTATTTCGATTCTGTAGCCGAGGGGCATCTTCCACAGGCAGATACTTGTCCTGCGCCAGCCGATGAAGCAAGAAGAATAGAAAATACACAGGATAGCGACCGTACCTTGAAGGACGCATCGAAAAATCGCCGCTCTTTTGCGTAGATTTTGCTTCTTTTCATTTACCAATCGCTCCTAGATTTCTCATACTCGTACTGCGTCGTGGTGTTGGGGTAAATGCAGGCAGCGCCTGCGCAGCCATCAGAGCGCCCAACAGCGCGCGCTGTCCCCAGCAGCGCCCGCTCTCGCATCGTGGTGTCATGCTTCCTCCCCCGAGGGGTATTGGATTGGTGTTTTGTTCGTTCGGTTGTTGGCGGCTCAGTGCACGGCGCCGGTCACGCTCTGCAGCCGGCCCAGTGCGTCATAGGCCCGGCTGATGTTGCGCATCAGCGCTCCGCTCGGGTCCTTCACCTCTTCCTTCTCCCGCTCGCCGGCGTTGTTCAGCGTGTACGTCACCGAATTGCCCAGCCCGTCGCTGATGCCCGTTAGCCGGTGCGCACCGTCGTAGCTGTAGCGCACGTAGCTGCCGTCAGGCTGCGTCACCTGCTTGAGCAGGCCGGTGGGCTCGTAGTCGTACTTCGTGCTCTGCCCGCCCGTGCTCACGCTCTTGAGCCGCTGCCGCAGGTCGTAGGTGTACTCGGTGCTGACGTTGTTCGGGTCCACCATCGTCAACACTTGGCCGTGCGGGTTGTACTTGGTGTAGCGGGTCACTTGGCCGGCGGCGTCCGTCACCTGCTTCAGGTCGCCTCGGGTCCACTCGGCGGTGGTGTCGGTGTAGTACTCGTACTTGGTCACGTCCGCCACGTCCGTGCGCGGGCCGTCTTCGTTCAGCACTTGGCCGTACTCGTTGTACGTGTAGCTCCACTGGCGCGCCGCCACGCCGGGGACAAAACTCGCTGCAAAACCCTTGCTGCCGTCCTCGTCCGTCGTCGCCTGCTCCACCCGTTTGCACACCACTGCGATCGGCTTGCCGTCTGGCAGCTTCGCGGTTGCCGGCGCACAGTTGGCGATCGCATTGCCGTTGAACGGGTCCTGCTGACCGTTGTAGACCGTCGTCACCAAGCGCCGTGGTTCGGCAACCTGGATCGGCAACGACCATTCGACATGCCACCGGGTGCTCACCTTACGTGCCGAAGCAGGGAGCTGCGCGCCGGGTCCGGTGTAGGTGTTGCAGACGGCGGTGTTTGGAAGTCCCTCGACACGGGCGGTCTCAAGGTTGCGGCCGAGGTCGTAGGCATAACACACGCGCTGCCCGTTGAAGTCGTCGCTCTGCGCCACATTGCCTTGAGCGTCAAACTCCAGGTGGCTCGTGGCTGCATCGCAGCCGGCACTTGCCGCCTGATTCACCCCAGCGCTGACGGGAGACTGGTACACATCCGGCCCCATCGGAGTACGAACGGTCGCCACGTGGATGACCTGTGTGTCGCCATTCGGCTGCGCGACCTTTACACCGGCAGGCGTGCTCCACTCGTGATAACGCCACACCATCTCGCGGCTCCAGTCCACGACTTCACGTACGCTCAGGCGCGGGCTCGAAGCATAGGACGACTCGTACTTACCCACCCCGCCCTGATGCTCAGTGCTCTGCGCCCATCCTTCCGCGTTGTACCGAAAAGTCGCATACCGTGAGTTGTGCTCATCGACGATGCCGGTCAAGGCCCATTGCTGATCGGGATGAGGACTGTCGTATATGAACCGTCGCACCAGGCCGTCTTGCCAAGTCAGACTCGCAAGGTTGCCGTGGGTGTCGTAGCTGCTTGCTATCGTCCGGCCCGCCGTATCCTTGACGCTTGCGATTCCCACGTTGCCGCTCGGCAGAACGGTGTACGTAAAGCTGAGAGTGCGCCCAAAAGAATCACGGAGCTCGACAAGGTGTCCCGGCCCTGGCGCGACCGACGCGGGCGTGCTGGCATCACTGTAGACCGGCAGCAATTCGACTCCGGTGCTGGAGACCCACTTGAGCATCCGTCCGTTCAGGTCGTAAACCTCCAGCGAATGCTCGTCGTCGTCCCGGTAAAAAAATCCCGAAGTGCCGTTCGTTGTCAGACTGTCGCGCTGCGGCTTGGGCGCCACCCACCCACGGCTTGGCTCCGTGTTGAAGCTGACCGTTTTTCCATTGCCGCGGAAGGCCAGTGCGGTCTGGTTGTGACTGAAGGCCAGCCTTCGATGCACATTGGATGACCAGAGCGCGCCCGCTTGCCCTCCCCATGGCTGCGGCGTAATGAACCGCTCTACCAGATCCAGCCGTGCCCTCACGCTGTCATACGTCAGGGCGACACTTTGATTGCCGATTTGCAATCCCAACGAAACGACTTCCCGCTTGCTGCCGGTCAGCGGGTAGATCGGGTTGCCTTTCGCCGGATTTTGCTTGCAGCTCGTTGGCGGCGAAGCATAGACATCCTTGTAGAGCATGCAATTGCCCTTCGGCAAATGACGCTCGTAGTTCTGCCCAGGGTAGATCACCCACTTCGCAGCAAGACCACAGTAAACGTACTCGCGGAACGTCGCGCCATACGTTGTGCCGCCATCTGCCCACTGACTGCCATCCCACAAATTGCAAGAGTACCCTTCATTTCTGTGCTTCTTGAATGGCGCCGGAGAAGCAAAATCGACGGGGTGATAGTTCTGTGGAATTAGCTTGGGCGGCGAACCTCCCAACGTCGCAGCGCAAACTTCCGCAGGTGTTGGCGCCGCCCAGATGCCGTTCTTCTCGGCACCGTAAGGAGGATCTGGCAAAGTGGAGTACCAGTAAGCGTTGGGCGCGACCAAATACCAACCGTTGGCCCCTTGGGCCGACACAGTTGCAGTCCCGAAGACGCAGGTTCCCGCGATGATGAAGTGCTTGGCACGCGGCATCAAACGGTGAATCCGCCCTTTTGACTTTGTGAGCCGAGCGCGCTTATTGACGCCGCACAGGCTGTTCTTCTTCATAGCCTCTCCAAGAAATTGGGCTTTCTGATGGGGTTCTTTGTTGACAGCGCTCAATGCACGGCGCCGGTTACGCTCTGCAGCCGACCCAGCGCGTCATAGGCCCGGCTGATGTTGCGCATCAGCGCTCCGCCCGGGTCCTTCACTTCTTCTTTCTCCCGCTCCCCGGCGTTGTTCAGCGTGTACGTCACCGAGTTGCCCAGCCCGTCGCTGACGCCCGTCAGCCGGTGCGCATCGTCGTAGCTGTAGCGCACGTAGCTGCCGTCCGGCTGCGTCACCTGCTTGAGCAGGCCCGTGGGCTCGTAGTCGTACTTCGTGCTCTGCCCGCCCGTGCTCACGCTCTTGAGCCGCTGCCGCAGGTCGTAGCTGTACTCGGTGCTGACGTTGTTCGGGTCCACCATGGTCAACACCTGGCCGTGCGGGTTGTACCTGGTGTAGCGGGTCACCTGGCCGGCGGCATCGGTCACCTGCTTGAGGTCGCCTCGCGTCCACTCGGCCGTGGTGTCGGTGTAGTACTCGTACTTCATCACGTCCGCCACGTCCGTGCGCGGGCCGTCTTCGCTCAGCACCTGGCCGTACTCGTTGTACGTGTAGCTCCACTGGCGCGCCGCCACGCCGGGGGCCAGCGTCGCTGCGAAGCCCTTGCTGCCGTCCTCGTCCGTGGTGGCCTGCTCCACGCGCTTGCACACCACCGCAATCGGCTTGCCGTCCGGCAGCTTGGCCGTTGCCGGCGCGCAGCTGGCGAGGGCGCCATTGCTGAAGGGATCCGGCTGACCGTTGTAGACCATCGTGACCAAGCGCCGCGGCTCGGCCACCTGGGTCTCCAGTCGCCGGTCCGGGTGCCACCGGGTGCTCACCTTGCGCGCCGTGGCTGGCAACGTCGCGCTGTCCTTGATCAACGTCTCGCAACTCGCGGTCTTCGCCAGACCTTCGACGCGCACCCCCTCCAGCGCACGCCCGGGCTCATAGCCATAGCACACCCGCTTGCCGTTGAAGTCATCACGGCTCACCGCATTGCCTTGCGCGTCGTAGGCAGTCGCGCTCGACGAGGCCGGGCACCCTGCCCCCGCAGGCTGACTGCGACTCGTGATACGCGGCACATTGCCGATCTTCGCCGCTCCCCACGCACTGGTCGTCATGTCCGGCTTGGTGATCATGGTGCCAAGCGGCGCTTGCCAGGAGTGCACCCGCCACAGCACCTTGGCCACGGCGTCGTAGGTCACCGTGACATACGCCGCCGGCGGGTTCACATAGCTCACGCTGTAGCGGTCGGTGCCGCCGGCACGCTCTGTCGAGATCGCCCGACCATAGGTGTCATAGCCAAACGTCGAGCGCCTCTTGCCGTTCTCGCTCACCACGCCGGTCAGCGCCCACGGCAGATCGGAGCGCTCGTACAAGAACGTCTGTGCGCTGGAGTCACCCCACGTCAGCGTCGAGACATTGCCTGCCGCGTCGTAGCTGATCGTCATCAATGGCGTGCTGGCCGACAGGACGCGTACCACCCGTTGTCCGAACGCGCTGGGCTCGTGCTCGAACCGGATTGAACGGCCTCCATCGTCGCGCACCTCGGCCAGCACTTCTTCTTCCAGGGCAGAACCGATGCCGATGTAGGTGAACCGCAGCACCTCGCCGCTGGTCGTCCACAGCTCCGTCAACTGCCCGGCTGCGTTGTAGCTCTCCAGCGTACCGGTGCTTCCATCGACCAACAGGTACTGCCCGTCGATGTACATCAGTCGGTCGGGTTCTCCGGTCTGCGCCGTGAAGTTGCCGCCGCCGTCACCTTGAAAGCTGATCAGGCGCCCGTCACCACGGGAAGCCGTCGCCCCCTTCATCCCGGCCTGCACCGTCAGCCGGCGGTGCAAGCTGCTGAACCACAGTTCGCCGAAGCCCGCAGCATCGAGCTTCTCCCCGGTGCGTGAGGCGGCCGGAGAGACGACGTCCGGCACCCGACGGCTGCTGTCGTAGCGCAGTTGCAGTGGAAGCGCCCCCAGGTGCAGACCGGTGGCCAGCAACTCGCTTTTGCCGCCGGAGACCGGGTAGATCGGGTTGCCCACACCGCATTCCCTGGGCTTGGGCTCGTAGCGGTCCACGTAGGGAATGCAGGCGTTTGCCTCGTTCACCCAGGCCGTGCCTTCAGGGCAGCCAGGCGGCTGGCATATCCCCTCTGCATTCGGCTGCATCGGGGCAGGACACTCCGTCACCGTTCTCGGACAACCCTGATACGACGGCGACCAGAGAAGCGAGCCTGGACAATCGCCTCGCCACGTCTGGTTATCTGGCTTCCCGGACCTCATCAGCAAGTGACAGCTTCCGGTATAAGCGCCAGGCACGCTGTAGCTCACATACGTCCAGCCAATTCTGTCCGCAAGAGCGCGGCACGCCGCTGCAGGATCAGGAAAACTTCCAATATAGCCGACTCCGCCAGTCACGAGATACTGATAAACCGGCTTTTCGATCACTTTATAGGCATGCGAAACGCTTGAAACACCAAACAGCAACAGAGCCGCAACCCACCCTCGCATCATATAACTCTCACCTCACTGCCAATATTATCCACCGACGGCCGTGCCGAACGCGCGTGGCGAAATCCATAAATTTGGATGACACTCCATGGAGTCGCCTGCCTGCAGCAGCAAAGGCGAAATTGAAAACATCATCAGCAAGCACAACCCCCCAGAAGAGGGGAAGACGAAGCGCAGCCCCCGGTTTATAAGCAAGACTGACATGCATGCCTGCCGCAGAGCGCATTCGCTGTCACAATAATACCGCTCAAACCTGGCCTGCCACAGCGGGCGATGCGCAAGACATCCGAAGTGCAATGACACAAGCCCGAAGCCATGGGCATTTCCTCACAAGGGACTGCTGCGCCTTCACAAGAGATCAGGGCGCGCGAATAATACAAGGACTTATTTCTCGCAACGCATAATGCCGGATGAACGACCCTCCATCTTCTCGTGACGGATTCCGCTTTCGGCAAAGCCGCGGCTTGACGTTGCTCTAGATCAGCCCTATTACCAAACACCCACAGACAGCGTACAATATTGACTCGCCTCCGTGGGCGAGCACCGGGCGCCTATCGGTGCGCCAGCAGTAACGCTCGCAGATCTCAAGCGCCCCGCCTTGAGGTAAATCAGCCCCATCTCCGGCATTTCGTGGCGCGTCCTTCGTGAACAGGCTTTTGCATCTATGGGTCGCCAAGGGCGGCAGCGCACCTCGGCTCTTTTCCATTTCGGCCGCTTCCCATTCCGAAGCGGCGGCAGCGGCGCGATCTCAGGGCTACACCGTATTGCAGCAGTGCGCGGTGCCCGAAAAGCTTGACGGTTCGCGTCGCGGCCTACTTGCAAAGCGGCATGCCTCGATCAGCGGCCCGCTGTTCGCGCAGCAACTGTCCACCCTGCTGCAAGCCGGCATCGGCCCCGTCGAGGCCGTCAAAGCGCTGGTGAAGCAGTCGCGCGGTGCCGGCACCCCGGTCCTGCAGCAGCTGCTCTCCGAACTTGAGCAGGGGCGCTCCCTCGCGCAGGCTCTCGAAGCAACGGCTGCATTCGACACCCTGCTCATCGCCCTGGTCCGCGCCTCGGAGATGACCTCCAACCTGCCCGATGCCCTGCAACGTTACCTGCAGCATGCCGAGCAGACGCAAGCGGTGCGGCAGCGTGTCATCACGGCCAGCGTCTACCCAGTGTTGCTGCTCGCGGTCGGCACCCTCGTCATGGCCTTCCTGCTGACTTACGTCGTGCCCCGCTTCAGCGGCATCTTCGCCAGCCTCCATACCGACTTGCCATGGACCGCGCGCTTGCTGCTGAACTGGGGCCAGCTCGTCAAGGACCACGGGACGGCACTGGCCCTGTCTGCCGCCGGCGCAGTGGCCACCCTCGCCGCGGCGGCCGCTTCGCCCACCGTGCGAGCGAAAGTGTTCGCCTGGATACTCACGCAACGCCACGTGGGTCACTACGTCCAACTGGTCTATTTCGCCCGGCTCTATCGCACCATCGGCACCTTGCTCGACGGCGGCATTCCCTTTCCAAAGGCACTTGAGATGGCCGCCGCCCTTTTGCCCGTGCACCTGCGTACCGCCGCCTTCAAGGCGCTGGACAAGGTTCGTGAGGGCCTGCCTCCCTCCCATGCCCTGGCGCTGTGTGGCCTGACCTCCCCGGTGGCTGACCAGTTGCTGCAGGTCGGTGAACGCAGCGGCGAGCTGGGCGCCATGATGAACCAGGCTGCCATCTTCCACGAAGGCGAGACCGCTCGCGTCATCGAACGCTTCATGCGGGCCCTCGAACCGGTGGTGATGACCGTGATCGGTGTCGGCATCGGTGGCATCGTGGTGATCATGTACATGCCGATCTTCGAACTCGCCAGCGCGATCCAGTAAAGCCGCTCCATGACCACGCCACTTGTTGCAGGCGCCATCGCCGAAGCACGCGCAGCAGCACAAGCATCGGGACGCTCGGTGCTCGAAGAAGTGCGGCAACGCCTGCCCTCTGCCCTGCCCACACTGGGGCACGCCTTGGGGATGGAAGAAGACCACGACCCCACGCTGAACCGCTGGCAACCGGACTTCGCCCGCATCCCCTACTCTGCGGCCCTGCAGCGAGGTATCGCTGCAGCGAGGAACGCCGAGGGCGCCTGCCTGCTGGTCAGCGACCCCTTCGAGCTGGACCAGCTGAACTGGGCCCAGGCGCGCGGCCCCATCCTGCCAGAACGGCTCGTTCCCGCGGAAGCGCTGCGTCACTGGCTCGCCCGGTACGAGTCGGCCGCCGTGGCCTTGTCCGTCGATGCGCTGGGCGCAGCCGCCACAGACGACCCCCGCCACCTCGGCGACAGCATCGAAGACCTGTCCGCCGAACGCCTTGAAGCCACCGGCAGCCCGATCGTTCGCCTGGTCAACGCCACCCTCTACGACGCCCTGCGCGCCGGTGCCAGCGACATCCACCTGGAGACCTCGCCCGCGGGCCTCGCCGTGAAGTTCCGCCTCGACGGCGTGCTGCGCCACATCCGCGACGCAGCCGACCCGCAAACCGCCGAGCAGGCCATCTCCCGCATCAAGGTGATGGCCGAACTGGACATTGCCGAACGCCGTGTGCCGCAGGACGGCCGCCTGCAGGTGCAGGTCCAGGGGCGCACCATCGACGTGCGTGTGTCCATCATGCCGAGCATCCACGGTGAAGACGCTGTGTTGCGCATCCTCGACCGGCAGCACCTGGCACGCAGCCTGAAGGACCTCACCCTCACCGGCCTGGGCCTCATGCCCGAGCTGGCCGCCAAGGTGCTGCGCCTGGCCAGGCGGCCGCACGGCATGGTGCTGGTGACCGGCCCCACCGGTTCGGGCAAGACCACCACCCTGTACGCGGCGATCAACGAAACCTGCACGGCCGAAGAAAAGGTCGTGACCATCGAGGACCCGGTGGAGTACCAGCTTCCCGGGGTGCTGCAGATCCCCGTCAATGAGCGCAAGGGCTTGAGCTTTGCGCGTGGGCTGCGCTCGATCCTGCGCCACGACCCTGACAAGATCCTGGTCGGCGAGATCCGGGATGCCGAGACCGCACAGATCGCGGTGCAGGCCGCGCTGACCGGGCACCTGGTGTTCACCACGGTGCATGCCAACGATGCGCTCGATGTGCTGGGACGCTTCCAGCAGTTCGGCATCGACCGCTATGCGCTGGCCTCGGCCTTGAACGGCGTGCTGGCGCAGCGCCTGATGCGGCGGCTGTGTGTCCAGTGCAGTCCCGCGAGGCCGGCGCACGGCACCGCCGCCGCATCCAGCACACCGGGCTGCCCCGCCTGCCTGGGCACCGGCTACCGCGGGCGCTTTGCCATCGGCGACCTGCTGACGATGACGCCCGAGCTGAAGGGGCTCATCGTGGACGGCGCGCCCTATCAGGAGATCCAGCGCTGTGCGCAATCACAAGGTGCCCGCAGCCTGCGTGAGCAGGCGATGGAAGCCGTCGCGCGCGGATGGACCACAACCGAAGAGGTGGAACGTGTCACGGGCAGTGATTGAACGGTTCGCTGCGCGGGTGTTTGGCCCGCGATGGCTGCTCTGGTGGGAACCAGGCCGCGTGGTGCTGTGCCGGCACCACGGTGGCCCACAGTGGGAGGTGCAAGCCGAAGGCGTCGGACCCGACCTGGCAGCCACTGGGCTGAGAAGCGCCTTGGCAGAGGCCCTGCGAAACAGCGGGGCGTCCGGCCGTGGCTCGCTGGACGTGGCCGTCTCGTCCCGCATCGTTCCCTGCATGACGCTGGACTTCGGCGAGCAGCCGCTGCCAATCCACATCGCCACCGAGTGGATGCGGCAACGCTTCTTCAGCGTCTGGAGCGACGAAGGCGACGAATGGCTGCTCCGCCCCGAACAGCGCCGCCCGGTAGGCCGGCAGTTGGTGTTCGGTTGCCGCAACTCGGTTCGCGAGGCACTCCAGTCAGCCGCCGCGGACTGCGGCCTGCGGCTGCGCTCGCTGCAACCTGGCGTCGCCTGGGCCTGCCGGGCCCGGCATGACACCCTCTCATCGATCACGAGGGGGTGGAGAACCGCGGCACAGGCCCACTGGGTGGTCCAGGTCGAGTCCGACCGCAGCGTGGCGCTGCTCCGCCACCAGGCGCAGTCGCAGGCGGTGCTGACGCTGCCGAGATGCACGGGCCCCTCGGCCAGCCAGGCACTTGCCCGCCTGCTTTCACTCCAGGAGCGGCGCCTTGGATGGCCTGAGCCGGCGCCTGCACTGGTCATCGAGCCCGACCTTCTCGCGCCTGAGCATGTCGATTGCGATGACAGGCCGCTCGCCCGCCTTCCCCTGTGGAGCCACTCGGTGGCACTGCGGCCCGGCAGCACCGTCCTGCCTTCTGCCGAAACACAGCTGGCCGAGACCTGAGAGCGCTCCATGCATTTCCAACACGTCAACTTCGTCAGCCGTCGCCGCCCCGGCTTCATCTCGCTGACCCTCCTGATCATCGGTATCGTGGGGTGCGCAGGGGCCTTGCATCGCTGGCAACACCAACGCGCTGAAGCCGTGCAGTTGGCAGCACAGCTCGAACGGCAGGACAAGCCCATTGCAGCCACTCAGCTCCCGGCAGCGCCTCCGGATCCACGCCATGCTGAACTGCGGCGCGCGCTGCTGGTCGATTGGCAAACCTTGTTCTCGGCGCTCGAGGTGCCGCCTCCCCATGGTGTCCAGCTGCTGTCCATCGATCCGGATGCGGCCACCGGGTCCGTGCGACTGAGCGGCCAGGCGCCGTCCATCGGTGCGGCAGCCACCTACCTCGCCCATTTGAAACAAGCTGGCCTGCAGTCGCCCCGACTGCTGTCCCACCAGGCGCTGGATCCGGCGGCGCCGGCTGGACCGGTCCGATTCACCGTCACGGCGATCTGGGCGCTTCCTCATGGTTGACGCCATCTCGCATCGCCTGGCGCCCCTCGCTGCGGCGTGGCACGAGGCCTCGTGGGCCACGCGCGTCTGCGGCGGGCTGGGGCTGCTGCTCGTCCTGGCAGCGACAATGGTCGCCGGCATCTACCTGCCGGCTGCCGACAGGCAGCTGGCCGAGCTGCGCCTGCAACTCCAGCACCGGCCCGCCTCGGCTGTGCCGCTCGCCGTCGCGGCCTCGCCGCTGCCCCCATCCTCTGCAACTACCGTCGATTGGCACAGCCACCTGTACGCCGAAGACCAACTGCCGGAGGTGCTGGCCGCCGTGTTCGATGCTGCACAGCTGCAGCAGGTGGTGGTCACCTCCACCGACCATGCACGCCAGCCGGCCACGGCACAGCGGCTGGCCAGCCATGACATCCGCCTGGAAGCACAGGCCAGCTATCCCGCGGCGCGGCGCTTCATCAACCAGGTGTTGCTCACCCACCGCGGCATCGCGCTCTCGCAATGGTCCGCCATGCGCGACTCAGCCGAGCAGCCGGTCGCCCGCTGGCGGATGACCTTCCGCATCCTGCTCAGGGACACCCGGTGAGCCGACGCCTCATTTTTCTGCTGCTCGTGCTGGCCAGCCTGCTCGTGTTGAACTGGCTGGCACCACAGCCCTCACGCGACACCGACAACACCAGCAAGGACGTGGTGCTGCCGGTGCGCCGCGACCGCGGTGGCACAGCTTCGCAAGGCACCGTTCCCGCAGCCGCTACCCGTGTCGCCTCTGCCGCCGCGCCAGTCCCAATGACCAGCGGGCTACCGCAGCCCCTGCTTCAGGAACCGCAAGGTGACCCCTTCGGCTCGGCGGCAGCCGCCACCGCGGTGGCTCCTGTCACTCCAGCAACAGAGGCACCCCGGGCACCAGTGGTGGCCGTGCAGGCGCAGTTGCCCTCGCCGCCCGTCGAGCCGCCCCCGCCGCCGCCGCCTCCCTTTACCATGACGGCCATCGGCCGCTGGGAGGCCGATGGGCAGGCCGCGCTGTTCCTGAGCCAGGGCAACACCACACTTAAGGCCCAGGTCGGCGACACCTTGCCGGGCGGGTTCAAGGTGGTGCAGATTGACTTGCGGACCTTCCAGGTGCTGCATGTGTCCGCCGGCCACGTCCTGACCCTGCCCATTGGCGATGCGACCTCTTCCACCCTGCCGTCCTCCGCATACGGGCAGTGACCGCCATTTCGAACCCGTCCCATGACCTCCCGACGACATTCCCCCACCGCCTCCTGCCGCCCCGAGCCAGGTCGTGGACGTTCACGTCTGCGCATGCACGGCGCGTGCAGCCATCGCCCGCCGCTGCTCTGGCTTGCCGGGCTGCTTGCAGTGGGCAGCGTCCTGTCCGGCTGCGCCGGCTACCAGCACTACACCGAAGGCAAGGGCCACATCGAGGCGGGTCGCCGGGTGGCCGGCGTCGAGGAGCTGCGGCAGGCCATGGAGGCCAGTCCCTCCAACGCCGAGTACCGCAAGGCCTACTTCGAGCAGCGCGAGCGGGCGCTGCAGGATGCCCTGCATCGCATGGAACTGGCCCTCGAAGCGCGCGAATTCCTGCTGGCGCGGGCCGAGCTGGTCAATGCCGGCGCCCTGCAGCCGGGCGACCCGCGCGTGCAGGCCGGCGAAGACCGCATTCGAGCCGCGGAGCGCCATGCGCAGGCGCTTGATCGCGCCGAAGGAGCGGCCCGCGCCGAGCGCCTCGATGAAGCGCTGCAGCACACCGCCCAGGTGCTCAGCGAGAACCCCCAGCACCGCCGCGCCGCCCTGCTGCAGCGACAGTGGCTCCGGCAGCAGGCCGACCGCTCGGGCCGCGACCTGGGGCTCTACCCCAAGCTGAAGGCCGCCTACCGCAAGCCGGTCTCGCTCAGCTTCGTCAACGCCGGCATGCTGCAGGTCTTTGAGTCCCTGAAGCTTGCTTCAGGCCTGAACTTCATGTTCGACCGCGAGGTGCGCACCGACCAGCGGGTGACGCTCTCGGTGGCCAACAAATCGGTCGAGGACGTGCTGCGCCTGCTGTTGGCCACCAACCAGCTCGACCGCCGCGTGCTCGATGAGGACACGGTGCTGGTCTACCCCGCCACGCCGGCCAAGCAGCGCGAGTACCAGGAGCTGGTGACGCGCTCGTTCTATGTGTCCAATGCCGATATCACCAAGTCGGCCAACCTGGTGCGCTCCATCGCCAAGGCCCGCGATGTGTTCGTCGATGAAAACCTCAACCTGCTGGTGGTGCGCGACAGCGCCGAGGTGGTGCGGCTGGCCGAGAAACTGCTGGCCAACCAGGACCTGGCCGAACCCGAAGTGATGCTGGAGCTGGAGGTGCTGGAGGTCGCGACCAACCGCCTCACCGAGCTGGGCCTGCGATGGCCGGACGCCATTTCGGCCAGCGTCGTCGGCCGCGCCGGCACCAAGGGCGCGCTCACGGTGCCGGAGATCAAGCACTTCAACTCCGACCTGGTGCGCCTGCAGCTGAACGACCCGGTGGCCAGCGCCAAGCTGCGGGCCGAGCGCGGCGACTCCAACCTGCTGGCCAATCCCCGCATCCGGGTGCGCAACCGCCAGACCGCCAAGGTGCTGATCGGCGAGCGGGTGCCAGTCATCACCACCACCAACACCGCCAACGTCGGCACCTCCGAAAGCGTCAACTACCTGGACGTCGGCCTGAAGCTCGACATCGAGCCCAGCGTGTCCCTGGACGGCGACGTGGCGATGAAGGTGGCGCTGGAGGTGAGCAACATCCTGGAAACCATCACCCGCGCCACCGGCACCCAGGCCTACCGCCTGGGCACGCGCAACACCTCGACCAACCTGCGCGTGCGCGACGGCGAGACCCAGGTGCTGGCGGGCCTGATCCAGCGCGACGAGCGGTCGTCCAACAACGGGCTGCCGATTGCCAATGACGTGCCGCTGCTGAACAAGCTGTTCGGGCAAGGCAGTAATTCGAAGACCAAGACCGAGATCGTGCTGCTCATCACGCCGCACATCGTGCGCAACGTCAATGTGCCGGGCCCGGGGCAGATCGAGTTCCTCTCGGGCACCGAAGGAGCGACGGGCGCCGCTCCCATCCAGCTGCGCCCGGCCTACCAGGAGCCGCCGCCATCCGCACGCCGCGACGCGGACGAGCGCAGCGAGCGGCCGCGGCCGGCGCCTGTTCCCTCCGCAGCAGAGCCTGCGAAACCGCCGCCGGCGTTCACGCCACCGCCCATCGTGCCCAACTGAGGCGGGGACAACGACGTCATGGCAACCACCCAGGTCATGCGACCGACGCGCGGGTTCTCGCTGGTGGAGCTGCTCGTGGTGCTGGCCATCATGGCCGTCCTGGCCACGGTGGCGTTTCCGCTCGCGGAGCTGGCTCACAAGCGGCAGCGGGAGGAAGAACTGCGCTCCGCGCTGCGCGAGATCCGCACCGCCATCGATGCCTACAAACGGGCCGCAGACGAAGGCCGCGTGCCGCGCTCGGCCAACGGCAGCGGCTATCCGCCGAGCCTCGCCGCACTGGTCACCGGCGTGGAAGACGCTCGCGCTGGCAACGGCACCAAGCTGTACTTCCTGCGCCGCATTCCGGCCGATCCGTTCTGGAGCGGCGTGGAGGCCGCGCACGGCGCCGCCGTTGCCCAGCGCGCCAGCACCTTGTTGCCGCAGCTCGCCGGGGCCGGTACCTGGGGCCTGCGGTCCTACGCCAGCGAGCCGGAGGATCCACGGCCCGGCAACGACGTGTTCGACATCTATAGCCTGTCTTCGGAGGTCGGCCTCAACGGCCGGCCCTACCGACAATGGTGAATGCACGACGACCGTCGTCCCGGCGGGGCTTCACCTTGATCGAACTGCTGGTGGTGATGGCGATCATCGCCACGCTGCTGGCGCTGGTGGGCCCCAAGTACTTCTCGTCCTTGAAGCGGTCGCAGGAGACGGTGCTGCGCACCAACCTGCGGATCACGCGCGATGCCATCGACAAGTTCCGCGGCGACACCGGGCGGTATCCTGCCTCGCTGCAGGAACTGGTGGACCAGCGCTACCTGCGCGAGTTGCCGATGGATCCAGTGACGGAGCGCAACGACAGCTGGGTGCTGCTCGGCCCGCCTGGAACGGACAGCGGCACGATGGCAGCCCCTGCCGTGCTGTACGACTTGCGCAGTGGTGCGGCCGGCATGGCGGCAGACGGGACCTCGTATGGCAGCTGGTGAGGTCGGCCGCCGCCGGACCGGTTTGGGCCGGGCGCGTCCCGGCGGTGGTCGGGGCTTCACCTATCTGGCCATGCTGCTTGCCATTGCAGTGCTGTCCACCGGGCTCGCCGCGGCCGGAACATTGTGGTCCGCCACCGCGGACCGTCAACGCGCACAGGAGCTCGAATGGGTGGGACAGCAGTACGTGCAGGCGATCGCCTCCTTCTACTACTCGTCGCCTGGCAACATGAGGCGCTTCCCGCCAGACCTGCAGGCCCTGGTGCGTGACCCTCGCTTTCCGTTCGTGCGACGGCACTTGCGGAGGATCTACCTGGACCCCTACAGCGGCGACGCCCAGTGGGGCGTCGTGCGGGCACCAGACGGCGGGGTGATGGGCGTCTATTCGCTACGGCAATCGGCAACGGCGCCTGGGGCAAGCGCGCCGAGGCAGTTCCTGTTCACTCCCTCCACGCCGGGCGCCTGAGTCGCTGGAAGGGCGCCATGCCTATACGCGGTAGAAGACAGAGCGGGGCACCGGCCCTGCCACATCATCCTGGATGAAGGGCCACAGGGCTGAGGCCTGGTTCGCGAAAAATGTCAGCGTCGCGTTCTGACCCAACGTTAACAGCAACACCGCATCGGCAAACGGCCGCTTTACAGCGCACGCAGTCATGCGGGAAGGACCATGCTTGAGACAGCTCCTGGTCGACAGGCTACGCCTCACACACGGAATTGCTGACAGCCTGACGCCGCTACCCGCTTTGAAAGCGCTAGCCTTGCACGATCTCGGTGGCGTCAAACCGGCCATGATCCGGCGGTACTTGCGAGCCGTCTTGCCAAACACGCCCCAGATAGAGAGTCAAAAGAAGCTGCCCACCTTCCCCGGAACGAAAACCGTGGTCTGCATATGCTGCGTGAGAGATTGCATTGCCCGGGGGAAAGAACCGACTGCGACGGCATGAGTCCCACAGGAGACGGCAGCGCCTGACTCCGTGCGCACACGGGGTCGAACCAGGACCGCCCCAGCGACTACACTGCCGCGCACTCCTGCACGACAGCGCCGTGCTCTTGCAGCACCGTAGCGCATCGCCGGTATTGTTCAAGCGGACACGGTTCCCACCATGGATCATCCTCACTGTTCACCAGACTCGTTCATGGTGAAACAACCCGCAGCGGCGAAAGCCGTCCCTGGGAACGGACGGCGTTTCGCGATTGCCCTCGCCTGCTCCCTGTTCGCCGGCCTGGGTGTTGCGACCTTGCTGATGGTGGCCGTTGCCGTGTCGGACCGCAGGCACATGGGCCAGGCAATACCGCTGTCCCCTGCCTGGGGCGCCCTGGCACTCCACACCGCCACGTTCTTCGTCATGACAAAAGCCTGGGTGCACGACCGTCGGCTGGCATGGTATTGGCCGGTCTTCGGCCTGTTGTCTTTGGGCGTGTTCGTGGCGTCCCCCCTGCCATTGTTCTCCATCTTGATGATTCCGACTCTGGTGCCCCCGATGGTCCTGGCGGTCTATCTCTGCTACTACCATCTGCGCCTGCTCACAGCTGCTCCGCCGGCAGGCCACTGAGCACCGAGGGCGACTGGGCCGGGAGTGCCTGGCGTTCCTGCCGGCCGACGCGCGGCGCCTGTC
This sequence comes from Eleftheria terrae, assembly GCF_030419005.1. Lineage (NCBI taxonomy): Bacteria > Pseudomonadati > Pseudomonadota > Betaproteobacteria > Burkholderiales > Eleftheria > Eleftheria terrae. Next base: position 628,949 of record NZ_CP106953.1, read on the forward strand.
CCTCGCCCATGACGAACCACAAGCGCAGGAGCAAGAACCGATATCGCACCGCCTACGACGCGGCCCGCGGCCCGTGGGTCACAGCCGCCTTGACATGCAGGATCCAGGCAGCCACGTCCGCAGGACGGCTGGCGAGATGGTCTGCACTCTGGCCCAGGTAAGCCGCCTTTGCGTCGGCCAGCACCGCGCGGTGTGTGGCAGGAAGCCGCTCCAGCAGCCACACCGCGGCCCCGTCCTTGGAGGCGATTTCACCCGTGGCTGCCGTGAAACAAATGCGCGCGAGCGCGAGCACCACGTTGCGTTCGTCGCCGGCCCAGTCGGCCGGTGTACGCCACTGCGCCACGGTGTCGAGCAGGGCCTGCATGAGGTCGGCGGGCGGTACCGGCGGCAGCACGGTGGCGGCCTCAGGCCCACGCAGGGCCATGCTGCGCTGACGCACCTTGGTCAGCAGGATCGCGAGATCGTGGTCCGGCATGGGGGGCTCGAAGTGGCCGGCCTGTAGCTCCTCGCGCAACCATTCGCCAAACTGCAGCTGACGCCGAGCAGGGTGGCGCCATGGAACAATGTCCGGCAGCGCGATCACCGTCACTTCCAGCGGGCGCAGCCTTCCCTCGCCAGCGCTGGCGCCAGGCGGCGCCGAAACGCCGAGCAGCGCGCTCATCACCGCCTGGCGGGTGGCTTCGGTGGAGGACGTGCGCACGGTCACCAACAGGTCGATGTCGCTGTGCGGCTTCAATCCACCCTCGACCGCAGAGCCGAACAGGTGGACGCATTCAAGGATGCCAGCCAGGTGGCCTTCGATCACTGTCAGGGCGCCGGCCAACTGGGGCGCGATCTCTTCGGGCGGAGTGCTTCTTTCCATGGAAGCATGCTACTTCGATGACAAGGCCGCATCCGGCCCACCGCGGTGCGGGTAGACCCATTCCCTCGCAGGGAGGCCGCCCCGGTCGCGCGGCTGGCTAGCGTCACTGAGGCTGCGTCCCCGGAGCGAGTGCCCAGGCTGGTGCACTCGGTGTGGGTGATGCGACCCGCGGTGAAGCGCGCCTACACCGGGGCGATCACGGTTTCCGAAGGGAGCCATCCTGATGACGCTGTCGGGCGGGCTCGGCACCCCGTTCGCCCCCCTCGCAGGCGCCCTCGTGATCATCGCCCCGGAGAACCGGCCGGGCGACATCGGCAACGCGTTGGCGCATTCGACGGGGCTGCAGTGCTTCGCGTCCCTGGGCGACTCGGGCAGCACCGTCATGGGCCTCATCTTCGTCTGCGGCGTGCTCGCCTTCCGCAAGGGGGTGGTCGGGACCGTGTCGTCCCGGCCGTCCCGGTGAGTGAGGCGGCACGGCGCATCACCGGAAGCAGCAGCCGTGCGAGCGCGGCGGCGGGGCGACCACGCCGGCCTCGGGGCGACGCTGCCCGGGCAAGCCGACGAGCACCAGGCCGTCCAGCGGCGTGCCAGCCGGCACCGGGCGCCAGTGGCAGCCCGGGACGAGCCGGCCTGCGGTGGTTCAGGCGGCAGCGCCGCGGCCATCGTGGCGAGCACCTTCATGCGACGTGCCCGACGGTTGGCCCACCACCAGGCCGACTGTGGGCCCGCCGCGCCGAAGACCGCCACGTCGCATGCCAGCGCGGCGCCGCCGCGCGCACTCCCGGTCAGAACTTGCCCAACATGTTGAGGAACCAGCCGCGGCTGCGGTAGTCCAGGTCCGTCAACTCGTCAGAGAAGTTGGTGAAGTTGTAGCCGATGCCGACCTTGAAGTTCTCGTTGAGGTGGTAGTAGCCGGCGGTCAGCCAGCCCGTGCGCCGGTCTTTCAGCTCCTCGGCGCGCAGCGAACGCAGCTCGACCAGCCAGTCCCACTGCCGCACGACCTTCCAGTCCACCCGCAGCACCGCCAGCGTCGCCGTGCTCTCGAACCAGGGGGCGGCGTCGTCGCGGCTCGGCTTGAGCTCGCCACGGCGCCAGGCATACCGGCCGCCGATGGTCCACCGGGGGCTCAGGTCGTAGTTGACGTCGGCCGCCCACACATGGCTGCGCTGCTGGTAGTCGATGCCGGTGCTCGACACCGCCTGCGACGTCACCCCGGTCACCGAGACCTGGCCTGGTGACGACAGGTCGTACAGGTAGGTGTACTTGAACAGCAGGTTGAGCTTGTCGTTGAGCACCGGGCGGAAGGCATAGCCGAGCACGGCCTCGGTGTACCTGGCGGCGGCGAGCGCGCCCTGCGAGCTGTCGCTGTCGGCCCAGTTCAGCTTGGCAAGCCAGCGGGCGTCGTCGCCCACCTTGTAGCTCAAGGCGTTCTTCAGCAGCCAGCTCTGCCGATGGTCGGCCGTGCCGCGGTCATCCCGGTACTCGACGCCGCCGCTGTAGCGGACCTGCTCGGTGGCATAGCCGGCGGACAGGGCCACCGCCTGGCGCTCCAGCTCGCCCAGGGTTTCCCGGCCGACCCGGCCGGTCTCCAGGTGCACGCCCACCGTCCAGCGGGTGTCCGGGGCGTACTGCACGCCGTAGGCATGGGTGAGCCCGGGCTGCGCGCCGGTGCTGTGGCGGTGCTCGGTGTAGGCGCTCCACCCTTCGCCGACGCGCGACTTCAAGCCGGTGACCATGGTGCCGCCGCGGCCCAGGGTGTTCTCGTCGGTGCGGCCGGTGTCCTGGACATAGGTCAGGTACACGCTGGAGCGGTCGTCGTACTGGTAGTCGACGCCCGCCTTGCCAGCCAGGCCCCCATCGCCGCCAGACAGCTCGCCATGCAGCGCCAGCTTGTCGTTCACACGGTAGCGGCCGCCCAGGCCGCCGCGGTCGTTGTCACGCCGCGTGCCGGTGCGGCGCGCGGTGCCTTGCAGGAAGCCGTAGACGCTCCAGTCGCGCAGGCTGTCGAAGTCCAGCTGCAGACCGACATCGGTGCGCTCGCCTTCCACCGCCTGGGTGGCGGGCAGCGAGGGGCTGGTGACCACGGCATCGGTGTCCTTGCGATCGTGGCGCAGGTGGCCCCACAGCTTCCAGTTCGGCGTGAGCTGCACGCCGAGCTGGGCCTCGGCCGCATCGCTGTCGTAGCCCTGCTCTTCGTCACGACGATCCGCCTTGAGCTTCAGCTCGGTGCGGTCGTTGAGGGCCAAGGAGCCAGACACGCCGGCCTGGCGCGTTTCGTTGGCCGCCAGCTGCCCCGGCGCCGAGAAGCCGGCTTCGCGCACCTGCACATAGGCACCGGCACGGCCCGCCTTCGTCAGCCCGAAGTCGCGCAGGTCGGCCTGGCCTTCCACCCGGAACGCGCTGGCGTCGGTGTCGCGATCCAGCGGCGCTCCCGAGAAGTGATAGCCGCCGTCGAGCGAGGTGAGCTGGGTGGTGCCCGGGCCTTCGCTGCGTGCCACTTCGGCCTTCAGATAGGTGGTCTCGGTCTTGCGCAGCATCAGGTCCACGCCGCCCAGGCGTTGGTCGCCGCCCACCTGCTGCTGGCGCGAGGCGGTCATGCCGACACGCAGCGCATCGGTCGCCCACCAGGACACCCGGCCGCCGACCGCGAGCGTGTCGAGCGAGCTCAGCAGCGGCGCGTATTCATAGTCCACCACCAGGAAGGTGGGCTGCCCGGTCAGCCCGCCGGCACGCACGATGCTGCCGTCGTCCGACAGGCTGGGCAGCGGCGCACTCAGCAGCACCCGGCCCTGCAGATAGTCGACCTCGTAGTCGGAGGCCGGCACCAGCTGCCGCCGCAAGAGCACCAGGCCCGAGTCGCGGTCGCGCACCTCGACATGGACGCGCTCGGCGCCCCGGGTCAGGTCCTGGTTGCGCAGGTAGTAGAGCGAGCCGCCGGTGCCGCGCAGCTCTTCCCGGGCCGACAAGGTGCCGGGCTCCGCCGCATAGGCGTCGATCCGCAGCCGCGCATCGCCGGCCTCGGTGGACTCGGTGCCGGCATACCGGCCGTGCAGGCCGTACAGCCCGCGGCTCACCTGGGCCAGCTCGGTCTCGTTGAGGGCCAGCTTGAAGTTGCCCCACAGCGCGTGCGATCGCCCGTCGTCCACCTTGAGGTAGACCCGCCCCTGGGTCGGTGCGTCTTCGATGGTGGTCGAATCGTCGCCGAAGGTGGACCAGGAATCGGCCGGGTCCATCCGGCGGAACAGCGAGGCCGCGTCCTTGCGGTCCAGGTTCTTCCACAGCTCGTCGAGCGCCCGCTCCTCGGTGTCGACACTGGCGGTGAGGGTCCAGCGCTCGTTGAGCTGTCCCTTGGCATAGAAGGCCAGGCGGCCCTCTTCCCAGTGCTTGCTGCCGTACCGCTCGTCCTGGCGGACGGCCTCGGCCGGCCCCCGCACGCGATGGTGGCCCACGGTGAGGTCGGCCTGGCCGACGAAAAACCAGTCTTCCTGCGGCACCTCGAAGTCGCGCCGGTAGACGCGCTGGCTGCCATCGGCATCCAGCACCGCGATTTCGCCAGTGTGCACGCGGCGCGGCACGATCTGCTGGAAGACGAAGCGCCCGTGCGCGTCGACCGGGACGGCATGGCCCAGCGCCCGGACCTTCTGGTCGGCCCGGATCGCTTCGCCGCTGGCCGTCACCGTGCCGCCGCGCACTGCGATGTTGGTGATCGCCAGGCGGCTGTCGCCGTAGGCGGCCATCAATTCCTTGTCGGCCCGCGCTTGCACGTCCGCCGCGGTGGGACGGTCGCCGAGCGTGAGGGTGAAGTCGCCCGTCTCGTCGAAATTGCCGGTGGCGTCGTACACGCGCAGCCGGTAGTACAGCTTGCCGCCGGCTGCATCGGCGAAACGCTCCGCGAGGCCGGGCGGCACCTGCCACTGCCCGCGCAGCTCGCGGTCGAGCGGCACCGTGGCCAGCAGGCGCGCCTGTCGAACGTCATTGGCGGTGTAGACGCGCAGCTCTGCCTTCTTCAGGAACAGCAGGTAGTTGCTGTAGCCGGCAAACCGGACGGTGTCGCCCGCCGCCACCGTGGTCGGCCAGGCGGCCGCGTTGAGGCGCCGGCTCTGCGCCAGGCTGTCGTACTGCAGGCGAAGCCGGTGCCGTTCCAGGCGAACGTCGATGCAGCGCTGGCGATCCGCGCTGGACGAGTCCTTGCCGAGTTGCGGATCGCCGTCGATGGTGATGCGCAAGGGGCCGTCGCCTTCGGCATACGGCGTCAGCATGTTGCACTCGGTCGGGTCGCTGCGTTCCAGACGCACCGACGACATCGCGCGCGGGGCGGCTTCTTCCTGCCAGTAGACGCTGACTTCCACGCGCCGGTTGGCGGCCCAGTTGGCAGGCGCCTCCCGCGGCTCGGCACGGGGCTGGTCCGGTCCCTTCGATGCGGCCTGGTAGGCCGTCTCGGGCAGGCCGAGCTGCTGCGTGAGGTAGCGGCCCACCTGGTGCGCACGGGCCAGGCCGAGCGCCTGGTTGTCGGGAAAGCGCGCCCGGAGCGAGCGGCTGATCCGCTGCACGTCGGTATGGCCGACGATCTCGAAACGCAGCTGCGGCCGGCCCTTGACCTTGGCCACGATGTCGTCCAGCCGGCGACGGTCCTCGGGTTTCAGCAGGTCGGCGCCGGAGTCGAAGCGCGGCGTGTGGGTGTCGCTGCGGTCCTCGGCCGCACCGGGCAGCTGCACGCTGTCCTCGTGGCGTCGCTCCTGCAGCGTGCGCTCGTCGCCCAGGATGAAGGTCAGCTTGGGCAGCTCGCGCTCGGAGGTCTCGGGCAGGCGGTCGACGCCATGGACCTCCACCGCCCGCCGGTCGGCGGTGCAGCGGTCGTTGAAGCGGCCGCGCGCATCGGTGCCGCAGTGGGCGTCCGGTGGCATGGGCTGCTGGCTGGCGGGTTGGGCGACGACCTGCGCGGCCATGGCCAGGCAGGCGGCCGCGACGGCGCCAGACAGCGCGGCGTGGCGAAAGGGGGTCATGCGAATACGGACGTTCATGGCCTGGACAAACTGGAGTCGGACGTGAGGGTGGAGGTGCATGCAGGCGCTCCGTCAGGGGGTGACGGAGGCCGGCACCCGCTCGACCTCGATGTCCAGGTTGAACAAGGCCCGCGCTTGTGCGGCACCCTGTCGCCGCCAGCGCTCGAACAGATCTGCCTTCAGCGCGGCGATGCGCGCATCGGCCAGCCCTTGGGCCTCACCGGCGGCGGGCCGGTAGGCCAGGCGCAGCACGGAGGGCCGCTGCACCAGGGCGTCGATCACACGGCCGAGCTGGGCCGTGAACTCGGGCTTCAGCGCCTGGCTGCCGGCCTCGAAGGCGTCGGCCCGCAGGTCGAGGCGGACCACCCGGTGCACGGTGGCGCCGAAGTTGATCTTCACGACCTTGCCGCGCGTCAGGCGCTCGGAAGCCGGGTTCTCGCTGGTCACCCGGTAGCCGGAGGGCAAGGTGCGCTCGTCGAGCTTCAGCACGAAGTTGCTGCCGGTGCCTTCCTTCGGCACCGCCGCGCAGGCGAGGTGGTACCGGCCCTGGGCGTCGGTCTGCACGAGCAGGCCGTTGACCGTTGCCAGCCGCACGCCGGCCAGGCCGGGTTCGCCGTCCTCCTGGTAGCCGTTGGCGTTCTTGTCGTCATAGACCTTGCCGATCACGTCGGTGCAGTCGAACAGCGCATCGGGCACCACCCGCACCGTGGCGGTCGCCACATTCGACAAGGCGTTGCCGCCGGCTCCCTGGGTGGCCACGACCTGGTTCAGGTACTCGCCCTCGCCCACGCCGGTGCCCACGCCCAGCACCATCGAGACCTTGTGGCTCTCGTTGGCGGCAAAGCTGCGGGCGGGCAGGCTCAGGCGCCGGCCCTCCAGCTGCGGCACCACGGTCTCGACGGCGCCGGTGGGCAGCCGCTGCACGGTGAGCGAGCCGCCCACGTACTTGAACCCCGGAGGCAGGGTGTCGACCAGCACCACATTGGCCAGGCCGACGGCCCGGGTGTTGCGCGCGGTGATGACGTAGGGCACGAGCTCGCCCTTCTTCACCGTCAGCTTGGACGTGGTCTTGCGCAGCTCGATGGCCGAGCCGGTGCCCTGTGGATCGAGTGGGATGTGGTTGTTCACGACGTTCTGGGCGCCGCCCACGGGCACCTGCAGCCACAGGAAGTACGGCGGCAGTGCCCCCGCCTGCGGCAGGCCGGGGCTCACCACGCAGGGCTCTGCAGCGTTCGCATCGGCGAAGCCCGACGGCGCCGAGCAGCTGCCGGCGTTCAGCGGGCCGGCAGCCGGCGGATAGGTCAGCGAGTTCACATAGGCGGCAGGCGGCGTCACCTCGAGGCGGTATTCCCCCGCCGGCGCACCCGGCAACAGGAAGAACTGGTAGGCCCCGTCGGCTGCCGTGACGCTGGACGCCGCGCCGCCGAGCAGGTGCCGCTGCGGGTCGAAGCCAGTGGGGCCCTGCAGCGCCACGCTGGCACCCGCCACCGGCTGGGCGCTGAGGCTGTCGTACACGATGCCGCCCGGGTCGAGCGGAAGATCCTGGTTGACCACCGTGGTGCCCGCCGCCGGGCTCACCGCGATCCAGGCGCGCGGCGAGGTGCCGCTCACGGTCGGGTGCGGACCGCCGGCGCCGTTGTGCACCGGGTCGGTCGGCCAGGCGCCGCCCACCAGTTGCCCGGACGGCGAGCGGAACCGCACGCGGTAGTCGCCGGGCACCAGGTGGTCGAGGCGGTAGCTGCCGTCGGCGGCGGTGGTGGCCACCGCCAGCACGTTGCTGTCGCCCATGGCGCAGCTCGTGCTGCCGTCGGCACAACCCACCAGCTCTGCCGTCCAGCCAGCCAGAACCGGCTCGCCACCGGCGCGTGCGCGGTCATGGTCTGCATCGCGCCAGACGGTGCCGGTGATCGCTGCCGGGGTGCGCGAGCGTTCGAAGAAGTCATAGCCCGTGCCCTGTGCCGCCGCAACGGTGATGGGCACCCGGATCTGGTTGCTGGCCGGCACGCTGCCGCCCAGGGTGCCTGGCTTCTCGCCGACGCTGTCGTAGCCCGGGGGCTGGGTTTCGGTCAGGGTGTAGCCATTGCTGTCGGACACCGGCAGGTCGTCGAAGCGGTAGCTGCCGTCCGGGCCGGTCGTGACCGTGCGGGACACCGGCCGGCCGGTGGCGTCGGTGCCGGACAGGGTGATGACCACGCCGCGGATCGGCAGGTCGCCCGGCTCGCGCACACCGTTGCCATTGGCGTCGTTGTAGACCTGGCCGGACAGCGATGCGCCGCGCTCGCCAAACAGGTAGTTCTCGCCCTGGCCGCCGCCGTAGACGATGCCGGAGATGACGTCGTTGCCCGCCACGCCACGCGTGATACCGGCCACCGTGCCGGCGGCATCGAGCCCGTCGGCATAGGTGGGGGGCTGGGTCTCGGTGAGGGTGTAGCCCGCCGTGTCGGACGGCAGCAGGCCGTCGAAGACATAGCGGCCGTCGGCGTCGGTGACCGCCGTGCGGTTCACCGCGGCGCCATCGCGCGTCGTACCGGTGAGGCGCACGGTCACGCCGGGCACGCCACGCTCCCCGGTGGAGCGGGTGCCGTCGCCGTTGGCGTCCACGTACACAAGGCCAGAGAGCTGGCCGCCCAGTTCGCCGAACAGGTAGTCGATGCCGCTTTCCTCGGACGCCAGCACGATGCCGCCGATGCGATCGTCGGCACCGGCCGGGTTGGCGCTGCCGCGCGGCGTGCCGGCCACCTGGCCGACACGCTCGCTGCCGTCGGCCAGGCCGGACGGCTGAGCTTCGTCGAGCTGGTAGGTGCCGGGCAGCAGGTCGGCCGCGCCGAAGCTGCCGTCAGGCGCCGTCGTCAGCACCCGCGTGACGGCATGGCCGTACAGGTCGGTGCCCGACAGGGTGACGGACACGCCGGCAATGCCCGGCTCGCCGGCATCACGGCCGCCGTTGGACGGCGCAATGTCGGCATACACGAGGCCGGCCAGGCTGGCCGCCCGCACGGAAGAGAAGTTGTTGCTGCTCGAGCTCGCGCCCACGCTGCCGAGGCGAATGCCGGTGATGGCATTGGCGTTCGAGCCGCGCGGGCCGGCCGTCACGCCGGTGCCGGAGCTCGGCACGCTGCCCGCGACGGAGCCGGCGCCGGTCACGCTGCCGGCTCGGGTCAGGCCCGGCAGGTAGCCGCCGGGGCGGGTTTGCGTCACGGTGTAGCTGCCCGGCGCCACGTTGTTGAACACGTAGTCGCCGTTGCCGTCGGTGGTGGTCGCCACGTCCACCGCATTGCCGTTGTCGTCGGTGCCGCTCAAGCGCACCACCACGCCGGCCAGGCCCGGCTCGCCGCTGCTGCGCTGGCTGCCGTCGCCGTCCACGTCGTAGTAGGCACGGCCGCGCACCTGGCCGCTGGTCAGCTCGCCGAACAGGTAGTCGCCCAGGGTCGCCGGAGCGCCCGAGGTCGGCACCGTCACGCCGGTGATCACATTGCCGCCCGGCTGGGCGACGCCCGGATGGCCGTTGGCGCTGGCCTTGCCCGGGGCGTAGGTGGCGGGCTGCGTCTCGGTGATGGTGTAGCCCGCAGCGGACGAGGGCGGCACGTTCGGGAACTCGTAGCGGCCGGGCTGGCCTGCCACCGGCACCGCGGCGATGTCCACCGGCCGCCCGTTGGCGTCCGTGCCGGTCAGGCGCAGTGCGACCCCGGTGATGCCGGCTTCGCCGGGCTGCACCGAGCCATCGTTGTTGCCGTCTTCGAAGACCCGCACCTGCACCCGGGTCAGCTGCTCGCCAAAGTCGTAGCCAGTGGCCTGGACGTTGGAGCCGAGCTCGATGCCGCTCACGCGGTCATTGGCCGCGGCGCTGCCGCCGGCCGTGCCGACGCTGTCAGTGCCATCCACATAGCCGGCCGGCTGGCTGCCCTCCGCCACGGTGTACTGGCCGGGGAAGAGGCTGCCGAAGCTGTAGCTGCCGGTGGCAGCGGCGCTTGTGGTGGTGAGGGAAACGGCATTGCCGAACAGGTCGGTGCCGCTCAGCGCCACCGCGGTGCCGGCAATGCCCGGCTCGCCCGCCCCGGCCACGCCGTTGTAGTCGCCGTCGTGGTAGACACGGCCGGCGATCGAGGATGCGCGCACCTCGCCAAAGAGGTTGTTGACGGACATGCCAGCAGCGCCAAGGACGACGGTCTGGATGACGTTGGCATTCGAGCCCCTGGGCCCGGAGCTGACACCGGCGCCCCCGGTCGGCACGCTGCCGGCGCTGCTGCCGGCACCCGAAACGGTGCCCGCCCGCGTGATGCCGGGCAGGAAGCCGGCCGGTTGCGTCTCGACCAGCGTGTAGGTGCCGGCAGGCAGCAGGAAGCTGTAGGCCCCGGTGGCGGCATCGCTCATCACGCTCCGGGTGACGGGCTCGCCGGCGTCGTCCGTGCCGGTCAGGTTGATCGTGGTGGCAAGGCCGGGCTCGCCCGGGTCGGGCTGTCCGTTGCCATTCAGGTCGTGGTAGACGCGGCCGGACAGGCTGGCGGTCTGTGCGGTGATGGCGCCGCTGCTGAAGTTGTTGCCGGCGTTCGGGTCGGCGCCGCCGTTGGTGTCACCGGAGCCGGTGGTCACGATGCTGGCCGTGTTGGTGAACGAGCTGCCATTGGCCGGTGTGCCACTGAAGCGCACCGGAATACGCACCGTGGCGGTACCACCGGCCGGCATGCTGGCGATGGCGCAGCTCACCGCGGTGCCGCCGCTTGCGCCGCTGCACGCGGGCGCTGCGGGCGAGAACGTGCCAGCCGTCACGCTGAAGCTGGGCGCGCCAGCCAGCACCAGGCCTGCCGGCAGGTTGTCGGTGAAGGTGGTGATCTCGGCCGCCTGCGGTCCGTTGTTGCGGACCAGGACGAGCCAGTCGAAGGCCTGCGACGAAGCCGCGCTGGCCAACGGCGTGACCGTGCCGGCGCGCACCGCCTGCTTGGACACGACCTGCACGTCCGCCTTCAGGCGGAAGGTGGTCGGCTGGCTGGCGATGTTGTTGCCGGGCAGCGCGTCCAGCGCATCCATCGAGGAATCGGCGAAGCCGACGCTGGCCTGGTTGGTGTACTGCCCCTTGTCGGCGCCGCGCAGCCGAATGCGCACTTGCACCGAGGCGGTCTCGCCCGTCGAGCCGCTGCCGGTGCCGCCCAGCTGGGCGATCAGGCAGCGCACCGTGCCGCCTGCGGCACCCACGCTGGCGCCCGGGGTGCTGCAGGTGACGCCGGCGGGCAGCGGCTGCACCACCTCCACAAAGGTCGGCGCACCGGCGCCGGTCGGCAGCGTGTCGGTCAGCACCACGTTTTCGGCGGTGGATGCACGGTTGCTCGTCACGGTGAGCGTGTACGTCACGTCGTCGCCGACGTTGACCGGGTCGGCATCGTCGGTCTTGTTGACGAGCAGGTCGTAGCTGGGCGCCACCACCGCGGTGGCCTGGGTGGCGCTGTTGTTGTTCTCACCGCCCGCCACCTCCGGCGTGCTCGTGCTCACCGTCACGCTGTTGGTGATGCTGCCGCTGCCGCCACCGGCGGTGCTCAGCGCGGCCAGCGGACGCACGCGCACGCTCACCGTCTGCTGTCCGCCCCGCGAGATCGAGGGCCAGGTGCACAACAGCGTCTTGTTGGCCGCCGTGGTGGTGGCGCCAACGCCCGGGGTCTGGGAACAGCTGCCGGCACCACTCGGCGTGGCCGAGAGGAAGACCAGGCCTTCGGGCAGCGTGTCGTTGATCGTCACGTCGAAGGCGGTGCTGGCGCTCGTGGCAGCCGGGTTGCTCGCCGTGATGGTGTAGGTGAGCTGCTGGCCGGCCGGCACAGGGTCCGGGTTGTCGGCCTTCGTCACCGTGACATCGGCGCGCGCCAGGAAGTAGGCGGTGGCGGTCGGCGAGGTGTTGTTCGACAGGTTGCCGTCGCCCTGGTCCTGTGCCAGGGCGAAGGCGGTGTTGTTGACCTGGAAGTCGTTCGACGCCGTGGTGCCGTTGCCGAAATGGCGCACCGTCACCCGGATGCGCGGGCAGTCGACAGCCGCGGTGCAGACCGGCAGGCTGGCGATGCGGCAGTTGCTCAGGGAAACGTTGCTGGCCCCGGCGGCAAGCGCGCAGCTGCCGAAGGTGGCGGCCCCGGGCACGGTGGCCAGGCTGTAGTCACCCGGGGCAGCGTTGTAGACGTTGTTGAACACGTCGGTCACTGCGACGTCGGTGGCCGTGGCCGGCCCTGCGTTCACGACTTCGATCTCCCAGGTGACCGGCTGCCCGGCCAGCTGCCGGTTGAGCGCCGAGTCGCCGATGCCCAGCACGCGCTTGAGCGTGGAGAGCTGCGCCTGCTCCGCCATGTCCTGGGGCGTGACGCTGACCGAGGCGCAGTCGTTGGCTGCCTGGTTGTCCACCGGACCACCGGTGGACGAGTTGCACACCTGGTTGGTCAGCACCGCACCCGCGACCGTCGCCTGTGCATTGAGGGTGATGGCAGGCGTGGTGGCGTTCACGCCCAGCGTCACGCCGCTGCTGGTGCAGACGATGGTGACCGGGCCCGCCTGCGGATAGGACGCACCGCCGCTGGAGCTGCAGCTGAAGCCGGCCGGCGGCGACACGCTGTTGACCTGCAGGCCGGCGGGCACCGTGTCGGTCAGGGTGATGACGCCGCTTGCGGGGAAGGCAGTCGGCCCGAGGTTGGTGGTCGACACCGAATAGTTGAAGGGCTGGTTCAGCGGCACGGCCGACTGCGGCCAGCTCCTGCTCTTGTTGGCGCGCAGGTCGGACAGCGGGTCGGCCACCGTGGTGGCGACCGAGCCGTTGGCCGAGGTGGCGCCGGGCGCCGTGATGGTTGCCGTGTTGATCACGCCCGGGCCGGTCGAGATGGCCTGCACCGGAATGACGATCTGGCCCATCGACACATTGGCGCCCGCCACGCCCGCGCCGTCCTGGGTGCAGGACACCGAGGGCCCGGCCGAGGGGCAGCTGCTGGTCGCCGTGCAGCTCCAGCCGTTGCTGGAGAAGCTGGTGCTGCTGCCGGCATAGCAGAACGGCGCCGGCAGGTTGTCTTGCACCTGTGCCCCCACCGGATAGTCGCCGCTATACCGGGGGTGGAGGACAAAGTTGAAGCGCGTGCCGGTGAAGACCGGGTCGGCCACCGACTTTGTCTTGCCGATCGAGACGGCGCTGCCCGCCGTGACGGCGGTGTTGAAGCTCGCGGTGTTGTTGTCCGACACGCCGTCCGCAACGCCGCCGCCCGCAGCGACATCGGCCGCATGCGTGACGGTGGAGCCGCCCCCGGCACCGATGACACCGGTCAGCGAGACCGCACGCGAGCCGCCGACGGCGATGCTGCCCAGGCTGCAGCTGAGCACCGAACCCGACAGGGAGCAGCCGGGCGGCGTGGAGGTCGGCGAGAAGCCCGGTGGCACGCTGTAGCTGAGCACCGAGCCGGGCGAGGCGTCGGGACCGTTGTTCGTCACCGTGAACTGCAGCGTCTGGGTGCTACCGGCCGGTGCGGTGGCCGGGCCGCTGAGCGACAGGGCCAGGTCCGCACCAGCGTTGACGGTGGTCAGCTCGGTCTGCGCCGAGCCGCCAGGCGACGGCGTTGCGGTCACGGACAAGGTGCCCTGCGCGACGGAGCGCACGCGCAGCGGCACCTGGACCGTCTCGTTGGCCGCCATCGAGATGCCCGAGCAGGTCAACAGGCCGGGGCCGGGCTGGCCAGCCGCCATGCCGGTGCAAGAGACGCCCGCCGGCAGTGCTGCGGAGCCGGCGTAGATGCCATTGGCTGGGATGCTGAAGCGGAAGCTGCCGTCGGACAGCGGCGTGCCGTTGGTCTCGGCCACGCGCACGGTGTAGGTCACCATGCCCCCTGCAGGCACCGGATCAGGCGAGTCCGGCAGATCGGAAATGATCAGCTGCGCCTGCGCCGCGGTGGCCCCCAGGCAGGCCACTGCCGCGGTGGCGATCGCCTTGCCACCGACGCGCGAAACCGCCTTGAGAAAGGCGCTGACGATGCGCCGCGCCTGAGCCGACCTTCCCTCGTACCACATGTGCTTCTACTCTTGCCAAGCGGAGCCGATGACAGCTCCGGAACCAACCGTTGATGCGCCGCGCCCGAGGGTGCGGCCGTGAAATGAGACGCGCGCTCGGGCGCGCGCCGAGCGCCCCACGCCGCATGCCGACCCGCACGCGCCAGAAGAAAACAGGCAGCGAGGCGGCGCCCGCGGCCCTCCCCTGCTGTCTACCGGTCGGCACTCTAGGGGGACGGTCAGGACACGACCATCGAATTGACAATCGTTGACAGTCGCGGGCTGGCAGACGCCCGTGGGGCGCCGCGCGACAGGGGTCGCGCGCAGCGAGCGCTCACCGCGAGCGCACCGTCACGGCTCGGCGGGCAGCCAGAGGTGGAACTCGGCCCCCGCCTGCGCCTGGCTCTTGAGCGAGACGCTGCCGCGATGGCGCAGCATGACCGCCTGCACAAAGGCGAGCCCGAGCCCGGCCCCGGAAGTGCGCGTGTCGGGCCCCAGGCGCTTGAACTGCTGGAACAGGCCCGCCTGCAGGTCACGGGCGATGCCCGGGCCTTCATCGGCAATGGCCAGCACCCAACCGGCGCCATCGCGTGCCAGGCGGCAGCTGACGGTTCCGCCCTCGGGGCCGTACTTGATGGCGTTGTCGATGAGGTTGGCCACTGCCCGCGTCAGCAGCTCCCGGTCGGCGAGGACACCGGCCTCCTGGTCGCCCACCTCAGTGGCAATGCGCACCTTGCGGGCACGGGCATGGTCCCAGAGGCGGTCGGCCGCATCGAGCAGGATGTCGGCCAGGTTGACCGCCTCGATGCGGTAGGCGTCGGACTGCGCGCGCGCCAGGTGCACGAAGTCATCTGCCAGGGCAAGGGTCCGTCGTGCATGCGACGAGATGCGGTCGAAGATCGGAGGCAGCCGGCCCTCCGACAGGCGATGCAGCTCGACCAGGGTGAGGATGGCCGACTGCGGCGCCCGCATGTCATGCGAGATGAAGCGCAGGGCTTCCTCACGCTGCCGCTGGACCTGGTGCACCGAGGAGACGTCGGTGAGGCTGAGCAGGCAGCCGCCGGAGGCGGGCGAGCCGCCGCGGTGGGCCACCTTGAGCAGCCACTCGCGTCCCTCGTCGTCGCGGGCATGGACCTCGGTGGCGCTCGCCAGAGCGGCCTGCCATGACAGGAAGGGCCGGCCGTCCTCGGTGAGGCCGCGCCGCGCCAGCAGGCCCTCCACCGGTTGTCGCAGCAGGCCGGCGGATTCTTCCCGGAAGTAGCGCACGGCAGCGCCATTGACCAGCAGCACGCGGCCGCCGACGTCGAGCACGAGCACGGGATCGGGCAGGCTGTCCAGGCTGTCGTGCACGAACTGCAGCAGGCCGCGCAACTGGTTCACGCCGGCGCTCAGGTCCGCCATGCGCTGGCCCAGCAGGTCGCCCCCGCTGGCACCCGACGGCCGCACCGCGCCGAGCAGCGGCTCGTCGAGCTGCATGCGGCGGAACTCCTCGCTCAGGTAACGCAGCGCACTCTCGAGCCGCCAGCGGCTCCATAGCGGATAGGCCGCCACCAGGGTGCCAAGCGCCGCCAGCGGCGCAAACACCACCCCGTGGCGCATGGCCAGCCAGGCCGCCCCGTAGACCACCACCAGCAGGCCCGCCACCGCGGCCAGTGCGCTGCGCGGCGCCAGCTGGCACATGGCCAGCAGGGCCAACGCGACCGGTATCGCGCAAAAGAGCGAGTTCTCCCAGCCCAGCGCCGGGCGCAGCTCGATGCCGCTGCGCAAGGCATCGAAGATGTGGGCCGACACCTCCACGCCCGGCATCAAGCTGTCCTCGCTCGCGGCCGGCGTCAGGTAGGCGTCGCCCAGGCCGGCGGCCGTCATGCCGATGAGCACGTACTTGTCCCGCAAGGCGTCGGTGGGCACCGTGCCAGCCAGCACGTCGGCATAGGAAAGGCGGGTGAAATGGCCCGGTGGACCGGCAAAAGGGATCAGGACAGGGTGGCTGCGCAGCCAGGCGCCCGAGCCCGCCTGCGCGGACACGTCGCCGGAATCAGCCCTGCCCTCGGGCACGGTGCGCAGCCGCGGCCGGTCACCCCCCGCCTTCAGCAGCGCGAGCGACCAATGGTCCCACCAGCGGCCGTCCACCCCTTCCTGCAGGAACACACCGCGCGCAATGCCGTCACTGTCGAGCTCCATGTGGGCATGCCCCGTGGCCCGGGCGGCGGCCAGCAGCGGTGCCGCGGGCAGCGCCGGCTCCAGCGTCTGCGCTTGCAGCGAATGGGCGTGTAGCGGCAGCACGACGCGGCCGTGACGGCGCATCGCCTCCGCCAGCCGCTGGTCGTTCTGCGGCTGCTCATGGTCCGGCTCGGCCAGGATGAGGTCGAGGCCGACCGCTTTTGCGCCGGCCGACCGCAGCCGGTCAAGCAGCTCGGCATGCCGGCTTCGCGGCCAGGGCCAGCGGCCGAGCCGGGCCAGGCTGCGGTCATCGATCGCGACGATGACCACATCGGTGGGCGCCGGGCGCTGCTGGGCGGAGGCGAGAAGGTGGTCCAGCAAGGCCTTCTCCACCCGGCTGCTGGGCTGCAGGTAGCCCCAGCCGGCCGCCACCACCACCAGCAACGCCAGCCAGAGCCCGCTCCACCGCCGCGGCACTGCGCGCCCGCGCGGGGGCCGGCCCGCCATGAACCGTCCGAAACCTTGGGGCAACTTCACCGGACTCCGGACTCCAGTGGCCGGCCTCCCTCGACCTCGACCACGGTCCCGTCCGCGGTGCACACACTGGCCTGCGCTGCCACCCGCCGGGTCGCCGAGAACGGTGAACTGAGCCCGTGCTCATCGGTCGTGCGCATGCGCAGGTAATGGGGCTGGCAACCCGCCTTCAAGTGAAAGCGGGCGGGCGGTGCATCCAGCGTCAAGTCCTGCAGGGGTTCCCGAAAGCCGTCGTCTCGGGCCAGCTGCACCTGGTAGCGCTCACCTGGCCGAGGCGTCCAGTACAGCGACACGCCCTCCTCCAGGCGCACCTCGGGCTGCGGCACCGGTGGCAGCGGCAGGACCACGAAGGCGGCGCTGTCACTGAACGGGCCCTGGTCTTGGGCTCCCCCGTGGTCCTGCGCCACGGTGGCGACGCGCCAGCGGTAGTGGCCGGGCGCCAGGCCGCTCAAGTTGAAGAGGCAGCGCGCTGGCTCGGTGCGCTCGAGCACCGGCGTGCCAGGGTGGGCAGTGTCGAACAGCTGCAGCCGGTAGCCCTCGCCCCCCGCCACCTCCGTGCAGCGCAACTCGATGTCGCCGGGCCCGAAGGTTTGCCCCGGGCGGGGAGACTGCACCAGCGGCGGCACCGGCGTCGTCTTGACGCGCAGCGGCATGCGCAGCTCCTGGCCCTGGATGCCCTCTGCATCCACCGCGCGCACGCTGAGCAGGTAGTGCCCGTCGGCCACGCCGCCGGGCAGCACCAGGCGGGCCTGGTCAGTGAACGACTCATACCTCACATCGGCCAGCGATGCGTCGGTGGCGAGCTGGGCCCGGTAGCGCACTGCGCCGGCGACCGGCACCAGCTCCATGCTGAGCGGCCAGCGCTCCACCACGGACGCGGCCGTGGCGGCCTCAGGCGCGGGCAGGAGCGGCCGCACCCGAGGCCGTGCTCCACCGGCCACGACCAGTGCCGCCTGCCCCGCGGCAACCGCGACTTCCTGCCCCCGGGCCGTGTCGGCGACTGCCACTTGGCCCTCGACCACCTCGGACCACGCCCGGCCTGTGCGGGCATCCATCGCCACCCCAAAACGCGTGCCGCGCACCCCGGCCACTGCCAGCGGCGTGCGAACCTGGAAGCGCGAGCCCGGGCGCTGCGGTGCGACGCTGGAATCCACCCGCCCGCCATCCAGCCGTATCAGGTACAGCCCGCGCCGGTCGGCGCCGGCCGTCCGCAGGCGATGGAGCAGGACGCGCGAGCCGCCCGACACGCTCACCAGTGAGCCGTCCGCCAGCCGCAGCACGACGCCGCCGCCAGCCGCGACGTCGAGCGAGGCCCCTTCCTTCAACGCCTCGCCCGGGGCCAACGCGCGTGCGACCGCCTGCGGCCCGCTGGCCACCTGGGCGCTGCCACGCACCTGCAGAACCAGGGCTGTCCCGGGCTCGCCCACCAGCCGGCTGGCCGGCAACCACAACTGCTGGCCGGGGCTCAGGCGGCGCGGATCGCGCACCTGGTTCAGCCGTGCCAGCAGCGGCCAGTCGGCCGGTTCGTCAAGCAGGCGCTCGGCCACCCCGTACAGCGAGTCACCCGGCTGCACCACGTAGGGCACCAGCGGCTCGGCGGGCCGGCCTGCCGCGGGCCACAAGCAGGCGGCGGCCAGCAGCAGGCAGCCTCGGCGGCAATGCCGCGGCCGCTTCACGGCGCCTCCCCCTGCAGCAGGGGGGCGGCAGCGGTGTGGGGTGGTTCCAGTTCTTCCAGGGCCTCGAGCCGGTAGCCTTGGCCATACACCGCACTGAGGCGGTAGCCGCGCTCCGGCCGCAGGTTCAGCTTGGACCGCAGCGACGAGATGTGCGTATCCAGGGTGCGGGACGAGATCTCCGCGGCCCGCCCCCAGACCTGTTCCTCGAGATACGCCCGTGACAGCAGCCGCCCGCGCTGACCGAAGAGGCAGCAAGCCAGGGCGAACTCCTTCTGCTTCAGGCCGATGGGCTGGCCTTCGAACTCCACGGTCTGGGCAACGGTGTCGAAGCGATAGCCACCGTACTGCAGCATCCGGCGCTCGTGTTCCGGGTAGCTGCGCCGCAGCAGCGCCTTCACGCGGGCCACCAGTTCGAAGACACGGGTGGGCTTGACCATGTAGTCGTCGGCACCGCAGCTGAGGCCCTCGACGATGTCGCGCTCGTCGCCCCGGTTCGTCAGGAACAGGATGGGCATGGGATGTTCGCAGCGGGTACGCACCCACTTGACCACGTCGATGCCGGCAATGTCGGGCAGTTGCCAGTCGACCACCAGCAGGTCGAAGGTCTCGCGGCGCAGCGCGTGCAACAGGCCTTCACCGCGATCGAACATCACGCATTCGTGCCCTGCAGAGCGCACGGAGCGTTGCACCAGATCCAGCTGCGACGGATCGTCATCCAGTGCCGCGATTCGCATTCCTCTTCCCTCAGAAGCTCATTTTTCTGACTGCCCATCGTCCCCTGCGGCCCGATGCTGGGGCGTGATTGTGCCTGCTCCGTGGGTCAGGCAAGTGCGACGACAGCGTTCCGGCGCTTCGTTCAAAGCCAGGCGTTGCACGTGCTCCACACTCGGTGCCGGGGCCTTGAGCTGCAGCCTGACGGAGCCTGGCCAGCCGCCAGCAGGGCGGCATTCGCACTGATCTCGTCCTGCTGGGGCCGACCCGGGCATGCCCTTCAGCGGGTGCCTGTCCAGGTGCCTCGGCCAGCCGCTTCCCGAGCGTGGCGTTCGGCGCCTTCCGCTCCCGTGGTGGCGGTGCATCAGGCACGCCCGGACATCAGGCACGCCCCTACCGCAGAACGTCCACCGCCACCTGCACAACGGCGCATCGCTCAACACCGCCCTTGCGGCAGATGTCGGCCACAGCCGTCCCCGCCTCCACCTGCTTCAGCAAGCCAGCGATCCGTTCATCGCCGAACCGGCTCTTCCTCCTGTCCACCATCTTCCTGGTTGGCGCACTTCCCTCCCCTGACGCTGGTACGGCTCAAGGGGTGCCGTCAAGGGAAACGCTTTTCATCGAAAGAACACCTTTTTCCTATTCAGCACCCGATGCGAGCAGGGGCGGCAAGCCGGCATCTGCCGACAAGCCCCCCGGTTCGTGAGATCGCGCCGGCAGCACCCACCGAGGCGGCAGCCCAGTCCCGTTCGAGGTGGCCGGGCGCATCCGTCAATGTGCGCCCACTTCGTAACCCACGCCGGTCCTGCTGCGCCTGGACCGCGGCCCATGCGACTGGTCGAGGCATCACGAAAGCTTCCGTGTCCACCGACTCGCTGGCGTACGACTGGGGCCGAGCAGCACCATGGGTGTCGTCCTCAAGCCCAATACGCAGTTGCTGGTGAGCTTCGAGCTCGTCATGCGCGTCTCCGACGCTGGCTTGCTGGGCAGCGACGTCACTCAGGCAGGTGCCACGGCGTACCTCCAGACCTACATCCCGGTCGACCCGGACATGCCCTCCGGCGGCGGCTCGATGGAAGCTGAATCGCTGCACACGACGCGGGACAGCTTTGCAGAGACGTTGGAGCGTTCGGTGACGCTGTCCTCCTTCGTGTCCAACCCCTTGGGAAAGGAGTTGGACATCAGCCTGGGACTGAACTTGGTCAGCTACGCCGGCGCGGCACCGTGGCCGGACACGACGCCCCCTCCGGTGCCGGAGCCCTCGACCTACGGTCTTCTGGCGCTCGGCCTGGGCGCCCTTGGGTTCTGCCGCGTCCGCAGGCAAGCGGCGAAGACGCCGACCGAGCGGACTTGATCGCGTCCGCAGTGCCGCCGGGTCGGCCCCCGCCCGAGCGCCTTCCCGGCCAAGGCCCTTGGTCATGGCGTCACTGGAGCCGGACATCAAGGTGATGCCGGCGCCGTGCGTCGCCGATGGCGGCGCCGACTGGCAGCGGACGCCGCAACGAGAGGCTGGCAGAACAGCGCTTGCCGAGGGAGCCTGCGCTGGAGCCCCCCCGCTCTGATAGAAGTGCGTGAAGCACAACAAGGCGCCTCCCCGCGGCAGCACGGGCCGCATCCTGCCTGCTCGCTCCGCTGAACAGCATCGCCAGGATGCCGGCGGTGCGGCTGCACCGTCGAATGGCGCCGGAAGACAAAGTCGTGGACCTACCGCACCTGCAATAGGCGCGGGCTTCCCTGCGCAGATGGGACCGCCGCCGCCCTGCCTCCTGCTCGTCGACCGCCCGCCCTGTCAGGCTGCCTCAGGCGGCCTGCTCGGCCGTGCTGCGCGGGGCCGGCCCCCCGGTGACCCGAGATGCCGGCTGCGTGTGCCGCAACGGGCAGACCGCAGGCCCAGCAGCGCGAGCCCACTGGCTGCCAGGGCCAAGGTCGCCGGCTCAGGGACGGCAGGAGCAAAGGCCGTCATCCCGTTGTCGCCCGCCTGGTCATAGACGCTCGTCGAGTCCACCGTCACCCATGCGGTCCTCGCGTAGGCCGGGGCGTCGGTGTCCAGAACAAACCAAGCCGAAGACCCCAGCCCGAGGTGAGCCTCGACCGGCAGCCGCATGTCTCCATGCCTCAGCCATTCGTACATGGCGACATCGCCAATGATGTTCAGACTCCGGTGGGGCCTGCCGCCTTCGTCGGCCAGCCAATTGGCGTCATAGCGGAAACGTGGGTCGAAGGCGGATCGGATCGAGACGAACGACGCCGCGTCAGCCACACTGCCCCAGTGCGGCTCCTCGCTCGGCGGCACCACACCGAGCTGGAAGCGCCAGTGGAAGTCGATTGTCCGGTCGACGTGGGAGCGCACCACCCGTTGCTGCAACCAGCCCGTGACGTGATAGCAGGAGCCGCCTCCACCCACAGGGCAATAGCCATAAGACACAGGATGGACTTCGTCTTCGAGCACGTCTCCGCGGAGATGGGGTTGCGCCACCCGGTCAGTGCCCGGCAGCGACAGCCAGTACACGGTGCCCATGGGAGGATCGGGCGGCAGGACGATCGGCACGCCCTGTGCGAAGGCCGGCATGAGCGCGAGGCCCGCCAAACAACGAGAAAAGCAAAGCATTGCGGTCTCCTTCACGAGTGAACGCCAGCCGGTGCGGCGCCGCCGAGGCGGCGTCCGGGCACAGCGACGCGGTGGAAGCCGAGCCACCGCATGCGCGGTGTGCCGTGACGATACCCGAGTGCCGCCATGCCGGCATCCCTTGCGCGCGGGCCGTGGCCCCCTTGCGCGGCAGGCGTCACGCGCCTGCCAGGCGCTGCTCAAGGGCGGTGTCGGGCGGAGCCAAGGGCGGCCAAGCGCGCCGTCGCCCGGTGCGACATGCAAGGGCGGGCGCCGGTCGCGCTGCGAAGACCAGCGTCCCCCAACTTCGAGGGGCCAGGCACGCGCTGGGCGCGTTGAACGTGGCTGTCTCTCAGCCGACGAACGCCCCGTCTCACGTCAAAGGCAGTTGCCGTGGTCGGCCATCTGGCTCGCCATGGGTCGCACCACTGTTCGACCGCGACGCACCGCCGTCATGGCGACATGCGGCCGCTTCCTAGGAGGGCCAGGCCATGGGGCAAACAGGAGCTTCGCATGAATGCAACAACCTCGGTTTCCCTGCGCCCGCTTGAAGCAGGTGTGGCGCTGTCCCTGGCAGCCCTCGCCTCGCTCGCGACCGCTGACGCCTCCCCGTCCGAGACCAGGTGGACCGGGCAGGCCAGCGAGCAGCAGCCCTTCTGGGAGCGGCCAGAGAACTGGTCCTCGGGCATGCCGCAGTCGCGCTGGACCGATGTAGTGCTCGGGCCCTTTCGACACGACGCTGCGCCATGGCAGCTTCAGCGCGCGCTCGGTGCGCGGCGACGGCATCCTCACGCTGAGTGGCGGTTCACTCGACCTCCAAGGCGCCGGCTCTTCCCTGGGAGGGTTGCGCCTGCAAGGGGGCAGCCTGTCGGGCACCGGCACCTTGTCGCCATCGACGCTGGAGTGGTCCGCCAGCACCTTGGTCAGCGGCACAGGCGAGGAAGCCGCAGCACCTTCACTCACCGTGCAGGGAACGGCTCGCCTGACCGGGTTTCTGGAAAGCACCGGCGGCCGCCTCACCCTGGCCAAGGGCAGCCGCACCGTGGCCAGGAGCGCACAGCTCGTGTTCTCGGGCAGCGGTTCGCGCTTTCACAATGAAGGCTTCTTGGATGCACACGCGCAAGGCGCCAGCTTCTTCGTCGCACAGGGAGTCGAGTGGATCAACCACGGCCTGCTCTCGGTCGCTCGTGGCGGACTCGCCGGGGACAACGCGCGCCTGATCCAGGCGGGCTTGGTCAACATCGCGGACGGTGGCAGTTTTTCCGTCGTCACCCGCGACGATGTGTCGCCCGGCACGGCCCGAGCTTGACGAGCACAGGCCAGTAGAACATCGGCCATGGCGCGGTGCTCAGCCTGTGGAGCCGCGGTGCTGAACCAGACGGCCCGCAGGCCGGCCCGATGGAGTTCAGGCAGGCAGGCGTGCACAACCGGGGATCGCTGATGATCGAGCAAGGCGCTTCGGCTCGCTTCAGCGATGGCGCCCACCGCACCGGGCCAGGCCTGTGGTGGTGGCGCACGGTGCCAGGCTGCACCATGCAGGGTCGATGCACATCGGCACCCTGCGCATTGGGGAAGGGGGCAACCTGGACGATTTCCGGGAAGCAGCCGTCGATGTGGGCGGCGACCTGACGGTGGATTCCCTCCAATGGCGCAATGCCCATCTGCGCGCGCACGGCACAGTGACCGTGCGGAATCGGGCCGACCTGACGGGCTACACGGGCGCATTCGATGCCTCGGGCAACCCTGTCCGCACCAAGCAGGTCGCGGCCATCCATGTCTTCAAGGGAGAGGCGCACTGGGACGGCGCCGCGTCGTTGACTGGACCTGGCGCCATCGTGGTGGACCCCGGCGCCGTCTTCCACGACCACAAGGAGACGCCGCCGGGCGCGCCCGGCGACCCGGGCATCGTCCGCATCGACATCGCACTGGTCGAGAACCGCGGCCACTACCTCAAGCAGGGCGCCGGACGCAGCGGCATTGCCCGGCTGGTGGACTTGGGGCACGGTGCGCCTGGCCGATACCGGGGGCCTGTTCGTCGACAGTGTCAACAACCCCGGTCGCTTTGAAGTGGAGCGATCGGAGCTTCACCTGTCCCACTTGCCGCAGATGAACGCCAGAAGCGGCACGCTGGAAGGGGGCCAGTACGTCATCCGGGATGGCACCCTGCTGATCAACTACGCGTGGGGCACCGCACCGCGGCTTCGCAACGCCGCGCACATCGTCCTGCAAGGACCCGATGCCCGGCTGTTCGGATACGGCGAGGAGCGCCCCCTGCTCGCCACGCTCGTCAGCAACTTCCGCAGCCTCAGTGTGCTGGACGGCGCGACGCTCGAGGTGGCCGCCCTGTCGCAGTACGGCGCACTGGACGTCGGCGCGGGCAGCACCCTGCAAATGCAGGGGGACTTCACGCAGTACGACGCCGAGACGTGGCTGGCAGGCCGGCTCGTCGCCCGCAGCTTCGTATTCAGCCAGCGGCAGCGTGTTCGGAGCGGGCCTGCGGGGCGAAGTCGGCGTGGCGCAGCTGGCAGGCGAGCGGGCCAGCTTCACCTCCGGGGTGTTGTTGGTGGACGTGGCGAACCGCACGAGCTTCGACGTCGTGGAGGTCTCCCGCGGCGTCGAACTGGCAGGTCTGCTGCGCCTGGCGTTCGGAGACCCGGAGACAGCGGCCGGCACCTACCGCATCCTCGCTGCCGAGGACGGTGTGTCAGGGCCATTCAGCTCGCTCGAGTACAACTTGGACCCCGCGCAATACCGTGTCGACGCGCTGTATGGCGCCCGTCATGTCGACGTCTGGGTGAGTGCGATCCCGGAAGTCCGCGCCACTTGGCTCATGGCGATAGGCCTGGCGGCGCTGCTGCTGACACGCCTGCCACGGAAGCGACCCGGCTGCGCATGACCCGGCTGCGCCGGTGGGCGTGGGTCGGTCCCTGCGTTCGGCCGGTCTGCCCGGCTCCCGCCGCTGCGGTCCGCAGTGAACCGGGTCGCCGTCCGCGAGAGTGGCCGGCGCTGCCCGAGCGCGGCAATGCGTTCGGCATTGATGCACGCCGGCCCTTCAGAACCGACGAGAGCACGCGCCCGATCTGACTGCATGCGCCCCAAGCGCCGCAGCTGCTGCATACGCTGGGGCTGGCCTCGCTGTACACAGGGCGAGGAGCTGCGCTGGTGCTCCTCGCCAGGTAAAGACCGTGATCGCTGCGCAGCGGTCTGCGGTAGCGATGTAGTAGCGCTCAGCAAGTCATGCACTCGCACTTCGGGGGCTGGTACTGCAACCGGCAATCGCGCCACTTGCTTCAGCGCTGCAGAGCAGACATCCGGCAACGGTCTGCACTCCGTCAGTCAGGCCGAGTTGAACCGGATCTCGAAGTCCGGCATTGCTGCCTTCCCAAGGCCGGCTGCGCTTGCGGCGCGAGCACGACCGCCCTCGGTGCCACCGTTTCCCCTGCTCCCCGGCCATCGAAGGCCAGGTCGTGAAGCCGGCAGCTTGTGCAGGACCGACCCGTCGGCTGTTCACCCCTCGAAGGGGGTCAGGGCCGAAGCCGGCTCGCCCCACCGTCCACCGAAAATTGGTACTACATTGGACTGCAACACAAGGTATATTGGCATTCCATTGGTTTTAATAGCAACATCGAGATAACACTAAGGGAGGTGCTGAAATGGAACCTAGGACTAATGGCTTTGTGCAACTGTCAAACATGACAGTAATGCAGGCAAGCGGAGAGCCACCCGGCCGGCCCATCCGCCCCTCCGGAGCGGACTCCCAGGCTGCGCCGCGCATTCACCGCCTCTCCGGCCTCGTCACTGCCGTGCGGAGCTGACGGCCATGTTCAATATCCTCCAGTCATTCGGCGGGGCCGATTCGCCCAAGTCTTCGTTGCTCAACCGGCAGCTGTTTGCAATGCTGCTATTTTCCGGCGCCAACGCGGCCATCAATCCGTATAAGAATATCTTTGGCGTGGATGTCATCGGGGTGCCCGATACCTACTACAGCCTGGTGATCTTCTTCTCTGGCCTGATGATCACCTTGGTCAGCGTCTACTTCGGAATGAAGTCGGACAAGGACGGCAGCTTCGTCAAGTACATCCTCATTTGCAGCGCCTGCGGCTTCATAGGCAATCTGTCGGTCTATGCCTGGCCCAATCGGTTCACGTATTTCCTTGCAACCTGCCTGCTTCTCCCCGTTTTTTGCGTTCTTAACTCATTGATTTTCGGGTATGCGGCCGCCAGACGGCGTGCTGACCGAAGAAGCAACGTTGACCATGAAAACGCCGCGTTGCGCTCTACCTATTCAATGGGATACGTGCTGACGCTTGGCTTGATTGGATTGCTGGCCCTTCAGAAGGAACAGTTGATCTTCATCTGGCTGTTTTCGGGTGTGATGGGAAGTCTGATTTTCTTGTTGTATCTCAGGGAAAAGACGATTGATCCTGACTGCAGGTCGGCCCACTCCTCGGAGCCGATTTCTCAGATATTCAATACAAAAAACCTTCTCAAGCTGGTGAGCGTCTCCCTGATCACCAACATGCTGTTCACGCTGGACGCGACCGCACCATTTTTCATCGTCGACCAGGCGGGGGGTGATTATTCGAACATCGGGACATTCGAGGCCGGCATCGCGGTGTTCGAAGTGGTCTTCATCTTCTTCTGGTCGGCGGTTGCACAAAAGAAGAAAGCCTCTACCGCCATCATCGTCGGCGCCGTCATCTTCTCGCTTGCCACGCTGTTGCTTTCGTTCGCGCAGGAGGTCATCCACATCTACCTGTTGATCCCTTTGCTTGCGCTTGGCGCGGCTTGCCTGATCAGCATTCCCATCGGTTTCCTGCAATCCCTGGCGGAAAACAGACCGGGCATCGGTGGCTCCCTGCTTTCTATTTCGTTCTTCGTCTCCTCCTCTGCCTCATCCGCCATCTACTTCCTGGGGACGTATTTCTTCGACGTAGGCGGCACCCTTCTCATTTCTACGGGGGTTGGCTTATTGGGTCTTGTCTCTTTATTTTACCTAGATAGAAACTGAATCTAGCCGAGGGAGAATATGCCAAAGTATTGCGTTATCGGAGGGGGGCTTTCGGGCCTCGAGTTTGCCGTTCATTCTGCGGCGCGCGGAAACGAGATCGTGATTTATGACGCAGGACCGGACCTGCGCAAGAAGCACGTGCATTTCGATGCCCGCGTGCTGGAAGGGGATGAAAAGAAGGTTCATTGGACGGCGGACGAGCGTTGGGCCATCGGTGGAATCAACGAGCGTTTGGGCGGTCGCTCTTTGTGCTACCACGGCGTGATGCTGCCGATTGAGCCGTCAGCACTTGAAAGTTGGCCTGCGGCGTGGCAGGAACGTCTCAGCGGGCCCGACGGTCTGTATCGTCAGCTGCAGGAGGAATTCACAAGAGAATTCCCTGAAATGACTCAACGGCAGCCGATCGGCATGCCGCTGCTTCATGTGCCGCAGGCCGCAGTTGTCACAGAGAGCGGTGCATTCTCGTCGTACAGTCCCCTGTACCACCTTGAGCCCTTCATTCGAGACGGCATGATTCGGATAAAAAAGGCCACCATTGCCAAGGTGGAAAACAGAACCCATGGATTTCGGCTGATCGATGGAATGGGGCGCACCGTCGATCAGGAGTCCTTCGACAAATGCGTTCTGTCTGCGTCTGCCATCATCAATAACAGAATCATTTCAACATCGCTGGGCAGATCGACGACGGCCCATGTGACGGATCACTATTGCATCGGCATCGCAGTCAAGACACGTTTCGGCAAGCGCGTCGCCGATTTCAGGCATGAAATGCTGTGGCATGGCTTCGCCAAACAGCACGATCTGAACGCCAACATTTTTGTGGTGGAACGCCCCAACCTCGACAGCGGAGACAGGTTGTTATTGCTTATGGCAGTGATGGAGCAAAATCCCCAGCTCGGCGCTTTCAGCCAGCTGCACTGTCATGTCGGTCGCGAGCAATCATCGCTTGAAATCGAGTCGCATCATTCGGATGCCGTCATTGACAACTACAACCGCCTTGGCCGGCAGATTGTCGAATTTGCTTGCGAACAGTTGAGCGCGGACTTGGCCCCTCTATTCGACACGCTTGCCGAGCGGTCAGGCGCCTTCTTCGGATCCAAAGAAGTCTCGACATTGGGACTGGCGCTTGAAGGGTTGGGCTCCTCCGAGCGATCCAACGTCTACGCGCGTTTCGCCTTCCCCTATGGCTCTTACGAGCATGAAAGCTGCACCCACCCGATCGGCGGCACGGGGGAGATTGCCCTGGCCGACTCCCTGGAGGTGACCGCCCTGCCCGGCGTCTATGCGGTCGGCCCAGGAGCTTTTCCTCGTCTCGGGATTGCCAACCCCGCTCTCACCATCTGCTCCCTGTCCCGTTGGCTAGCATCAAACATCTGAGTGAACAATCATGTCTAAACTTGCAATCCTCGGCGGAAACGCATTGATCACTGAAGCGCTGCCCGCCTGGCCCAGCCTCGACATCTCCGTGCTGGAGGACATCGAGACCA
The DNA here is from genome assembly GCF_030419005.1 of Eleftheria terrae. Classification (NCBI taxonomy): domain Bacteria; kingdom Pseudomonadati; phylum Pseudomonadota; class Betaproteobacteria; order Burkholderiales; genus Eleftheria; species Eleftheria terrae. The sequence continues at coordinate 656,993 of NZ_CP106953.1, forward strand.
TCCTCAAAACCGGCGAGATCAACTATTGGACCGGCAAGCGCGGGATGGCATTTGAGAAGGAATTGGCCGCCTACATGGGGGGCGGCTATATGGTGACAACGACGAATGGAACCTCGGCATTGCATACGGCGTTTGCCGCGCTGGACATCGGCCCCGGTGACGAAGTCATTTGCCAGTCCTACACCTTCATTGCCACCGCCTTCTCCATTCTCCAGGCCGGAGCTCTTCCCGTCTTCGCAGATGTCGATCACACGCACACGCTGGACCCGAAGTCGGTAGAGAGCAAGATCAGTGAAAGAACCAAGGCCATCGTCGTCGTTCACACCTTTGGCGTACCCACCGACATGGGGGCCATCATGGCCATTGCGCGAAAACACAAGCTGAAGGTGATTGAAGACTGCGCGCAAGCTTTGGGCGCCAAATACAACGGCTCGTATCTGGGCACCATCGGTGACGCCGGATGTTTCAGCTTCTGCCAGAGCAAGCACATCACCACCGGCGGCGAAGGTGGGGCGGTGTACGTCAACTCGGAGGATCTGGCCTGGAAATGCCGGTCTTTCCGGGATCATGGCTATGACGTCGAGAAGAGGCTGGGCTTGTTCGAGATCTCGCAGAAGCTCCCATATATCCACACGCGGGTCGGCTTCAACTATCGGATGACAGAAATCCAATCCGCGATCGGCATCAGGGAGCTGGCGCGCTTTAAAGCTGGCGCGCTGGAGCAGCGTATCCGCAACGGCCAGCTCCTGACCGCCTTATTGAAGGATCATCCGCTTGTGCGGCATGTGCCGGCGGACGATCATCTCCGGGTGAACTCTTTCTGGTGGGCGCCGTTCGTGCTCGATATGAGCCAACTCAGTTGCGACATCAAGGCGTTCGCCAAAGCGGTCGAAGCAGAGGGGGCGCCTGGTTACCCGGTCCCGTGGCCTGAAATCTACAATGAAGAAGCCTTCCAGCGAAGGAATGGCTTCGGGTCAAAGAACTACCCGTTCAACGATCCGTCGCACAGGCAAATCGACTATTCCTCCACCCACTGCCAGACGGCACGACAACTGGGCAACAGCACCATCGCGTTTCTTACCCACCCGGTGTACTCGGAAAATCATATCGAACGGTTCGCCCAGGCATTCAACAAGGTGTACGAACACTACAAGGCGTCGCCTGCTGAAGCCTCATAAGCACTAATGGCCCTCGCCCGAGCTGTCGTCGAACCTTGTCCGCTCCTGCGACTCGCCGGCGGGCCTGCCAGGCCCGCCGGATCTCGGGCGTTAACCTGGCATTTCGCCGCGCTCGCCCACCGCATGGGCTCGGCTCTCGCTGGCACGCCGGTCGCCCAATGAAGATCTGCATCGCTTTGCAGATCGCTCCGAGGACGTCCACGAGGCGGGCCAACCAAGGACCTCAAGGTCCGAGGCGGCGGTCGAGTGCTGTCTAGGCAAAAAACGCCCGGGCCCGCCTGAGGATCTGGTGGGCTCGGCCCGGTTACTCAGCCGCGCGCTGCGGCTCCTTGATGCGCTGCGCCTTAGCTGTCGTCACGGCCGTGTCCACCGTCAACCGCTTCGCCCCTGCCCGCCGCTGTTCACCTCCGCACCTCGCCGGGCCTGCCTTCAGGCAGTGATCTTCTTGAAGACCAAGCTGGCGTTCACCCCGCCAAACCCGAAACCGTTGACCAGAACGGTCGACATCGGCCTGGGCCGCACAGCGGTATGTACAAGGTCGAGGTCACCCGCTTCGTCGTCCGGATGCACCAGGTTCAAGATGGGCGGGATCACCTGATCCCGAAGTGAAAGCACAGAGAAAATCGAAGCCACCACGCCAGCAGCACCGAGGAGGTGACCGGTTGCTGACTTGGTCGCCGAGATGGCAGGGCCTGCAACTCCGCGGAACAGTTCCCGGATCGCGGCAAGCTCTGCCCGGTCTCCGACTTGCGTCGATGTTGCGTGCGCATTCAAGTGGTCGACCTCTGAGGGCAGCACGCCCGCCATTTGCAGCGCCCCTCGCATGCTGCGGTAGGCCCCGTTGCCATCTGGCGGCCCGGATGTGATGTGATAGGCGTCCGAGGTCGTTGCATAGCCCACGACTTCGGCAAGCGGTGTCGCGCCGCGCGCAAGCGCATGGTCCAGCGACTCCAGCACGAGCATTCCGGCGCCTTCTCCCAGCACAAAGCCGTCACGGTCCCTGTCGAATGGACGGGAAGCCAGTTCTGGCGTCTCGTTGTAGCGGGTGCTCAGCGTCTTGGCGGCCGCAAACCCTCCCAGGCTCACTCGATGGATGGCGGCTTCACTGCCGCCGCAGAACGCCACCTGCGCCTCACCGCCGCGGATGAGCCTCAGTCCCTCACCAATGGCCTGAATGCTCGCCGCACAGGCAGTGGCGGGCGCGCCGATCGGGCCCTTGAATCCATGACGAATGGATAGGTGCCCAGCCGCGAGATTGACGAGAAAGGACGGCACGGTGAAGGGAGACAACCGGCCAGGCCCTCGGCTGTCGGTGGTGCGGACGGCCTCCGAGAGGGAGCTGAATCCGCCGATGCCTGAAGCGACGATCGTTGCCGTGGCGCACGCATCCGACTCGCCGGTCGGCTTCCAACCGCTGTGCTCTGCCGCCTGCCGCGCGGCCTCCAGGGCCATCAGAATGAAGCGGTCCATGCGGCGGATGTCCTTCGGCTCTGCGACAGTCGTCGGATCAAACCCGCCTTCCAGGTCCTCGGTGCGATCCAGCACCACGCCGGCAATCTTCGTCGGCAGGTCAGCACAGACCTGCTCTGGGATGCGTCGGACCCCGCTTCGGCCTTCAAGCAAACGCTTCCACGCCAATGGTGCCGTGCTCCCCAGTGGCGAAACGAGGCCAACGCCGGTCACCACAACACGCCGTTGCTCTTGCCTGCCGAGCCGTGTGCCCTCTCCGACGTCTACACAAGGTTCCATTTCATTGCGCCTTTTTGATGATGACCATCATCATAACGATATCATGTGCGCAAAAGGAGCACGACCATGCGAGTGAGCAAGGAGCAAGTGGCGCAGCACCGGCAAGCGCTGATCGACGCAACAAGACGCCTGGTGCGGGCCAGGGGTTTCGAAGGTGCCGGCGTCGCGGAGATCTGCAAGGAGGCCGGCTTGACCCACGGCGCGTTCTATCGGCACTTTCCCTCCAAGCAGGCCTTGATCCTGGAAGCGAGTGCGGACGCCTTTGAGTGGACGCCCCAGCACCTCGATGGCCAATACCCACTGGCCGCGGGTGCAGCAGCTACTGTGGCGAAGTACCTGTCGGTGCAGCATCGGGACTGCGAGCTGGGCTGCCCGGTAGCGGCGTTAGCAGTCGACGCAGCGCGAGCCGGCGGAGAAATCGCCGAGGTCTTCTCGAAGGGAATCGACCGCTATATCGAGCGATTCGCAGATGAGCTCCGCAAAGAGAGTCCTTCCGGGTCCCAGAGCACGTCGGAGCTGGAAGCCCAAGCACTTCATCTGCTTTGCACCATGGTTGGTGGCATGGTCATTGCCAGAGCGACGGCCGAGGCACGCCCACGACTGTCGACCAAAGTGTTGGGCACCTTGCGCAAGCGGCTCGTTGGCTGGGTCAGTGCCCGGGCCGAGACTTGACATCACAGGCAAGCCGCCAAGCGGCGTCGGAAATGCCGGGCCAAGTCCCCAGGCGTGATGGCTGTCCCCGCGATAGGCGAACTCCGTGGTGTCACGCAACACCGGAACGGGCGCCTGACTCGCTGCAGCCATGCGCTGGCGCGCGGCCTTGAAGTGCCCGGCCAGGATGTCGGCCTCGGTGACCCGCTCCTTGCCAAGGACTCGATCCGCCACCGTGCTGCTGCCCCGGCCAGGGCCTCACGCCCGCTGCATTCCTGAATGCCACACGTCCCTTTTGTGCGTCATCGCGTCCTGCCGTGCCCGGGCGTTCTGGCGGCCCGGCGGTAGCGGCGGGCCATCAGCCAGCCGGCTCCCAGCACAAGAAGCGTCACGCTCGACGGCTCGGGCACTGCGGACACGGTGACTTCTGCGAAGTTGTCGCCGTACCGGGTATCGAGCCGGTAGGCAGCGGCATCCAGGTCCGAGTGGACAGCGGCAAAGGCACCGGTGTGCCCGCGCGACGTCGTCAGGAACCGGAAGGTGCCCAGCACGGGCTGATCGCCTTCGAACGCCAGCCACAGTTCCCCGCCCACTGCCACGGCACCGTCGACGTCCAGGACATCGAAGCGATCGACGCTCGCATATCGAGCACCGTCCGGCCACTGAGCAGCAGCTGGCCGCGTATGGCCGCCCGCCCGACTTCGTCCTCGGCTCCTGCGCTGAAGCGCCCAGCGAAGATCCGGATGTCGGGTGCGTCCAGGACACGTGCCAGCCACACCGCGGGGCGATCTTCTTCCTGTTCGGGGCATTGCCACAGCGCCGCGGCAGAGAGCGTGCTGCCGGCGCCGATATGCAGGGCGCCGCTCTGCCGCAGCGGCCCTCCCATGCTCAGCCGGGCGCCATCAAGCAAAGTGATCGTCCCATCGTTGAGTTCCAAACTCCGCAGGGCGTTCTGGTCGGTGCCACGCCACACGGTCGCCAGGCGTGCGTGCCGCCCCTCCAGCACGATGTCGGCATGGTTCTCGGTGATGCTGTGGGGCACGGGGCCCTCCGGCCCGAGGTTGAAGACCAGCGTCCCATCCCGGGCGATGTAGCGGCGCCCTGGCAACTGCCCTTGCTGGAGCTGCTCCAGCGGGCCCCAGACCACCACACGCGACCGCACGGCTTCGAGCGTGCCCGTATTGGAGGTGCGGCCGGCAAGGATCAGAAGCGCTGCGTCGATGGCGGTCATCCTGCCGAGGTTGTCGAGGCGGGCTTCGATCACCGTCTCCCCCGCGCCCGTTTTTTCGAAACTGCCTTCGTTTACAAAGCGGCTCGCAGCGATCTGGGTGTACCGCGGCACCCACCCTGCCCCCTGATACTCCCGGGTGCCAGCAGCGTTGCGGTCTTCGAAACGCGCCCCCGGCCCACCCGGATGCTGCCCGTCCCGAAGATGTCGGCGTTCCCGTTCCATACTGCCTACTGGAGAAAGGTGAAGTCGGTGTCGATCTGCTTGCCCAGGGGCCGGTCGCGCATGTAGCTGAAGTGGCGCGGATCGTTCGACAGGCGGGCCACGCCACTCACCGTGACGGGGCCGGTCGTGTCGAGATGCCCGTCCTGCCAGTCGAGCTCGTCCAGGCGGATGGCGCCGTCGATCCTGACGCGGCTGAACAGCACGTGCTCCAGCGGGTCGGCGCCGATGGCGCTGACGGAACGGGGGGCGCTGATCCGCAGTCCGCCCACGTCCACCGCGTTCTCTATGCGCAGGTCGATGCCGTCCAGAGCCGCGATCGTGCCCCTGCCGATGAGGGCGACACCTTGATGCAACACCACCGCGCCACCGAGGTCACCGGCGCCGCGGAACACGACGGTCCCATCGTTGTGGATCGTGCCCATACTGAAGATGGAGGGCGGATTCCCAGGCGAGGCGCCGCGGCGTGCCGAATCGGTAATGTCCACCTCGCCCCCGGCTCACTGTCCACGTGCCGCTGCTGTACACACCGCTTTCCGAGGAAGCGAATCGAAAGCGGCCGCCAGGCCCGACGTTCACGGTGCCGCCGTTTCGAAAGTCGGCCTGGTAGCCAGTCATCGTCAACGTCGCGTTCTCGATGTTCAAGGTGCCGTCGTTGCGCCACGCGGCAAACTCGAAATTTTGGTTCATCGTCCCGCCCAGCACATCCAACCTGCCGCGGTTCTCCACGTCCGAATGCTCGACGTCCGAATGCTCGAACTGCCCCTGTGTCGTGCCGCGGCCAGACTTCAGGTAGCGCCCCTCGTTGACAAGCCGCCCGCCGATCACAGCCGCATCTCATGGCCTCGCCATCCGTCTCGCTCGATTCCCTCTCGAAACCCGGGGCCCCGCTGACCTCGAGGACGTACGCGCTCGGCTTCCACCGCGTCCCCATCCCCACGTCGGGCAAGCTTGGGCTGTTTTGACACTTACAGCCCAGCTCCTCCTGGACTGCGGTTCACGAGCCAGTCAGGCCCGTGCCTCGATGTGTGCCGGCAGGTGGACATCAGCCAGGCGACGTTCCCACTGTGGAAGAAGAGGTGCACTGATCCAGGGCGGGCAGGCCGGCTGCAATGCGAGGTGGCAGCCTGCGCGCTTAGCGAGCGACTCAACTCGACGCCAACGCCTCGACCTCGGCGTGCAAGCGGTCGAGCAGGTGCAGGCTGTTCGCCGGCGCATCGGCCGGCCGCTGCAGGCCCTCGTACACGGCGGCAACTTGCTTGGCCAAGTCCGTCGGCCGGCGCGGGAAAGCTTGCGCGAGGCGGAGTGCGCCCTTCTCATTCAACCAGTGCTGCTCGTTCACCGCGAACAGCACTTGCAATAGGCAGTTGATCGATCGGAAGCTGCAGCCGGCGACGTAATGCAGGTCGCCGCGCCGCGCCGCCTTGCGCGCCGTGTCGATGGAGAAGCGGGATTCCCACAAGAAGCGCTGGACGATGGCCAACCGCAGAGCGGTCGGATAGGGGCGCACCTGGCGCTGGAGCGCGGCCACCCGTCCGTCGGGGTCCCACAGCGGATGGCAGACGGCAAGCTCAGCCAAGTACATGGCGGAGACAAAGGCATGCGGATGGCCGGGTTGATAGGCGACATCCAGGCGCCCGGCGTTCACGTCCGCCAGGACGCGATCGACGCGACCAAGGTCCCGGTAGAGCAAGTCCACCGCGTGCCCTCCGATGCTCAGCCATCCACCTCCGTTGATCCAAGGCCCCCATGCTCCCATCTCCGTGATCACATCCTCCCGGCGCCGGTCATCCAGCTCAGCGACGATGGCCTTGAGTGCCGCGAGCTCGATCGGCGCAGCCGGCTGGTAGTAGAGGCCAAGGTCGACATCGGACGACGCGTCCGCCGTCCCCCGGGCGCGTGAGCCCCCAAGGACGACAGCGGCGACACCGGGCACCCTCCGCAATTGCTCGACCAGGTGGTTGATGTCATCAGGAAGAGGATCGGGTCTCATGACGGCATTCGGCTGGTTGACGCGGCGGATTCGAGTCGCGCGCGAGGTCGGCGTCGCTGCCGTTGCGCAGTCGACGTCACTTCATCCGCCACCGCAAGCCCGCCAGAAACGGCATGATCGAATCATGCACCTGCCGCTTGCCGGCAGGCGCATGAACGCGCCAAATTTACGACGCGAAAAAGATGATCGATGCGAGAAGCACCAACCACTAAGAGCGGCTAACAAAACTCAGCGCAGCGGTTCTGGCTAGGCGCGCCGCCGCAGACAGTACGACCGGTACGGCAAGGCGGCGCAACGACGCCAGAAGAGTTTTGTTAGCCGCTCTAAGCACATTGCCCCACCGCTCGCCGGCGCTCTCCCCTCGGCAGGGCACATCCAGCGGGAGTGAGGTGGCGGGGCATGAGCGACCCCATTCCTGTGTTGATCTGTCTGGAATCTGAACCGGCCTCGGGCCAGTGCAGGTCTCCAATTCCAGTTATTGGCCGGGCGGGGGAAGCGCACGGGCCTTCCAGGATCCCGCTGCAGTTCACGCCCGCGCAGTTCAGTACTTGTAGTAGGGCTTGGTATTCACATAGTAATCATGGAACAACCACTGGTTTTGTGTCGGTACACGGGCCAGGGTCACCTGCTCAGTCTGGATGTCTTTCAGCTGCTCAAACATCGAGTCGAACACCACAATGACGTACTCCCCGTCGGGATAGTTGGGAAGCATCCGGAAGCCGCCTTCCACGCCCTGCAAGACCCGTTCACGCAGTCGCCCCAGCGGCCCTCGACCCTTCACCAGGCGGTCGATGGAGGCCGTTTCCCCATAGCGTTTCCGGTGGGCCGCGCCCGCCCGGTGGTACACGCCGCTCAGCCGTTGGCGGTTCGTCGGCCCAGCGTCCAGTTCTTCGAGAACCGATTGGGCGGTGCGGCGCGCTTCCTGACGTTCGGCGTCGCCCAGCCAGAAGAGGTACTCCAGCTGATCGATACCTCGGGTGCCGGCAGGCAGGTTCTCGCCCCTGACCGAGGGGGCTGTCGCCGCTGTGCCCAGCAACGCAAGAGTGCCGAAATGTCTACGGTTCAGCATGCAATCCTCCAGGTTCAATCAGGACCGCTCGACGGCGAGCGCTTTTGAGAGTTCATCTTTGACGAGCGCCGGGTTCTCGACGCTGAGCACCAGCCCGAACGATTGCTTCGTCGGGATGTAGAGGTTCGGTTGATCGATGACGGCAGCGAACAGCTTCTGCCCTTCTCTGGATCGAAACCACCCGGACCGGTAGCCGGGGAAAGCCACACCATTGGTTCGCAATGCGAGCCGTCGTGCCGCGGGGACACCCGCGTCCAGCACCTCAATGCCCGACGCCAGGTCGGCGATCCGCAAGGTCACGTTGTAGAAACTCGACTGGATGCGGAGGGCGCGACCGTCGAAGGACGCCCGCTGTCGCCGCACTGCTGCCGCCAACACGCCGGCCACCAACACAACGATGCCCGTGGACCCCAGCAGAACCGGCACCCGGCGCGTGTCCTCGTGCACCGAGTACAGCGCCGCACAGGTGAGCACCAGGGGAAGGACCAACACGAGAGCCATCAACCAGGCGTATTGTTTCGCGGCCGGTCTTCTAAGGACCATCTCGGGCATGCTGCTAGTCAAGGCCGGCCACCCGGAGCGCCAGCTGCTTCATCGCCTGCATCACCGCAGCACGTCGGCCCGACGGAATGGATAACAGGTTCAGCTCCTCCGCGGCGGAAACAAACGCCTCGATTTCATCCCGTACCAACTGCCGGTTCGCCTCCAGCACGAAGTCATCCTTCTCGAGCATGCGCGCGATGCGGGCCGTCTGCTGCGCTTCGGCAAGACGAGCGGGGTCGAGTGCGAGCATGCGTTTGCCAAGCAGGGCCCGCTCGGCGAAGCTGCGCTCAATCAAGCGCTCGCGTTCGCTGCGCCCCTGCTGCGCCGTGATGGGGCCGGTGACCGGGCCGGCGAACAGTGGCCCCTTCAGCGTGTTGTCCATGCAGCCCTCGCTGGCCACCACGGCCACGGCCACCGCCACCGAGATGTGCACGCCGGCAAGGATCGAAACCGTCACCGCCGTCGCAACAGAGATATAAACCACCACGATGGCGGCAATGGCGACCGGCACGGCAGCCACCGCTTCCTCGGTTGGAGCCATCTCACCGGAGAGGAACTGAACCTCCTTGGACTGGAGGAATCGCTTCAGCTCGCCGCTCTCGCTCCCGAGCTGCGCCAGGCTGGTGGCGGGGAGCCGCATCTCGCTGGCGTTGCGCTTGAGAACATCTCGCACTCGCTGCTTGAGCACGGAGCGCGAGCCGGAACGGACCAGGCCCAAGGAAGACAGCTGGGCAAGGAACTCCTTGTAGTCTCCGCGCACGGAGGCTGCAAGCAGCTCCTCGTTGCAGAGCGCTGCCAGCACCTTCACCTCCTGGTCGCGGGCGGTCAGCAATGAGTCCGGTATGCCGTTCGCCAGTAGGTAGCCGCCAGGATCGCGGTGGAATCGCCGGCGTTCCTCAGGCTCTCCAAGTACCCGGCCCCACAAGGTACCGAAGATCGTGAGATCGTCGGCCACGCCGGCAGGGAGGCTGGCCGAGTCCAGCGACAGGCGCAAGGGTGGGTTGGCGCTCGCGACGATGGGGCCGGTCACGCTCGCCGGTGTCCCGTACAGGCGTCCCGCGTTGGCAACGCCCGGAATGCCGAGCGTGCCAATGGCACCGAGGATTCTCCTTCGCTTCATCGGTTCTCTCCCTGTCTGGCGACAAACGTTCAGTGGGCAGGCGCCGGGCTCAACGCCTGTCGTTCCCTACGACGGAGCGCCACCTTGAGGTTGAAGCGCGCGAGCACTTCAGGAACAAACTCGTGATAGCGGGCCCGCAGTTCGGCGCGCACACGGGGATGCAGATGCATCACCGAGCAGGCCTCGCAGATGTGCCGGATGTGGCTCAGCTCCTCGTCGATCTCCTCGCCGAACAAGCGCCGGAGAATCGTCCCGGGGCCTTCCACGTGGATCCAGATCTTCAGGAAATCCCGCAATGCATCGTCGAACAGCGCTCCCATGGAGGCCGCTTCCAGGCTGCCGAGCTTCATCTCGGGGATGTGTTCAAACGTCAGTCCGCAGCACGCCGCGAGCTGGTCGTGTGGGGTGACAACCAGGTTGTTGAAGACCTGCGAGCAACCTTCGGTGAGTGCCGCCAGGCCGCCGGGTACACCGCGCTCTTCATATTCGTCGTGAAAAGGCATCCAGCTGTTGCACTGCAGCGAGAGCTTCAGCGGCTTCTCTCGCATCCACCGACGGAGAACCGGACTCTGGGCCGCCATGTCATAGCAGCGGGTGCTCGACGCATCCTTCTCGACCGTCACCAGCGTGAAGATGTCGGCCGACACCAGCGCGTCAACCGCCTGCTCCACGCTGCTGAACGGCACCCACCGCTGGTGATCCGCTCCGGTGCTGATGTTCACTTCGCTGATGCCGGCCGCCTGCAACTTGGCCACCGTCGCCTGCGCTTGCCGGACCGTCTTGCCCCAGAAGGCGTTCGTCACGCAGCGTGTCTTGAGCCCCAGATTGCTGGCATGCCTGATTGCGGCGAACAAATCGTCTTTGAGCAAGAAGGCCTCACCGCCGCTGAAGACCACCAGCCTCAGGTTCGAAAACGACTGGTGGGCATCGGTGATCCGCTGCTTGATGGTGTCCAGCGACAGCCGGCCCTTCACCCGCGGGTTCGACTCGAAGCAGCACTGCTCACAGGCGGCGTTGCAACGGTAGGTGGGCAGGATGGTGAGCGATTCTGGAAAGAGCTCGGTCACGCCGGGGTTGAGGTAGATCGGGACGTTCATCTCGGTTCTCCTTCCGCCTCGGCGGACACCGCCGCCGCTTTATCGCACACCAGCACCAGGTGGGCGTCGAACACCAGGTTGCCGTATTCAACGACCTGGCCGGTGGGCCAGTGGAGGTAGAGGCCATAGCCCACTTCACGGTCCACGTCGGGCCGCACCCAGTAAAGGCCTGTGTCGAGCGAGCGGCTCTTCTGTGCGGCACCTCGGCTCCAGTCGAGGAGGTCAGTGGCTGTCGGCAGGCGGCAGCGGCCCCGGGACTGGCTCACGAGCGCGGCCACATCCGCGGCGCCGTGAAGCCCCGGAATGCGCTGCCAGGTGAAGCTGGTCGACCCGGCAGGACGTGTCCACCCGCCGAGCAGCAGTGCGGCCGCCAACGTCAGGGGCAAGGCGCTGCGGCACCTCATTCGAGGGCTTTCAGAACACGCGCCACGGCGCTGTAGTACGCGACGCCTGGTTCTGGTTCGGCGCCATTCCAAGCGGAGGCAACGGCATACCACTTGCCACTGCTCGAGCGCACCAGGAACGCCAATGCAGCCACCCCCGGTTCGGAACCGCCCTTGTAGCCCAGGTACTCCCACCGCGGGTCGTCAAATGCTTCAGGCCGGTTGATGGCAAGCAGGGCCCGGCCGTGTTTGGCCTCGCCGCTGTCCGTCAGCTCCTTGAGGATGGCCAATGCACGCACCAGTTCCGATACCGTGGCAAACCACTCGACCCCGGGCGCGCGTGGCGCACTCCGCGACAGAGACGCATCGGCGCGCAGCACGATGGCTGGAATGTCACTCTTCAGGATCTCGCGACGCCCGGCCTCCGTCGCGCTCCCGTACTGCTTCGCCAGGGACGGCGTTTGCTTGAGCGCAAAGAACTCCCGCGTCGTGAGAAACGGGTAGCCGAGCTTCTTCGATGTGTCTCCGGTCTCGGCGACGGCCGCTTCAACCGAACTCCGGCCGATTGCCGAGATGAGAGCATCGTTCGCGGTGTTGTCGCTTTTGGAGATCGAGAGCGCGGCCAGTGTATGAAGGGTGACGGGTGAACCTGCGGGCCAGTTCTGCAGTTCCCCGGTGGGCAAGGAGATGGCGGTGCCCGGCAGCGCAATGACGTCGGCCCACTTCCTTCGCTGGGTGCCGATCTCGCGCAGCAACGCCGACAGCACATACAGCTTCGACACTGACGCGATGGCCATGGGTCGTTCCGCATTCACTTCCGTGAGCGGCACCACACCACCGGGCTCAAGACGCGCCGTCATCAATGCGGTGGTTCCCGGCAGCTCGGCCAGTGCCGTCATGGCAGCCTGCAGAGGTGGCTGCTCAGGACGTTCACCGGCCGTCGGCAGCTTCAGCAGCAGGCCCTCGATCAGGTACGGCGGCTCGGCAGATATCTTGAGATCAAAGGGAACCAAGAAGCCCTTGCTACACCGCAAGGCGAATCGCCCGGCTGTACCCGCCTCGGGGGCTTGCAGCGGGCCGTCAAGCTGGCATGTCCCGACCTGGTCGAAATAGTCCTTGAAGACCTCGGAGAGCTGCTCGCCGGGCACCTTCTCGAGGAAGGACGCCGCAAAGTGCTGCTGCAGTGCCGCTGGGTCAGCCTGGATGAAGGTCGCCACGTCCCTCGCGCGCTGCAGCAGCGCCTGCCCGGGCGCGGCCGCTTCAATGGAAGCGCTGAGCATCATGAGGGTCCATGCAACGAGAATGCGGACGGCGGCGGACACCGACATCCAGCTCTTGCGCGGCCGGTGGAGAGGCGCGCATCGCATCACATGCTGGATGCGTGTGGCGCTCGGTGCAGCCTGGCAGCTGGCGGACAAAGTCCCGGTGGCAGGACGTTCTCAACACCGACGACGCAGGCCTTTGCCGGTGAACAGAGACACCGCGCGGGGGCTTCACGTGCTGCTGTACTCATCTCGTCGATCTTTCAGCAGGTCAGGCAGGCCACTGCCAAGAAGCGGGGACCGGCGGGTCAGCGTTGAGCCGACGCCGCCGATCGCTTGGCGTTGTTGTCGACGCTTGCCTGAGATGGCCTTTGGCTGGCAGCCGTGGCCACCGTCTTGTCAGGAAGGCGCACGGCTGCGAGGTCCCGCAGCAGCTGTCAGGCAAGAAGTCGACATGCAAGTCACGTGTTAATTCTTGCAAGTTGGCCCAGGAACGGCAAGCACTGTCAATAGCAACAGGTCAGAGCTGAAGCCTCCTCTGCAGGGGGCCCCCCTTGACGCGGGCCGACTCTGTTCTGCGAGCCGTGCAGCGTGTGCTCGTCATCGCCGGTGTGCCGCCACCCCAAGCTGCGCCCATCGCAGAGCCGGCCACCTGCGCCACGCGTCATTAAGCACGGCTCACGTGCGCCACGCGTCATTCAGCACGGCTCACGTGCGGCGCGTGACACAGGCGGCAGGTGCCAGTACTCGGCCGGCAGCCACCCGGCGGCCTACAGAAACGAGATTCGCGAGCCAGCGCTTTGATCCATGGCCGTCAAGCTGCCCACCACCGCAGCCTGTGCAAAGCCGTCCTGGTGGAAGGCTGCCAGGACATCCGGCACTGCGTCCTGCGAGCAGCTGACGAGCAGGCCGCCACTCGTCTGCGGATCGGAGATCAGGGATTTCATCCAGGGCGCGGCGTCTGCAGGCCAATCCACCGCATCGCCGTGGGCAGCCCAGTTGCGTCCAGACGCCCCGGTGACCACGCCGTCGCGCGCGAAGGCCACTGCTTCTTCGATCAAGGGCAACTGCGCCAGCGTCACGCGTGCGCTGAGTTGCGAGCCGCGGCAGACCTCCAGCAGGTGGCCCGCCAGCCCAAAGCCGGTCACGTCCGTCATGGCATGCACACCGTGGAGCCCGCCCAGGGTACTGCCGATGCGGTTCAACTGGGTGGTGTGGCGCAGCATCTGGGCATACCCCGTCTCATCCAGAAGGCCCCGCTTCAGGGCGGCCGACAGGATCCCGACACCCAGCGGCTTGCCGAGCACCAGTGCATCCCCCGCCTGCCCGCCGGCATTGCGCCGCACGCGGTCCGGGTGGACCAGGCCGAGCGCCACCAGCCCATAGATGGGTTCCAGCAAGTCGATCGAATGTCCCCCGGCGATGGGAATGCCGGCCTCTCGGCAAACGTCGGCACCGCCAGCCAGCACTTCGGCAATCACGTCCGGCGACAGCTTGGCGATGGGCATGCCCACCAGCGCGAGTGCCATGATCGGTGTCCCACCCATGGCATAGATGTCCGACAAGGCATTGGTAGCCGCGATGCGCCCAAAGTCGCGAGGGATGTCGACGATGGGCGTGAAGAAGTCCGTGGTGGCCACCAGCGCCTGGCTGTCGTTGAGCCGGTATACGGCGGCATCGTCGCTCGTCTCCAGGCCCACCATCAGCTCGGGCGGCACGATGCCTTGAGGGGCGCGTGACAGAATCTCGGCCAGGAGGCCCGGCGCGATCTTGCAGCCGCAGCCACCGCCGTGCGAAAACTGGGTAAGGGCGATAGAAGTCATGAGGCAAGCGAAGTTCAGGCTGATTGTGCCAGCCGGGGTGCGTTCATGAGCGCTCGCGGAGCGGCCCAGATCACCGAGCGGCACTTGTTCGACTGCATCATCGACGCCCGCTCACCAGCCGAGTTTGCGCTTGACCGGATCCCCGGTGCCGTCAATTGTCCTGTACTGGACGACGAGGAGCGACGCATCGTGGGCACGCTCTATAAGCAGCAGGGGGCGTTTGAAGCCCGGCGTGTCGGGGGCGCGATGGTGGCGGCCAACCTCGCGCGCCACCTGCGCGAGCGGTTCGCCGACAAGCCCCAGCACTGGAAGCCGCTGGTGTACTGCTGGAGAGGCGGGCTGCGCAGCAGTTCCATGGTCACCTGGTTGCGGTTGGTGGGCTGGGACGCGCAGCAACTGGCCGGGGGCTACAAGCGCTGGCGACAACATGTCGTCGCCACCCTGGATCAGTTGTACCCGCGACTTCAACTGAAGGTGGTGTGCGGCGCCACTGGCAGCGCGAAGACACGCTTGCTGCACGCTCTTGCCAGCCACGGCGCCCAGGTGCTTGACCTTGAGCACCTGGCCTGCCACAAGGGTTCCCTGCTCGGGGCCTTGCCTGGACAGGAGCAGCCCTCCCAGAAGGCCTTCGAAACCCGGTTGGCGGCAGTCGTGGAGCAGTTTGACCTGTCCCAGCCCGTGTTCGTTGAAGCGGAGAGCCGCAAGATCGGGCGGCTGGCCTTGCCTACCACCTTGATCGAGCGGATGCGCGCCAGCCCTTGCCTGGAAATCGTGGTGCCGTTCGAGGAGCGGTTGACGTTCTTGCTGCGCGACTATGCCTATCTGGGCGATGACGGGCCGGGGCTGGCGTTGAAGCTCAATGCGCTGCGGACACTGCATGGAAACGAGGCGGTGAACCGCTGGCAGGACTGGGCCCGCCGCAAGGAACTGCGCCCGCTGTTCTCCGAGCTGAGCGCCCTGCACTACGACCCGCTGTACGCCCGCTCGCAAGCGGCGCACTTCCATCAATGGGACGCGCGCCGGCAGTTGCCGCTCAGCGGGCTGGACGACTCCCGCATCGAGCAACTGGCGGCGGTGATCCTCGAGAACAGCCTCTAGCGCAGGAACGCCAGGCCGTGGCGATGAGCACACAAACACGGCGGACTCCTTCTCGGCGCGCTTGCAAGCTCGAGTGACGCGGGCACGAAGCGAAGGTGCCGCGCCCTGGGCCTTTCCCGGTTGCCACATTCGGTGAGGCGGTCCTTCCATGCCCGGGGGCGCTCGACAGGCCGCGACCCCGTGCACGCCGCTCGGCGGCCAAGCCCCGAGGCCTTCTGCTCGCCACGCGAGCGAGCCATCACAGCCGCCGGCTTGGCTGACCGAGGCAGCGGCCGTCCGGGTGAAGGGTGTGCGGCCCCTCTTTGAGCTGCTCCTTCGGGACCGGCGGACCCATGAGCGTCAGCCGTTTCGCTTCTGCCGGGAGCAACACCGCCGACCGCCCGCAACCGACCGACTGGTCGCCCGGCGGCCATGCACTTGATGGAGGTGCTCAATAATGCGCGCCCCCCACATTTGCCATGGCGCATGATGTCCCACAAGAACAATCGCCCGACACCCATCGACGTCCCTGCCGATGTCACGCGACGGGGCCTGCTGCAAGGCTTCGGCGCTGCCTCGCTGCTTGGGGCATTGGCTGCATGCGGCGGTGACGGCGACACATCGGCCGCTCGCGGCAGTGCCGAGAGCCACGGCGGGCCCGCTCCAGCAGATGGGGGTGTGCCGGGGTACCCCGTGCCCGGCACACCGGGCGCCACGCAGCGGCGATTCGCTCACCCGGGCCTGTTGCACACCGAGGCGGACTTTCAGCGCATGCGAGCCAAGGTGGCTGCAGGCGAGCAGCCATGGCTGGACGGATGGAACCGAATGCTCACCAGCGGCCGCTCCCACCTCAACGCCTGGCCCCGCCCGCTGGCCACGGTGGTCCGGGGTGGCGCGGGACAGAACTTCGCGCAGATGTACATCGACATCGCGCGCGCCTATCAACTGGCGCTGCGATGGAAGATCTCCGGCGACACCCAGTTCGCGGACCGCGCCGTCGTGTTCCTCAACGCTTGGTCGTCGACCTTGACGAGCATCATCGGGAACGCCGATCGTTTCCTCGCTGCTGGCATTTATGGATACCAGTTCGCGAACGCGGCCGAGATCATGCGCAGCTATGAAGGGTGGGCCGCCACGGATCTCGCTCGCTTTCAGCAGATGATGTTGAACGTCTTCTATCCGCTCAACCACCATTTCCTGGTGGCACACAACGACGCCGAGATCACCAACTACTGGGCCAACTGGGACCAGGCCAACCTGGCCTCCATGCTGGCCATCGGCGTGCTGTGCGACCGTGTCGACATCTACGACGAGGCCGTCGGCTACTACAAGCGCGGTGCCGGCAACGGCGCGGGGCTGCAGGCGGTGTATCACGTCCACCCTGGCAATCTCGGCCAGTGGCAGGAAAGCAGCCGTGACCAGGGCCACTGCACCCTGGGCATCGGGCTGGCCGCGGTGTTCTGTGAAATGGCGTGGAACCAAGGCGACGACCTCTACGGTTATGAAAACAACCGCTTCCTCGCCGGCGCGGAGTACGTCGCCAAATCCAACCTGCGTGATGCCACCGGCGCATTCCATGCGATGCCCTTCCTGACCTACGTCAACAAGCACGGCGTGGCCTCGGGCGTCTCGCCTGCCGGACTGGGGCATCTTCGCGGCGTCTGGGAGATCGTTCACCACCACTACGCGCACCGTCGTGGCATTGCGGCTCCCTGGTCCGCCAGGCAGGCGGCCCAGCTTCGACCCGAATCGGACGGAGGCAATGGCGATCAGCTTGGCTTCGGCACGCTGGTCTTCACCCGCGATGCACCGCCTACCGTGGGCCGGCCCACCGGGCTCACCGCCCGGGTTCGCGGCTCTCAGGTCGTGCTGTCATGGTGGGGCAGCACCGGCGCCGTCAGCTACACGGTCAAGCGCAGCGCCCAGGCAGGAGGGCCCTACACGACGCTCGCGTCTGGCATTGTCGACCTGATGAGCTTCACGGACACCGACGTGCGCGCCGGGCAGGTCTGGCACTACACGGTGGAGGCCATCGGCACGGCGGGCGACAGCCACGCCTCCGAGGAAGCGCGTGCCGCCTTGTCGCCTGAACTGCTGCATCGCAGCGCCGCCGTCGAAGTGGCGAGCGCGCTGCCCGGTGGCCTGCTGGAGCGCCTGGCCGACTTTTCGATGTGCGCGCGGGTGTGGCTGCACAGCGTCGATACCTGGGCCCGGGTGTTCGACTGCGGCAGCGGCCCCCGCCGCTTCATGATGCTCACGCCCCGCAGCAACACCGGCAGGGTGCGCTTTTGCATCACGACCGTGCACGGCCACAATCTTCAGGTCATCGAAGGCCCGGCCGCCTTGCCCACGGGACGCTGGGTGCACCTCGCCGTGACCTTGTCCGGGACACTCGGCACGCTTTACGTCGACGGCGTGGCGGTAGGTACCCACCCGCTCATGACGCTGGCCCCGTGTGACCTGGGAGAGATCACTCAAGGCTGGATCGGCCGCTCCCAGTTCACGGCCGACCCGCTGCTGAACGGGCGAGTGGAGGACCTGCGTGTCTACAGCGGGGCCCTGAGTGCCGCTGATGTCGCCGCGCTGGCGGGTCAATGAGCCGGAGGGAGGGCGGGCCCTGTGTGAGCTGGTCCCACATGTGACCCTGGGAGACACCACTGCAGGCTCGATCGGCGGCTCCCAGTTCACCGCCGACCCGCTGCTGAATGGGCGAGTGGAGGACCCGCGCGCCTAGAGTGGGCCCTGAGCACCGTCGATGTCACCACGCTGCGGGGCCATGAGCCCGGGGCAGCAACCGGATTTGGAGTTGGCGGCAGGTCGGACCGTTCCGCCGGCAAGCCGCAGCACGGTGGATCGGCATCCGTCCGACATGTCACCTGCGGTTCAACCGCAGCCCTCTTGCCACACAGCCTGAGGATGGCTCAGCACGGGGCACAGGACACCGCGTGCGCCATCGCGCGAGCCAGGCAGGCGCCCGCCCTCAAAGCACCCAAGCCGGCCCGGTCGCAGCAAAGACGGACCCGGTCGCTGAATCAGACGCAGGAAGCGACGGGACAGCCAGGATTCCCCAGGCCGTCTGCACCGCCCGAGCGCCTGGCAGCGAATCAGCAGATCACTCAACGTGCGCTGCGCCTTCGGACGCTGCGGGGTACCAAAAGAAAAAACGCGGCCAATGGCCGCGTTCTTCAGGTGGCGAGTCGCCCAAGCGCAGGGCACCAACGCCCCGTCGTCGGGTTACAGCACGCGAATGTTCGATGCTTGCGGGCCCTTGAGCCCTTGCTTCACTTCGAATTCGACGCGTTGGTTTTCCTGCAGGCTGCGAAAACCGCCGGTGCCGGCAATTTCCTTGAAGTGGGCAAACAGGTCCTTGCCGCCCAGGTCCGGCGTGATGAAGCCGAAGCCCTTGCCGTCGTCGAACCATTTAACAATGCCAGTTTCGGTCGTCATGGATGATGTTCCTTCAGATGTTTGAGAAAAAAGTCAGTCGCGCAAATGAATTGCGCGAAGCAGAAACACTCAAGAAACGTCAAGCCGGGATTTCAACCTGGGCCGGCCCCACATTGGTGATGCGAGGCGGTACGGGATAAGACCTTGAAGAAACGGTCTTGTGCATATCTGAGCGGCTAATGTAGCCGCTTGCGACGCACTGGCATCTCAAATGATTCAATACCCCTTCTCGGCACTGCGAGATCCTGTCGCCGATCAGGGAAGGAGCCGGTGACTTCCTGATCAGGGCCGTCGGCTCCTGGGTCCCGCTTTCAGTTCAGCGCCAGCGCATCCAACTGCGCTTGGCTCAACAGGCAGTCACCGCGTGCGTCAGGCGCTGCCTCGACGCCCTCGGTCACGGTGAACAACAGCAAGGCAGGCGGGTTGTCGTAGGCCGGGTCGGCATATGCATAGACGGCCAGCAACTTCATGGGCCCGCTCCAGTCGAGCACCTCGATGCGCCTGACGTCATAGCCCTCCGTCTTGTACGCAGCACAGATGGCGCTCTTCGCGCCAGCCAGCGTTTTCTCCCGCACCGGCGTCTCGATATCGCTGCCCGGCTGGCTCTGCGTGAACGGCTCGCCATTGATGAGATAGACCAGATTCATGCTTCTCTCCGAAACGCCGCCACACGCGGTATGCCCGCAGTCAGCGTCCCCGCGCGCATTCTACGGGCCGCAGAAGCACCGACACCCACCGCCCCGATGCGCATTCGGCATAAGTGCGGTGGCAGGCCCTGCTTCACGGCAGATGCCGTCATTGAACCCGCGCCGCAGAAACGCTAGGCTGCATTCCCTGCAACGGCCAGGGCACAACCATGTCATTCCTGTCGCGCTTCTTCCGCCAACCAAGTGCTCCAGCTGCGGGGCGCACCACCGCAGGGATGGACGATGCCCTGGTGCTCGTGCCGGTGCCGGTGCCTGCGCTGGCCATCCTTCTGATCAACCTGGAGAAGAACAAGGGGGCCGCCTTGACAGAGCAGGAAGTGCTGGCAGCCAGAGACAAGGCGGCGTGCATGACGCTTCCCCTCTCGCAGAAGCGCCTGATGGACGAGAAGCGGGGCTACCAGGACATCGATCCTGAGAACGTCTGGCTCGAGTGGCAAGCGTTTTGTGCCGAGCGGGCACGCAGCAACCCTTGAGTCGCTCCAGGAGGACAGCTTCGATCACGGCTCGGGATCGCTGCCCGGGCAGTCGCAGGCGGCGCCCGCGGACCGGGCGGCCTCCACCATCGGAAGGGGCACGACTCCTGGTCGTCGTGCCTGGCGCCATGCCGGCCGTGCGGTGGGCCACGCCTGCCGCGGGCCGGTGCGAGAGGAGCAAGCACGCAACAGCTGCTGCCCGCGCTCGACACATCGACTTCCGCAACTGCCCGGCTAAGGCCCGGGAGGCGGGGCCGGCCGGCCCTCCACGGAGCGAAACCAACGACCGATCGTCTTTGCCATCTTGTCCAGGGTGCAAGGCTTGGTGAGGAAGTCGTCCATGCCGGCCCGCCGGGCCTCCTCGACGTTGCTTGCCAAGGCGTTTGCCGTCAGCGCAATGATGGGGAGGCGGGCCCGGCCCCGCGCCCGCTCGACCTCCCTCCAGCGTCGGCACGCCTCGTAGCCCGACACACCAGGCAGCATGCAGTCCATCAGGACCAGGTCGTAGGTTCCCGTATCAAGGCGCAGGAGTGCCTCTTCACCATCGGATGCAAGGTCGCAGTTGCAGCCCAGCCCGGCCAGCTGCGCCTCGATCACCAAGGCATTCACCGGGTTGTCCTCGACCACGAGGATTCGTGGCGCCCCGCCATCAGTCCCCCCGGACGGCAGCGGGTCCGCCGGCATGAGCGGCGTCGCACCGCTGTGGGCAAAGCGCAGTTCCGGCGGCTCCTCCCGCTCGCGCAACACGTCGGCGGCATCCGCCGTGCGCACGGGAAGCTCGAACCAAAACCGGGTGCCCTCGCCCACCGTGCTTTCGTAATCGATCGTCCCGCCCATGAGTTGCACCAGGCTTTGAGAAATCACCAGCCCCAGCCCGGTACCGCCATGCCGCCTTGCATGCGAACTGTCCAATTGCCGGAACGGTTGGAACAGATGCTCCCGGGCCTCGGGCGGGATACCAAGTCCGGTGTCATCGACCTGAAACCGCAACTTCACATCGGCGCCGCCTTCTTCCCGGGCAGCCAGTCGCAGCTGCACGCACCCGGAATCCGAGAACTTGACAGCATTGCTCACCAGGTTGCTCAGCACTTGCCGCACGCGATCCGGATCGCCCATCACTGCGGCAGGCACCGCATCGTCGATATCGAGCTTGATGCCGAGCCCTTTGCTCTGTGCGTAGCTGATGAACAAGTCACCGACCTCTTCCATCAAGGCTGCGGGACTGAACGCCTCGAGCCGCAGATGCAATTCCTGCGCTTCGATCTTGGAGAGGTCGAGGATGTCATTGAGGATGCCGAGCAGCGACCGGCTGGAGCGCAGCAAGGTCTCGGCCAGCGACCGCTCGCGCTCGCCCAGCGTGGAACGCACCAACAGGTCGGCCGTGCCCAGGATGCCGTTCATCGGGGTCCGGATCTCATGGCTCATGGTGGCCAAGAACTCCGACTTGGCACGACTGGCCGCCTCGGCCGCCAGGCGGAGCCGCTCTGCCTCTGCCAGCAACTCGCCACGGTGGCTTGCTTCCTGCTCGAGCGCGACCAAGGCGTGCTTGAGGTGGCCAACGCTGGGGAGGGCCAGCGCTTGGGGCACCAAGCGCACGAGCGTCAGAGCAGTCAGCACGGACACCGCGGCCGTGACCGCCTTCAGGCTGCCTGACAGCCAGTAGCTCGGATTCCAGACGGTCCACACCTCCATGAAATGGGTGCCACCGCAACTCACGATGAACATCGCGAAGAGCAGGAACATCGAGTTGAACGGCAAGTCGCCGCGGCGGCGCACCAGGTGTAGAAGCGTCAGCGGGATGGAGACGTAAGCCAGCCCGATCAGCGCATCACTGACGACATGTATCCCCAGCAGCGAGGGACTCCAGGTGAAGCAATAGCCATGCGGCAGCAAGCGGTCGGCAACGCTTTTGTCCTGCCACAGAGCGAACACCAGACCGGTGCTTCCCGCCAGGAGCGCAACCACATGCCAGGGGCGGACGCTGAACGGTTTCATGAAGGCGACTCCAAAGTGCTACGCGGTGTGCAGGGCGGAGGTGGCTGGGCAGCAGTGCAATGATCACCATCGGCGTCACAGCGGCTCCAGACGGCCGGCACCGCTTCAGGTCAAACCATGTGCAGGGGGAGGTGGCGAGAACCGGCGGCGCCTTTGGGGCGCGCGTGAGCCACAAAAGCGCGGAAGCCATCGTTGGGGCGGCGACCCGCCGACGATTGAATTGCTGGACAAGCCGCCGCCGCTGCTTGCCTGCGGGCACGAGGCAAAGACGAATCGCGACAGCGGGGTAAGTACCTGACGACTGACATGATGAGATGCCGCGCAGCGGAGTGGCGTCCGGGGCCTTGCGGGCAGGAACTGCCGCAACTTCCTGAAGTGCAGCAGGCGGCGTGCCAGGCTCATGCGAGCTCTATCCGCCACGGTGACGCCGACGGGTCAGGCGTGGCAGAGGCGGGAATGTCAAGTTGCGACTTGCGACTTCGCCGCCGCGTTCGGCGGGCCAAAGAGATCAACCCATTCCCAGCCTGCTGCCGTCGACCCCTGTCGCAAACGACCTCGCTGCCATGCAAGACCGAAGCTCCCCGCCTCGCCCGCGGCTGAAGCAGACGTGCGAGTCGCCCGCCACGCCATGCTGCAACTCGACGCCGCCACCATGCCGCTCGGCAGCCGTTTCGTCACCCGGTGCGGCAAGCAGGCCCCCACCAGGAGAGCGCCGATCTCTCCCGTGAATCCCGTCGTGCTGCCAGCCCGGCCCACGAGCCCGCATCATGGGGCAGGCCGCCGCGGAGGCTGCCGGCTCAAGTGCTTGGAGCGCTCCCGCTCGAGGGACCGCTGGTGCCCAGGACCGTCATCGGAATCGGGCAAGGCCGGCACACCGCGCCTTCCCTGTAGGGGTCTACGACGCAGATCCTTCAGGACGATCACGCGCGGCTTTCCTGTTCGATCGTCGTTGCAGCCACCATGCCGCTACCGGCGTTCCTCGGCGACTGTCGCTGCATTGAGCAGCGCGGCGGTATCCCTGTTGGCAAGATCAACCAGCTGGTCGATGTCATCCGGGCGGCGGTCCCTGGCAAGGAAGACAATCGCACCCAGGACTTGATCGCTGGGTGAGATCACCCTGCGCAAGGCGTCTGCAACACGCTGCGCCTCGTCCTGAGCGAACTTTCTTCTGATCAGGAATGCCCTGTCGGCCTCATTGAGGCCGTACTCTCTGCGGTCACGACTCACGGTGGCCTTCCTTTGCGATGAATGCGCCTGCCACTTCCCAGTTGCATGGGGCAGCCACAATGGCGGTCCACGCCAATGCGCCGCCGGGCAGTGTCTGCCGCGCCCAGCGACGGGACGCCGCGCCGGACACCCGTGTGGGTTCAGCCCGCCGCGCCCGGCTCGGTGTCGTCCCGGCCCGGCCGCGGCATGTCGGCGCCACCGGCCGCAGGGGGGGTCAGCGACCGGCGGCGGCTCCGCGCCGGCGTATCGCGCGTGGCAGCCGCCTTGGGCTTGGCCTTCTTGGCAGCGACCTTGCCGCGCTCGCGATCCGGTCGAGCGCCGCTGTCGCGCTTGGCGGCTGCCGCCTTGGCCTTCTTGGCGGGCACTGCCCGCTTCTTGGCGGCGGCGCGCTTGGGCCGGCTCGGTGCTTCGCCGCTCATTTCAGCGTCCACCGCGGTCGTGCGTTGGGAGCGCTCGGCGACGGCGAGAAAGGACGCAAGGTCCGCACCTTGCGCGATCGCGTCGCGCAGCCAGCGCGGCCGCGGACCCCGTCCCGACCATGTGTTGCCGGCGGCGTCGCGGTACTTGGCTGCGCCGGTGTCGGCTGCCCGCCTGGCCGCCCGTTTGGCCTGGTGCGGCTTTGCGGCTCCGAAGACATCCTCGACGGTGAACCCGTAGGCGGCCACATCAGCTCGGATCTGCGCGAGCCGGGGTGCGGCCTCCTTGCGTTTGGCCTCCTCCATGCGGCGCTGCAACACTTCCATCTGGGCTTGAAGCTGGGCGTAGGTCTTCGGCATGGTGGTCGGCTGGACATGATTCAGGACCTGCGGAGCTTACCGGAATGCCGGGCTCGCCTCGCCTGTGGAGTCTTCCCTGTCGTGTCCTAATAGAATCGTTTGCACATTGGGAGGACAGCATCCATGAGCGGAAGACCCTTGGGGCCCCTGTGTCAGGTGGTCAATCCACAGGCCATCGATCGAGGCACGCTGTGTTTGGCCGCGTCTCCTGTACCGGGTCCCGGCGGCCGCCAGACGCAAGACCTGCGCGCCCTCGACGAGGCGCTGGCCGCGCTGCAGGTCACGGCCCAGAACTTCGCCTGGCGGTTCATCACCGATGCGAAGGCGCGCGCCACCTATGTGCGCCGAATTGCAGAGGCATCTGCCACCATCCGGGCCGACGTGCTGGCAGGCCGGGTCAGCGTCACCGAAGGCGCAGCTTTCGCGGTGCAGTCCCGCAACCTGATCATGGAAGAGATCCGCGCCATCACCTCTGCCATAGGAAAGGCGGGGGCGCAGTCCATCAAAGGCCAGGGTTTGACGGTGGAAGCTGCGCTGGAGAAGGCGGTCAAGAAGCTGTTTCCGGGACAGAGCTTCGCCGATCTGGCACCGGCCCAGAAGCGCCAGGTCTTCCTCGAGGTCATCGAGGCATCCGGCCGATCGAGCCCCAAGGTCACCGGGCAGGTGCCCAAGTGGACGCGCATCGGCCGCGGCCTTGCCGTCGCCACTGTCGCGATATCCGTCTACAACATCTGGGAAGCCGAGAACAAGTTGCGCCAGGGCGTCAAAGAGGGCGCCACGCTGGCCGGCGGCGCCTTGGGCGGTGCCGCCGCCAACGCCTCGGCCGGCTTCCTTTGCGGGCCGGGGGCTCCCGCGTGCGTCACCGTCCTGTTCATCATCGGCGGCATCGCAGGCGCCTTGGTGGCAAGCTCGGTGGCGGACCAGGTGCTGGACCAGCGGGACATCGTCAGCTGGCTGGGAGAGTGACGAGATGGCGGCCTCGATGACTGGCGATCAAGCACGGAAGGAAGCCTGGCTGGCGTTGGCGGACCTCTTCCTCGACACCACGGTGGATGAGCGCGCCATCGCCCGCATTGCCAGCCAGCTGCGTCGCACCGGACTGCCGCTGGACGAACTGGAGCGTCTCTACGAACGCGAAGTGGCGCCTGCATGCTGGCGGAACCTCGCCACCGTGCCAGGAGGGGAATGGCTGGGTTTTGACGCCGAATCGCTGGTGCGCACCATCGAGCAGAAGCGATTGCATGCGCCCGACCTGTCCTGGTGGGACCGCTGGCGCATCAGCCGCTGGACCGCCAGCACCCGTGACGATTGGCTCCGGGTGAAACGAGTACTGCAGGGCGAGGATGCGGAGAATGTCCGGTAGGCGCGCTCAGGCCGAGGCGCCTTCCACCCGCCTGCCGGTGCTGTGCAGGTAACAGGCGCGAAGCTCGCATGCAACCCGGGCGTGACGAGGTTGTGAGGCGCAGCGGAAGCGGTCTGCAGGCCCAAGGTCGCCCCGGCAAGTAGACATTCCAGCACAGGAATCTACGGCGGTCGCGATCCTGGACGTGAACTGCCGCGGCGGCAGCCCGCCCAGGGGGCGCCGTGAGGCCGGCGCTCGTTGTCGTCGAGCCGCCATTCCTCGGTCATGTGCTGCGCCTGCTCGATCGACTTGAACAGGTAGGCGTCGAGCACCGCGTTGCGGTACGTGCGGTTGAACCGCTCGATGGAGGCGCTCCGGTTCGGCTCTGCTGCCTTGATGACGCGCGGTGCGAGGCCCTTGGAAGCAACCCGCTCGGTAAAGCCTGCGACCTCATCGCCCGCCGCTTCCTTCAGGATCGCCACGATCTGGCTCTCGCTGGACTTGCTCTCCTTCATCGCGTCCTCGCGTTTCCTTCTGAGGCCGCATTCACCAGATCAGGCTGTCTACGAGGCGGGAAGCTCAGGACGGGAGACGCGACTACCGCTAGGTAGCGTTCCCCCCGCCGCATCGTGCGTATCCCACCCGCTCGCTTCGCCGGGCAGCACCCCCAGGATGCCGGCGGTGCAGCCCGACAACGAGCAGCGTCGAGAGCGATGCATTTCCCTTCGACCCGGAGCGCGTCCGAACGACTGGCACGGCGGAAAGGGGCAGCTCAGGGGCAGCCGCGATTTATCGATGAGGTGCCACACCGCTGCCGCGTGCGGCTGCCAGTGTCCGCCATGCGGAAGTCCGCTGGTCTTCCCCAGGCCAACAGCAGAGTCGATGTTCAGGAAAGCTTGAAGGTCGACACGGATTCAACCAGACGTCCGGCCTGGCTATTGAGATGGGTGGCGGCTGCCGAGCACTCTTCCACCATCGCCGCATTGCGCTGCGTGGCATCGTCCATCTGCGTGATCGCAACGCTGATCTGCTCAATGCCGGCCGTCTGCTCGCGGCTGGCCGCCGCAATCTCGGCGACGATGTCGCTGACGCGCTTGACCTCGTGCATCAGGCGCGTGATGGTCGATCCCGCATCGGTGGTCTGCTGTGACCCCAGTTCCACCTGCGTGACCGAGCTGCCGATCAGCGACTTCACTTCCTTCGCGGCGCCGGCACAGCGCTGCGCCAGCGTGCGCACTTCGGCAGCCACCACCGAGAACCCGCGGCCTTGCTCTCCAGCACGGGCGGCTTCTACGGCCGCATTGAGGGCGAGGATGTTGGTCTGGAAGGCGATGCCATCAATGACGCCGATGATGTCGGCCATCTTCCGGGACGACTCATGGATTTCGTTCATTGTCGCCACGACCTTACCGACGATGTTCTCGCTGGCGGCCGCTGCGCTGCATGCCGCCATCGCGCGCTGACCAGCCTGCTGCGCGCTTTCGAAGTTGGTGCGGGCCGTACCGGTGATCTGCTCCATCGACGCGGCAGCTTCCTGCAGAGCGCTCGCCTGCTGCTCCGTACGCGCCGAGAGGTCGCTGTTGCCGGACGCGATCTTGGCCGACGCCGACGCGATCGAGTCGGTGGCGAGGCGCACATTGCCGACGACGCGGCCCAAGTCCTGGACCATGCCGGACAGCGCCTGCATCAACTCGCCAATCTCATCGTGCCGCTCGACCGACGGGCCGTCACGGCGAGTCAGGTCACCGCTGGCCACCCGCCGCACCTGCTCCACGGCAACATGCAGGGGATGCACGATGCTGCGCCAGATGACCCAGGCGACCGCGACACCAGCCACCACCGAGACACTGGCGAGAACGACCAACCAGTTGCGGGCCGCCTCATGCGCCTCCTGCAAGTCCTTGGAAATGGCACCGATGTGCGCACACTGGTAGGCGGAGAAATCGCGCAGTCCGTGGCCGTACTCGTCAAGCAGCGGAGAAAGGTGCTTCTCGGCTTCGGCACAAGCAAGGTCCAACTGCTGTTCTTCCTTGAGTTTGTTGATCTCGCCCAGCTTCTTCAGGGCCTGGGCACGCAGCGCCGAAGACTGGTCGAACAGCCACTTTTCCTCGTCTTCGCTGATCATGGTGCGGGTTTTCCCTGTTTGGATCGAACTGCCACACGAGCATCCGATTCCAGCAGTGACCCAGGCATCGGGCGGGCACCGGCTTCGACCTTGCAATTCCAGATCTGTACTTCGTCTGGACCGCCCTCGCTTGCGGAGGCCTTCGAAGTCGTTGTTGTGGCAGCTGAGCACCCGGCTGGACCCGATCACCGGCAGCGGCTGGAAGCCGAGGGGCGGGGTCGACATCAACAACCGCGGGCAGATCCTGGCCGAGGGCTATAGCCTGGCGCAGGGAATCGGCGGTGCCGTATTGCTCACGCCGATGCCCGAACCGCAGACGATGGCACTGATGCTCGTCGGGATCGGAGCCGTCGCATGGGGTGCTCGGTGGCGCGCTTGGGCTCGGCCTGCGGCGTCTGTCAAGACCCCGCCTAGACGCGCATTCTCGCAATGGGCTCCGTGGCGATGAGGCGTGTGCCGGTGAGGCCCTGGACCGTGTCCAGTTCGACTCCCGGCGCCAGCTCCTTCAGGACCATGCCGCTCGCAGTCGGCTCCATCACCGCCATGTCGGTCACGATGAGGTCCACCCGGCGCTCGGACGTCAGCGGCAAGGTGCACTGCTCCACGATCTTCGGCTTGCCCTTGACGGTGTGCATCATGGCGACAATCACGCGGCGAGCCCCGGTGACGAGATCCATCGCCCCTCCCATGCCCGGCACGATGCTGCCCGGAACCATCCAGTTCGCCAGCCGTCCTATCCGGTCGACCTGCAAGCCGCCCAGGACAGTGACATCCAGATGTCCTCCGCGGATCAGTCCGAACGACATGGCGCTGTCGAAGGTCGCGGAGCCCGGCAACGCGCTGATCGAGTGGCCTCCGGCATCGGTAAGGTCTTCGGCCTCAAGGCCCTCCTCGGCAACGGCTTGCATGCCGACGATGCCGTTTTCCGATTGGAAGAAGATCCGGGCATCGCGAGGCACCATCTCGGCCACCAGCGTCGGCAGACCGATGCCCAGGTTCACGAGATTGCCGGGCCGCAGTTCAAGCGCGACGCGTCTGGCGATCAGCGTTTTCTCATCCATGCACTTGCTCCCGGGCGACAAGATGATCCACGATCACCGCGGGGGTCATGACATCGTCGGGGGCAATCACACCGACCGGCACGATCTCCTGCGGTTCTGCAACGACCGTGTCCGCGGCCATCGCCATCAAGGGGTTCAGGTTGCGGGCGGTCAATGCATAGGTGAGATTGCCGATGTGGTCGGCCCTTCTTGCGCACACCAACGCGTATCGCGCCCGCAGCGGCGTCTCGAGCAGGAAGCGCCGGCCTTCGATATCGATCGTTCGCTTGCCCTCTTCGACCAGCGTACCGACGCCGGTGGGCGTCAGCACACCGCCCAGCCCATGGCCACCGGCCCGGATCCGTTCTGCCAGGGTGCCTTGGGGAACCAACTCGACCTCGAGCAGTCCGTCGAGCATTTGCCGCTGTGTCTCCGGGTTCGTTCCGATGTGGCTGACGACGAGGCGGCGAACCAGCCGCGCCGAAATGAGTTTGCCAATCCCGACGCCTGGACGCGCGCTGTCGTTGGCAATCACGTGCAAGTCCTTCCGACCTTGTCGGACCAATTCATCGATCAGCCGGCGGGGTGATCCAACACCCATGAAGCCGCCGATCATCAGGGTCGAGCCGTCCGCAACGTGCTCAACAAACTCGGCAATCTTGACGGTTTTCCCCATGAGTGCCCTCTGTGGATGATGAGTACAAGGTCGACGACAGATGCCAGCACTGGCGAACCTCAACGCGCGGTCCAGCCTCCATCCATGGTCAGGGCTGCGCCGGTGATGGAGGCGGCACTGTCCGAGCACAGGAACAGCACCAGGTCAGCGAGCTCCTGCTGCCCGACGAAGCGCTTGTTCGGCTGCGAAGCGAGGATCACGTCTTCAACGACCTGCTGCTCCGAAAGGCGGTGTGCCCGGGCCTGCTCTTTGATCTGGCCGTCGACCAGCGGCGTGCGCACGTATCCCGGGCAGATCGCGTTGCAGGTGATGCCGGTCTCGGCCACTTCGAGCGCAACGGTCTTCGTCAATCCCAGCGCGCCGTGCTTGGCAGCCACATAGGCCGATTTGTAGGGTGAGGCTACCAAGCCATGGGCGGAAGTGATGTTGACGATGCGGCCATGATTGCGCCGTTTCATGCCGGGCAGTGCCGCTTTGATCGTATGGAAGTTCGATGTCAAGTTGACCGCGAGGATCTGCGACCACTTCTCGTCAGGGAACTCGTCCACCGGAGCGATGAACTGGATGCCGGCGTTGTTCACCAGGATGTCGACCGCACCGAACTGCTCCTCCGCCTCGATCACCATCTGGCGAACCTGCGCCGGCTGCGTCATGTCGGCGGGCGAGTAGGCGACGCGAACGGACGTCTCGGCCTCCAAGGCCGCGCGCTGCTGCTCGATCTGTCTTGCATCACCGAAGCCGTTCAACATGACCCTCACGCCTGCCCGGGCCAGCGTCTCTGCGATGCCCAGGCCGATGCCGCTGGTCGAACCGGTCACGATGGCGGAAAGGCCTTTCAGCATGGTCGCGTCTCCAATTCATTTCGCTGGTGAAGTGATAGGGCTGCGGCAGCGATGGATTCAGCCTCTTCTCGGCCATGCCTGCGCTCACGGTTGAACTCATGCGTGCGCAGCAGCGTCTTGGTGTTCACGCACCTGTTCGCGCGACAGCTTGTGGATGTCCTTGGGAACACCGTCGACGGGCTTCCCGCTCTGGAACTGCTTGCCACAGGGGTGTGTGCTCCGGATGGCATCGCGGTCGGCCTTCATCTCCTGGCGGTCTTCATCCACACGGGAGGCCCGATGCCGTTCTCCCCCCAGGTGCTGCTGCCTGCGTGGGCGGCCAGCGATGCGACACGAGATGGACATTCAAGGGCCACTCCCCAGCAGCAAAGGTCCGGAGACAAGAGACTCTCCTTACGATAGGCGCTGAAGGAGAAGCGGGTATCAGCGAAAGGGGAAGCTGGGACGGGCTGAGACCCAGGGCTCCCCAGGGCAGCCCTTCGGTCCTGATCGGGCGCTGGGTGCAACAGCAAGCTCCGGTACGCAGGGCCTGCCACGGCTCGCGTCACTTGACCGTGTATCCCCTGCCTTCAAGACAGGCGGCACGCGCTCTTGCAAATGAGAGTTGCTGCTGTTGCAGTGCGGCTTGCGGCTGAGCCGCCGTCTGATTGGCGGCTGCGTTCTGTCGCCGGCTTTGTCCACGCGCCGCGGCAGCGCCCGCCACCGCCCCGGCACCCGCCTCGTCGCCGACGATCTCGCCAACCACCGCACCCCTCGCTGCGCCCCGTGCACCCGCGCCGGGGGTGGTTTGCGTGGGGCTCACCGCGGTGCTGGATGCGGTGTTCTGCCGCCTGCTTTGCCCGCGTGCGGCAACAGCGCCGGCGGCCGCACCGGCGCCTGCCTCGTCACCAACGATCTCGCCGACCACGGCTCCCCTCATGGCGCCTCGGGCACCGGCCCCCGGGGTGGTTCCGGTGGGAGTCGTCGGTGATGTGGTCGCCGCGGCGGCTCCAGGCTGCTGGGCGGGATCGAAGCCGCTCTGTTGGATGGCCCAGCCTTGGCAGGCCGCCTCGTCGCTCTTCTGCTGCTTTGGCGTCTGTCCTCGGGCCGGATGCACAAACTGCTGCGACTGCTGCGCCCCGGCAGGGAAGACCAGCACCGCGGACAAGGCCAAGATGTACAAGAATTGCTGAGTCATGCCGATGGCCTCCTGGGGTCCACGAGAAAGAACAGATTGACGCGGCGGCCGCGACAATGCCCATCCTCAGCGTGGCACCCAAGGCCGCGGCAGAACATTGGACTTTGGTTCGACACCGTGTCTTGTCCCGCCGCCACCGGGTGGGCTGGGCGAGGCAAAGGCACTGCTCCACAGTGCGGCGACGGCGATGCTGCACCGGAGAGCACGAGGGTGTCGCGCGCCACGGTCGAGCGTTTGATCCGGCTCTTGGGACTGCGCCACACGATGCGGAGCAAGGTGGCGCGCACCACCGTGACCAACGCCGCTGCACTCTGAATCGACACCGGGTCAGCCGGCAGTTCGAGGCCGACAACCCGAATCAGCTGTGGCCTTTGTCATCGACGTCATCGTGCGTCGCATCTTGGCCGGCGCGCAGCGCCCGGATGCGAACGACATCCTGCTCGACCCCCAGGTATGTCCCTTCCGCTGGAGCCGGCACCACCTACTACTGTCATCTGGTGAGCCAGACCGTGCCAAAGCGACTTGAACCGGCCACCGTCACGGAAACTGGTGCAGTTCAGTCAAGCCTTTAGCTGGCAAGGGTGCTTCAGCAGAAGCAATTCTTGAAATTTTGAACTGGTTGCAGCGCGCAGGACACCCGTTGAGATCATCCGGCACGAAGCGTCTGCGGTAAGTGTGAAGGCTGGCTGCTCGAGCGACAGCGTCCGTGGCGTTGACATCAAGCAACGCGCGAGCTCACCTGCCCGAGAACGGATCGCCACTGAACCGCGCGCCCCCAGTTCCGACGATTGTCATGGTCCGTTCCCCGAGACAACTCAACGTGCAGCAGCAGAACGCCCGTGTCGAGAACCGCATTCGGCGTGAAGCACTCTACTGGCGCCAGCGTGGCGCTCCCGACGCGCTGAGAAGGCACGGCGAAGCGCACCGCATCGATGGCGCAAGCTCGATCATCAGCGAACTTGATATCGGGTACCCTGGGATGCCGACGTTGTTCGGCCTATTGCTCACTCAGGAAGAGCGGTCCGTCCAATTCGAGATCGATATCGATCCGGACAGCGGCAGCGTCTCGATCGAAAGATGGATTGACGCCACTGATCGGCAGAACCTGGGTGAACGCCAAGCTCGAGAAGTTGCCGGCCAGCGGCACTCTCTGAGCGCTGCCGTGTCCTCACGCCCCGAACCGAGAACGCCTTCGGGCCCGCCGCTCAATGTCGAGCAGGGCGGAGGCCGTCCTTCTGCAGCTCATCAGACGCGGCACGCCTCTACAAGAATGTACGCCTTGCGGTGGCGCCCGATGCACCACCGCCCCCCCCGGCCACGGCTCAGGCCGCTGTGCCCGGCCGGTTCTGGCGGCGACGGAGCGTCACCAACGCGCCGAGGCCGGCCAGCGCCAGCGCCGCGCTGGCCGGCTCGGGCACTGCTGGCCCCATGGTGGAGATGAAGAAGCCGCTGGAGATGAACACAGGAAGCTGCGTCTCCGAGGCTGACAGGTTCTCGAAGGTGTAGGAAAACAGCGCCGACGCTGGCGAGTCGGGATAGTGGGTGCCATCAGCCACCGCTGCCCGGGCCAGTTCACCCGGCTCGCCGTACAGGCCAATGGAGGCATGAGCATTTGATATGTCGCAGCCGTCACAGCGGGCTGCTGCGTCGAGCTGGGCCGAAACCGTGAGCGACGAGTACGGGGCAAGGGACAGATGGGCCCAGCTCATGTCCAGACTGTGCATCAGCTGGTCGTTGCGCGTCGCGTGCGCCCGCACTGCGAGGCCGGTTGGCGTGCTCGTCATCACGACGGTGCCGGTGCGCAGTTCCAACTCCGGCAGGAATTCGTCGCCCTCGTGGTTGGCGGTCCAGGCGTAGTAGTCGAAATTCTTGTACTCGGCCTTACCAGAAGTGATCCGGTACGAGGCCGCCACGCCGTCTTCCGGCCGGAGATCGCCGACCGACATCTGGAAATGGCTGACGGACGAGGACGCATCGGCCGTTGCCGCCAAAGCGGCTGGAGCGATGGCGAGCGCGGCGGTCAGGGCCAAGGTGAACTTGAGCGAATGCAGCATGCGGCACTCCCTGTTGGGGCCGCAAGCCTAATATTGATCGACGCAAAGAGCGGTTTTCATGTGCAACATTGCCGACGGCTGCCTGCGCAATGCCGGCTGGCGCCAGTTGTTTGCCCGTGAGCAGCGGCGCGGCCCCATGCGGCGTTCGCCTGGCTGGCGCACCGCTTCGAGCGCCCGCTGCAGTTGGCGATCGGTTCGTCCGTGGTCGGCAGTTGCGCCGGCCAATCAATGGCTCGCTGGCCCTGGTGTCGTGGCGGCGCTCATCCGCAACGCGGTCTGCTTCTCGGGCTGCGCCGAGTGCCCGACTCGATCCCGACGCGGCTGGCGGCACTGCCGGGCGGCGCGCCCCTGCGCTTGCTTGTGCCGCTGCGCTGGCTTGGCCCGGTCGCTCTTGCGCAGCTCTGCTGCACCGCGGCCGCGGTCTCCCTCGCTTTAATCTTCGAGGTCGCTTCAAACCCCACGCGCTGCGCGAGGTGAAACGCAAGCCGGCCTTCTGCAGCTGGCGAGCCATGCCGAGCCACCCCTCTCTTGGGGGGATGGGTGTGCTACAGGCCCGAACTACACTTGCCGACCAAGACAATCGGCACCCCGGCCGCCGTCACGCGCTGCTGCGAGGATGCCACCCCAGGGAGGGGTTCCAATGCCGCTTTGCCGCCCGGCTTTCGCTGGTCCATCGAGCTCGACCGCCGGCTCGTCCGCCGTGTCCACCCGGTACCCCACCGGCGCTGCCCGCTGCGCTCTTGTGCGCGCCGCCGGCCCCTCCTCGGTCTGCCGACCCTCTCCTGCCAGATGATGCCAACACTGCAATCGCTCATCGGTGGGCGCCAACATGCGCGCCTGCTGCGCCTGTCCTTTCCCGAAGGCGACGCGCCACAGGCTGAACTGCTGGTGGAGCGGCTCGACGCGGTCGAATCGCTGTCACGCGACTTCCGCTACACGGTCGAGCTGCTGAGCGACGAGGCCAACCTCCGGCTGGAAGAGCTGCAGGGCAAGCTGATGTGCGTGTCGCTGGTGCGCGCCGACGGCGGCCTGCGGCACTTCACCGGCCGCATCCACACCTTCCGGCACGTCAGGACAGACGGCGGCATCGTGTTCTACGAAGCAGTGCTGGTGCCATGGCTGTGCTACCTGACGCTGCGCCACAACCACCGGCTGTTCCATAGCCAGACGCTGCAACAGCAGATCCAGGCCCTGCTGGCCGACTACGGCCCGCTGCCCACCTGGGACTGGAAGGTCACCGGCGAGCAGCCCGAGTTCACGATGTGCACCCAGTGGGCGGAGAGCGACCACAACTATGTGCACCGGCGCCTGGAAACGGCCGGCTACGTCTTCCACTACGAGCACACCGACCAGGGCCACAGCTGGCAGGTCTACGACGACACCCGCGGGCTGCCGCCCATCGACGGGGCCGCGCCCGAGATCCGCTTCCACAGCCACAGCGGCGCCGAAGACGAAGACGCGATCGCACAGTGGAGCCCGCGCCGCCATTGGGCGTCCGCGCATTCGGCGATCAGCGGCTTTGACTTCAAGAACCCGCAGCCGGTCCACGTCGAGCAACCGACCGTCAACGAGCAAGGCGACATCCCGAAGCTCGAGGTGCACAGCTACGAAGGCCACTACGGCTTCAAGCACCGCGCCGGCGCCGAGCAGCTGGCACGCCAGCGCATGGAAGAGATCGAGGCCCGCGGCAAGCAGTTCGAAGCCCGAGGCAATTGCACCCGCGTGATGCCCGGCCGCTGGTTCAAGCTCGCCGACCACTTCGCCCACCACGGCGAGGACGCCGAGTTCCTGATCCTCGAAGCGCGGCACCAGGCCCGCAACAACTACCTGCAAGGCGACGATGGCGTCGCGGAGTACACAAACAGCTTCGTCTGCCAGCCCAAGGCGGTCGTCTGGCGCCCCGGGCGCGGGTTCAACAGCCAACGGACGCAGATCCTCGCGCCGCAGACCGCCACGGTGGTCGGCCCGCAAGGCACCGGCAGCCTGCATGTGGACGAGTACGGCCGCATCCAGGTGCAGTTCCACTGGGACCGCGCGCACAGCGGCAGCTGCTGGGTGAGGGTGGCGACCCACTGGGCCGGCGGCGAGAACGGCCTCATCAGCCATCCCCGGGTCGGCTCGGAAGTGGTGATCCAGTTTCTGGACGGCCACCCGGACCATCCGCTGGTGACGGGCTGCGTGCACAACCAGGCCCACATGCCGCCGTGGAGGCTTCCTGAGCAGCGCGCCCTGACCGGCTTGCGCAGCCGCGAGCTGACGCCGGAGGGCGGCAACAGCGCGGGTGGCCGCAGCAACCATGTGTTGCTCGACGACACCGAGAACGGCATCCAGGTGCAGGCCAGGAGCGACCACCAGGCCAGCCAGCTCAGCCTCGGGCACATCACCCGGGTTGAAGACAATGCGGGCCGCAAGGACGCCAGAGGCCAAGGTTTTGAGCTGCGCACCGATGGCCACGGCGCCTTGCGCGCGGCACAGGGCCTGCTGCTCACCACCGAGGAGCGGCTGAACGCGCGGGCGCACACCACCGACATGGCCGAGACGCTGGAGCGGCTCACGCAGGGCCAGGACCTGCACCAGAGCCTGTCCGACGCCGCCAGGGAGGCGCAGGCGCACCAGGCCGGCGACCAAGACGAGGTGGTCAAGGCGCTGCAGGCGCAGACGACCGACATCAGGGGTTCGGGCGGTCACCCCGCCGATGGTGACTTCCCCGAGTTCCAGGCGCCTCACCTCACGCTCGCGAGCCCCGCCGGCATCCAGGCCACCACGCAAGGCTCGACCCATGTGGTCAGCGCCGAGCACACGGCACTGACCAGCGGCGGCCACACCAGCCTCAGCGCCGGCAAGAGCCTGCTGGCCAGCGTCAAGGACGCCGTGCGGCTGTTTGCCTACAAGGCCGGCATGAAGCTGGTGGCCGCCACCTCGGACATCGACATCGTCGCGCTCAAGGACAGCATCAACGTCCTGGCCAAGCTCAACATCACGCAGACCGCCAACCGCATCACCATCACCGCCAAGGAAGAGGTCGTCGTCAACGGTGGCGGCAGCTTCAGCAAGTGGAGCAGCGGCGGCATCACGCATGGCACCAGCGGTCCCTGGCAGGTCAAGGCGGCCAGCTTCTCCCACAGCGGCCCTGCCAGCATGGGCTCACCCAGCTTGCCGCAGGCGACCCGATTGCCCCAGGGCCACCTGGAGCTGTTCCACGAATACGTGCGCTCGACCGGTGAGCGTGTCAAAGGCGTCCAACAGGGCGAGTTCAGCGTGCTGGACTCCGAGGCGGGCCGCCGCGGCGGGACGCTGGACGGCAAGGGATTCAACGCGGTGGCCGGCGTGCCGATGGGCATGGTGGAGATTGTCTACGGCAAGGACCCGAGCGACACCTGGGCCGAAGGCAGCCACTTCGGCAGGTTCAACTGGCCGCCTGAGCCGCCTCCCGCACCCAATTCGGCAATGTCAGCGATGAGCGCAGCCCGCCTTGGATCGGATGCCGCCGCAACGGCCTCGGCCGCCCTCGGCCGTGCTGCCGGCATGGCCGCTTTGGGAGGCGCAGCCTCCGGTGCCGCGGCCGCGGGCCTGGGCCGGATGGCTGCCCTCGCCTCCGCCGCCCAGCAAGCGCTTGGCACGGTTCAGGCCATCCAGCAGGGCGGCGCGAAGGCGCTGCTCGGGCCGGCGGTGCAGCTGGCGCAGTCCGCGGCCCTGCCCGCTGTGGCGCACCAGGCCGCCGGCATCCTGCCGCCCGGATTCGCAGGCGAGCGACCCGGTGGCCCGGCTGGCATGCCGGCGCTGGCCACAGCCACACGGGCTCCCGCAGCATTCGACGACTTCAGGGAACACGCCGTCTGACGGCGCGACCACAAAACCACATGACCGAGCCCACCCACACCCCGCCCCCGGCGGGGCAGACGCCCAAGCGCGAGCCACAGACGGCGGTCGCCCCCTTGAACGCCATTGCGCCGGAGGACCTTCGCGCCAGCGCCAACAAATTCGACGCCTGGCTGCAGAAGAAGACCGGTGGCTACATCACGCTGGACCGGCTGACCGCCGTCGCAGGCAGCCTGCCCGTGCTGAGCACCATCATGGCGCTGGCCGACGCCGTGATGGACATCGTGCACATCGTCGAAGGCTACCTGGCGAAGCGGAGCGCCGACGTCTTCCAATGGGTCTCGCTCGGCATCAACGTCATCGGCATCGTGCCCACGCTGGGGACCGTGCGGGTGAGCCTGCGCCCGGCGCTACACCTGGTGCGCAGCCGCTTCGCGGCCGGCGCCAAGGACATCGGCGCTGCCGTGGTCCAGGTGCTCACGATGGAGCTGGCCGACCACATCACCGGCTCCATGGAGGACTTCATCACCCAGGCGACACACAAGCTCGACGGCATGCTCAAGGAGTGCGCCGACTGGGCCGACAAGTTCGCCGATTCCCTCATCAGCGTGCTCAAGCGCAGCCTGGGTGACGAGCCGCTGTTCAAGCTCAACCCGCCGCCACCGCCGCCTGCCCGGGTGGTCTACGACCCCAAGACCACCTCCTTCTTCGGCGAGATGATGCAGTCGGCCAAGCAGATGGGGCGCGACGCCAAGCACCTGGCCCAGGTGGGCATGACGCACACCGGCAACGCCTACCGCAAGGTCGGCAACTATGTGGGCGCCAAGGCCGCCGACCTGCTGCCCGCGCAGGCCCGCGCCACGGTGCAAGGCCTCATCGACACCCTGCAGCTGACCAAGGTCAACTTCCGGGCCAGCCTGGCCCAGCTGGCTGACGCCAATGTCGAGCGCAGCATCATGTGGCTGCTGCAGCGCATCCTGCAGGCGCTGGCCAGCCGTCGCAAGACCCGCCGCGCCATGATGCCGGCGGACAAAGGCACCCAGGTCAGCGAGAAGCTCCACGGCAAGAAGATGGAGGCCGTCAACCAGCAGGCCAAGGCCGAAGGGGACCCGGACATCTGCATCCTGGGGCCGGCCCTTGCAAAGACAGACGGCTCCATCAGCTTCGTCACCGGCGCCGAGAGCTTCACGCACACCGACTTCCAGCTGCAGGCGCCCTTGCCGATCACCTGGAGCCGCACCTACCGCAGCAACCTCCAGGCTTTCGATGAAGGCCACCTCGGCGCCCGCTGGCTGACGCCCTTCAGCACCCGCATCGACGTGCAAGGCCGGGGGCGCGAGCGCACGCTGGTCTACCACGGCGCCGACGGCCGCAGCCACCGCTACCCGTGGCTCGAAGTCGGACAGAGCCACCGCGACACCATCGAGCACCGCACGCTCACCCGCATCAGCGCCACGCTGCTGTGGCTCGACGTGAGCAAGCCGCTGCCCGCGGGCGAGGCCAGCCCCTGGCGCGAAACCTACGAGCTGGTCGACACCTGCCCGGGCAGGGCCAAGACACTGGGCGAGCGGCACTTCCGGCTGGTGGCCATCCAGGCGCTGCACGGGGCGGCCATCGGCCTGCGCTACGACCACCTCATCACCGAAGGGCCATACGCCGGCGAGCAGGTGCTCAGCGACATCCTGAGCAAGCAGGGCGACACCACGATCGCCCACCTGGGCGTCCAACCCGATGTCAGGACCGGCCGCATCCTGGGGCTGTGGGAGATCAAGGAAGGGCAGTTGGTGCGCCAGCTCGCGGCCTACCAGTACGACGAGCACGGCGACCTGGTGCAGGCACGTGACGAGAACGGCGCCGCCTGGAACTATCAGTACCAGCACCACCTGGTCACCCGCTACACCGACCGCACCGGCCGAGGCATGAACCTCGAATACGACGGCAGCGGGCCGACCGCCCGGGCCATCCACGAGTGGGCCGACGACGGCAGCTTCGACACCCGGCTGGAGTGGGACGCAAACATCCGCCTGACCTACGTGACGGATGCCCTCGGCCAGGAGACCTGGGTCTACTACGACATCAAGGGCTACACCTACCGCGTCATTCACGCTGACAAGCGCGAGGAGTGGTTCTATCGCGATGACGCCAAGCGCATCACCTGCCACGTCCACGCCGACGGCAGCACCGAGCACTTCCGCTACGACGAGTTTGGCAACCTGATCCATCACACCCGCGCCGATGGCAGCGAGGTGCATTTCGAGTACGACCAGGGACACCGCCTCACCGGCATCCTCGATCCGGACGGTGGGGTCTGGAAGCGGGACTACGACTTGCAGGGTCGCTTGAGCGAAGAGACCGATCCGCTGGGCCACAAGACCCAGTACGGCTACGACCAGGCGGGCCGCGTGAGCAAGGTCACCGATGCCAAGGGCGGGACCAAGAAGCTCGCTTACACCGCCAGCGGCCAGTTGGCCCGCTACACCGACTGCTCAGGCCGCACCACGCAGTGGATCTATGACGAGCGTAACCGGCTGGTGAAGACAGCGGATGCGGCCGGCCACGAGACGGCCTACCGCTATACGCGCCTTACCCCGGAAACGCTACAACAGGCCTGGCCATCCGAGGACTTCGGCAACCACCCAGGTCAGCTTGAAGCCATTGTCCACGCCGATGAGAGCGAAGAGCACTTCTGCCACGACGCCGAAGGCCGGTTGCTCAAGCACACCGATGCGCTCAGGCGCACCACGAGCTATCGCTACACGGCTGCCGGCCGGGTGCACGACCGGATCGACGCGCTGGGCCAGCGCCTGGGCTACCGCTGGGACAAGTTGGGCCGCCTGACCGAGCTGCGCAACGAAAACGACCAGCCCTACACCTTCCGCTACGACCCAGTGGGCCAGTTGCTCCAAGAAACCGGCTTCGATGGCAAGACCACGCAATACCGCTACACCGAGGACACCGGCGTGTTGCAAGCCGTCATCGATGGCGAGGTCACCACGGAACTGAAATTCGACCCGATGGGGCGACTGCTGCAACGCAAGGCCACCGCGCCCGGCCAAGACGAGCAGGTCGAGAGCTTTGACTACTACCCGGGTGGTCGGATCGGCGAAGCGAAAAACGAGCACGCCCGGCTGCAGTGGTTCTACGACGAAGCCGGCAACCTGGTGCGCGAACATCACGGCTACCACGGGCCGCACTTCCCAGAGAAGCGCACAGCTGTCTGGCACCACCGCTACAACGAGCTGAACCAGCGCATCGGCACGACGCGGCCGGACGGCCATACACTGGAATGGCTGACCTACGGCTCGGGCCACATCCATGGGCTGGTGCTCGATGGACAAGACGTGCTGGGCTTCGAGCGTGATGAGATGCACCGTGAGGTCTACCGCCAGCAGGGCAACGGCCTGGAGCAGCGTCAGAAGTACGACCCGGTGGGGCGATTGCTGGAGCAGCAGGTCAACCACAGCCAGCAGCGCACGCCGGTACAGATGGGGGACGCCTACAAGAACCAGTATGGCGCCACTGTCGGCACGCCAGCGTCCATCCTGCGACGCTATCGCTACGACCTGGCAGGCCAGCTCGACCACATAGAGGACAGTCGCAGGGGGCGGCTGGAGTACCGGTACGATCCCGTTGGGCGGCTGCTGAAAGCGACCACGGCCTGGGCGAAAGAGACCTTCGCCTTCGACCCGGCGGGCAACATCGTACCGGTGGGGGAGCAGGGCGAAAAGCCCGTGACCGTTGCGCAGCGGCCCAAACTGCCGAAGGTGCTTGACAACCTGCTGCAGGAGTATGCCGGGACCCGCTATCGATACGACGAGCGGGGCAACCTGGTCGAGCGCGTTCACAATGGCCAGCGCTCGAAGTTCGAGTGGGATGTCTTCAATCGGATGATCCAGGCAGCGACGCCCGAGGGCGAGGTCACCTTCGCCTACGACCCGCTGGGGCGGCGCATTACCAAACACAACCAGTCCATCGTGGCAGAAGGTGCTGCGCGACGCGCAGCTGCACAGACGGTGTACGGCTGGGATGGCGACACCTTGGCCTTCGAGAGCCGCGCGACGGCAGGCGATGCGCAGATCGTGCACTACATCCACGAGCCGGGCGGCTTCGTACCTTTACTGCAGGCGCGAAGAAGTGGTGCCATCCCGCTCAGCCCGACAACCGACGTCAAAGCCTTGATGGACGCCAACGGTGGCCAGTACCACATGGAACTCGATCCGCTGTGGAACGGCGAAGTAGAAACCGAGGCCGTGCCGTTCGACAAGGAGGACATCGTCTTCTACCAGTGCGATCAACTTGGCACGCCGCAGGAGCTGACCGACCACGAAGGCAAGGTGGCGTGGGCGGCACAATTCAAGGCTTGGGGGCAAGCCAAGGAAATGATCAGCGAGGCGGCTCGAAAGGCCGGGATTTCCAACTCGATTCGATTTCCTGGCCAATACTTCGACGAAGAAACCGGCCTGCACTACAACCGAAATCGATATTACGACTCACACTCAGGACGATTCATATCAAAAGATCCGATTGGGTTGCTGGGTGGAATCCATTTGTACGAATATGCGCCGAATCCGGTGCACTGGATCGACCCATTAGGGTTGAGCGCCGCTTCAGATCTGCCAAAGCTTCGCGGATATACTGTGCCACGAGTAAAAAATACTGTTTCTAAGGCTGGTTTTACAAGGGCATCGGGCAATGCCAATAACGAAACATGGCGTCATCCTGACGGTTCTGAAGTTCGTATTCACCAGCACGGGAATCAAAATAGGCTGAACACCGCAGGAAATCTTACACCGAAGTCCGGGTTGAACGCTCACGTCCACAAGGAATGTCCGCTAGGACATCAACTTAACGACGAGGGGAATGCTTCTACGAATCTTGACGAGACGCATATTGGGATCAAGAATCCAAAAACTCTGCCGACAGTTAGAGGTAGGCCTCACGGTGATGGTGCTTAAGTGACATACGAGTTAAACATCAAATTTCAATCAAACGCAGCAGCGGCAGATGCTCTGTCGCTTCTGGAAGTCAACACACTTTGCATAAAAAAATCTAATAACGTCGCCCTACTCAAGGACCCTGATCTGCACAGCTCGT
This sequence comes from Eleftheria terrae, assembly GCF_030419005.1. Classification (NCBI taxonomy): domain Bacteria; kingdom Pseudomonadati; phylum Pseudomonadota; class Betaproteobacteria; order Burkholderiales; genus Eleftheria; species Eleftheria terrae. The sequence goes on from NZ_CP106953.1 coordinate 699,182, forward strand.
ATGAGTATGACATCGGCGTAACGCGCAGAGAGGGCGACGAGTTGTTTGTTGAAATAATTTTTAAATCAAAACCACTTTACCTTGCATTAAAATCAGCATTCGGTTGTCACATCTATTCCATAACCGATGAGGCTGATGAGAAAACAAGCCTGGAGGCAATATTTAAAATAGCAAACTTTTGACTGCCGTCACGGCGGACCCTTGCCTTCAGCCCCCACGCACGACTTTATAACAACCGCCAACCGGCCCGCTCATCGAGGCAATAATCATGAAGTTATCAAATGTGGTTGCAAGAAAAATGGCCGCAGAATTGGCGGAAATTTACATTTCGAACATTTGTGGACAGCAGGCCGCAGACCAACAGAGGCCTTATGGCGTGAACGAGCACGGGGACTGTTGGCAAGTGGAAGGCGTTTTGCAAAAGCTGCAGCCGGGTGGGATCTTTGAAATCCATATCGCCAAGGAGGATGGAAAGGTCTTGCTGCTAAGGCATTCGAGATAAATTATCAACCTGCAACGAAGCGCCAGGGAGGGGGAACAAATGCCAGGGGTTATCCGACTAGCAGGCTGCTGAAGTACCGCGGGCGACGGTCCACCGGGATAGGGGTGAGCGCGTTATGGCTGGAGAACAACGATTGAGGGATCTGATGCGGGGCGCCGACACGTTTACCGAAGGCTTGTTCACGATGCGCCGGCTGGATGACTTTGTCCCAGCCAGTCATCCGCTGCGCCGGATCCGGGTGATGGTCAACGAGGCGCTGGCCAAGATGACGAGTTGTTCTCGCGCATGTACGAGGCCGACATCAAGGGTGGTCGCCCGAGCATTGCCCCTGAGAAGCTGCTGCGCGCGATGCTATTGCAGATCCTGTTCAGCATCTGCTTGGAGCGCCAGCTCATGGAGCAGACGCAGTACAACCCGCTGCTTCGCTGGTTCATCGGGCTGTCGATGGACGGCACGGTGTGGGTGCCGACGGTGTTCAGCAAGAATCGCCAGCGCCTGATCGAGCACGACGCGGTCGTGGCCTTCTTCAACGAAGTCATCAGCACGGCCGAGCAGAAGGACTGGCTGTCGCGCGAGCACTTCAGCGTCGACGGCACGCTCATGCAGGCCTGGGCGGGCCACAAGAGCTTCGTGCGCAAGGACGGCGATAGCGATGCCGGCGGCACCGGCGGCACCGGCGGCTTCAAAGGCGACAAGCGCAGCAACCAGACGCACGAGTCCAAGACCGATCCGGATTTCAGGCTGTACTGCAAGGGTAAGACCGCCAGCGAACTGCGCTACATGGGGCACACCCTCACCGACAACCGGCATGGCCTGGTGGTCAACGCCGTGGTCACTCACGCCGACGGATACGCCGAACGCGAGGTGGCCAAGGCGATGATGAAGGACGCGCGCCAAGTGGTGCCGGATCCGAGCACCGAGCTCACGCTGGGAGCTGACAAGGGCTACGACGCGGCTGAGTTCATTGGCGAGCTGCAGCGTTTGAACGTCACGCCGCATGTGGCGCAGAACAAGTCCCGGCGCCGCTCTGCGGTGCCCGACGAAGTCGCGGCCACCGAGGGCTATGCGCTGTCGCAACGCAAGAGAAAGCTTATCGAGCAAGGCTTCTGCTGGGCCAAGTTCGTCGGCCCGATCCGGCAGGTGATGGTGCGCGGCATCAAGAAGGTCGACCAGTTGTTCGTGCTGACGATGGCCGCCTACAACCTCGTGCGCATGCGTACCTTGGCAGAACTCCGTCCAGTGGCGGGATAACGGCTCCCACGAGCCTCGAAAACGCCTCCGCGGCGGGAGAAACGGCCAAAAACTCGAGCGAAATCCGCGAATCGCCACGCTTGCCCCCCACCAGCATGCCGAGGGCTGCTCCAAGCGCCGGTACTTCAGCAGCCTGCTAGGCGATCGCACAAGCCCCGGCGACCTCGTTGTCGCTGTTGGCGCCACCCAAAAAAGTCGCCCGGCGCGAACCAGCGGACCATGCACTGGGGTGTAGCCGCGGCGGCTGGGGCGCCCAGCTTCATGTGGTGAATGATGGCGCCGGGATACCGCTGGCCGTGAAGCTCAGCCCTGGGCAGGCCCATGAATCGCTGTACGCTGAGTCAGTGCTCGACTCCATGCGCGTCTGTCTGCCCAGCGGCACAGTGCGGCAAAGGGCCGAGCGCATGGCTGGCGACAAGGCCTACAGCCAGCGGCGTATCAGGCAGTGGCTGCGGCAGCGACACATACGAGCCGTCATCCCTGAACGGCGTGATCAGCAACAGCGTCGCCGCAACGTCATTGAGCGCTGCATCGGCTGGTTGAAGGAAGCACGTGCCGTTGCTACCTGCTTCGAGAAGCTGGCCTTGCACCATCTCGGTGGCGTCAAGCTGCCCATGATCCGACGGTGCTTGTGAGCCGTCTCGTCAAACACGCCCTAGCCCGCTCCTAATCCCATTCCGCCACTGCAGACCACAGCCTCTCACCCCAGCTCGGATGCACAGCGGCTGCGCGAGCTGGAAGAGGAGAACGCCAAACTCGACAAGGGCTGCTGTTCTGCGCCCACCACCGCATGCACGCGCTCAAGAGCGGGCTCGGGATAAAGCGCTAGCGCCACAGGCCGAGCGCGAGGTGATCGGCATGATGGTCTCAGAGCACCAGCTGTCGCGCGCCGCGCATATCGCCTTCTGCGGCTTCCAGGTGACAGCTGTAGGCACCCGCCGTGGATCGACGCCGGGACCAGACGCTGGTCGAGCGCATCGTCGAAATGGCGCACCTGACGCCAGTCTGGCGACCGCCGCATCCACAAGTTGCTGCGGCCGCAGACGCGCACGCGCGGAAAAGCGCTCGCGAACGCCAACGCGTTCTTGCGCTGGAAGAATCCCTGAGCCCCAACGCGAGTTCAAAGAAGAAGGCACATGCCTCATACAGCGCGCCCCGGTGGACCCAGGAAGCCTCAATGGTGCAGCTCACACCGGCGGCCTGATCTGCCCTGCAGTCACGAGCCTGCCATTCCCCACGACAAGACCCGGTCCGCGCAGGAGGCCCCCGTCGCGCAGCTGATCGAGCAGGTGTGCGCCCCCCTCAGTGAGGCCATGCCGGGCATCGATCTTAGAACTCATTTCCCGTCGATCGGGTTTCCCCCGGCATATCTTCGCAAGAAAGTACTGAAGCCCAGAGCCAACGTACCACGAGGCACTTCAATCCCGTCCTACGCTTCGTCCGCATCCTGGATTCACGGTGCCGGCTTCCACCCAGCGGCGCCACACCCTACCTAGAGCAGCGAGACCATGAGCTTTGACGACGACAACACGATCTTCCGCGTGGTGGTCAACCATGAGGAGCAGTACTCGATCTGGCCGGACTACCGGCAGGTGCCAGACGGCTGGCGGGAGGCGGGCAAGACCGGCAGCAAGGCCGAGTGCCTGGCCTACATCAACGAGGTGTGGACCGACATGCGTCCGCTGAGCTTGCGCCGGCAGATGGAGGCCGCGGAGTCCGGCGCAGTGGCGGGCGTCGGTCCCTGAGGCGGGGCGGCCGCACCGAGCGAGCCGCCAGCGCCGCCCCTGCTTTCGATCCAGCCACACGGCCTCCGGCCCTTGCCGGAGCTGCGTCCGGGTGTGCCTCTGGCACACGCCGGTGGGCCAGTTCGTGCCCAGCGAACGCGGCGCGGCCATCCACGTCTGTCCAGAGAGGTATCCATGTCATCGAGCCCCCTTTCGATTTCCGCCGCAGCGATCCGGCGCGACTACCAGCGCCAGGGCTTCCACCTCGCCGATGCCGTGTTCACGCCGGCGGAGGTGGCGCGGCTGTGCCATGAAGTACAGGGCGGCGGCGCATTCCGGTCCTCCGTCACGGTGAAGGAACTCAGCCGCGACCGGGTGCGCTCGGTCTATGGCGGGCTCGACACCAGCGAGCTGCTGCAGCGGCTGGTGGCCGACCCGCGCCTCGTGCTGCCCGCCATGGAGCTGCTGGATGGCGAGGTGTACGTCTACCAGTTCAAGGTCAACATGAAGGCGCCCTTCGAGGGCGACATCTGGCCCTGGCACCAGGACTACGCCTTCTGGGCCCATCTCGACGGAATGCCGAGGCCGGATGCGGTGACCGTGACCCTCTACCTGGACGACGTGACCGAATTCAACGGGCCGATGATCTGCATCCCCGGCTCGCACAGCGCCGGGCTCTACCCCTGCGTCGACACGGACGCAGTGCGGCTCGGGGTGGACGAGGCGGTGCGGCAGGGCGCGGACGTGTCCAGCAAGCTGCGCTACACGCTGGAGCCGGAGGCGGTGCGCTCGCTCGCTTCCGACTACGGGCTGTTCTCGGCGCGCGCGCCGCGCGGCTCGCTGTTCTTCTTCCACCCCAACCTGCCGCACGCCTCTGGCAACAACATCTCGCCGCTACCACGGCGGCAGATCTTCATCACCTACAACAGTGTGAAGAACACGCTGCCGCGCCCCCCCACCCGGCCGGCCTACCTGGTGAACCCCGACACGCGCCCGGTCGTGCCGCGACACGAGGCACTGACCGAGGCATGAGCGGAGCCGGCCTCGCCTCGCTCCCGCGTTCCTGACATTCCCCGCCCTGCCCGAGTACTGTCATGTCCGACCCCCGCCCTCCTGCCATCGAGAACGACACCGGCGCTGCGACCGCCGCCTCCTCCCGCAGTGCGGTGGCCGGCGTGCCGCTGTCGTCACCGCAGGAGATGGTGTGGCTGGACCAGCTGTGGCACCCACAGGTGCCGCTCTACAACATCGGCATGGCGCTGCACATCGCCGGCCCGGTCGACGCAGCGCTGCTGCAGCGGGCCCTGCAGCAGGTGGTGGACAGCCACGACGCACTGCGCCTGGTGCTGCACGCCGGCGAGGACGGCAGCGTCACGCAGTCGGTGCTGTCGTCCGTCCGGGTGGCCCTGCCGGTGCTGGACTGCCCGGACGCGGCCAGCGCGCTGCAGCAGGTGCAGACGGTGTTCCGGCGCCCCTTCGAGCTGTCGGGGGGACTGTTGTGGGAATCGCAGCTGGTGCGCGCCGGCGAGGCGGGCTGCTACTGGCTGCACCGCTACCACCACTTGATGACCGACGGCATCGGCGTGGCGCTGATCGGCCATGCGGTGGTGGACACCTACAACCGCCTGCTGGCCGGCGAGGCGGTGACGCTCGGGCCGGGTCCCTCCTACCTGGCCGCCATCGAGGAGGACGCCGCCTACCGGGCGTCGCCGCGCTTCGAGCGCGACCGGCAGTTCTGGCTACAGCGCTTTGCGGTGCTGCCGCCGCCGCTGGTGCGTCCCCGGCCGGTGGCAGGCGGGGCTGTCGCCCCGAGCGGGCAGGTGCACTGGACCCTACCGCGGGCGCTGTTCGACAGGCTCGCCGGCGTGGCGCAGCAGCACCGGTTGTCGATGGCGCACCTGATGCTCGCCGCCGTGGCCGCCTGCTTCGCGCGGACCACCGAGGCGCGCGAGATCGCCATCGGGGTGCCGGTACACAACCGCAACACCGCCCGGCTCAAGCGCACGATCGGCATGTTCTCGTCCATCGTGCCCATCGGGGTGCGCGTGGCGCCGCAGCTGCCCTTCACGGCCTTGATGCAGGCCGTGGCGGCCGAGCTGCAGACCAGCTACCGCCACCAGCGCTTCCCGCTGGCCGAGATCAACCGCGGCCTGAAGCTGGGCCGGACCGGCCGCCGGCAGCTGTTCGACCTGAGCCTGTCGTTCGAGAGCCTGGACGGCAACTCGCAGCTCGGCGGCGTGCCGGCCAAGGTGGTGACGCTCGACAACGGCCACGAGCAGACGCCGCTTGCCATCTTCGTGCGGGACTACCACCCGGGCGACGATGTCGCGGTCGACTTCAATTTCAACCTCGCGGCCTACGGCCACGGGACGGTGGAGCGCCTGCAGCGGCAGTTCGTGCGTCTACTGGAGGCCGCCGCCGAGGCGCCCGGGACACCGGTGGCGCAGCTGCCGCTGCTGGGGCCGCAGGAGCTGCAGGAAGTCGTTCACACCTTCAACGACACGGCCGCCCCGCTGCCCCTGGCGCGCGGCGTGCACGAGCTGTTCGAGGCACAGGCCGCGCTGACGCCCGAGCGTGCCGCGGTGGTATTCGGCGACGCGTCGCTCAGCTATGCCGAGCTCAATGCGCGGGCCAACCGGCTCGCGCACCGGCTCATCTCGCTGGGCGTGGGCCCGGATGCACGGGTCGGCCTGTGCGTCGGCCGCTCGCTCGACATGGCCGTCGGCCTGCTTGCGATCCTCAAGGCCGGCGCGGCCTATGTGCCGCTGGACCCGTCCTACCCCGCCGAGCGGCTGGCCTACATGCTGGCTCAGGCGCGGCCGGCCGTGCTGCTGACGCAGGCCCCGCTGCGCGCGGCGCTGCCGGCGTTCGACGCCGCGCTGCCGGTCGTGCACATCGACGCGGCCGGCGACCTGCCCGCCCACAACCCCGGCGTGGCGATCAGCCCCGGGCACCTCGCCTACGTCATCTACACCTCCGGCTCCACCGGCCGCCCCAAGGGCATCTGCCTGCCCCACCTGGCGCTGCTGAACCTGCTCGAATGGAGCCGGCTGCACCTGCCCAAGCCGCAACGCGCGCTCGCCTTCGCGTCGCTCAGCTTCGACGCCAGCTTCTACGAGTTCTTCACCTCCTGGCACACCGGCGGCTGCGTCTACATCCTCGAGGAAGAGGCCCGTGCCGATGTGCCAGCGCTCGCCGCCTTCATCGCCCAGCACCGCCTCCAGGCGGCCACCCTTCCCGTGGTGCTGCTGCAGTCGCTGGCCCACGCGGCCGACACGCTGGCGCCGCTGCACAGCCTGCAGTCCATCATCGCCACCGGCGAGGCCCTGATCCTCACCCCCGAGATCGTCCGCTTCGTGCAGGCCGCACCCGCCCGCCAGCTCCACAACCACTACGGCCCCTCCGAGACCCACGTCGTCACCGCCGACACGCTGGCCTTCCCCCGCGATGCCCAGCTGGGCGTGCCCCCCTCCATCGGCCGGCCCATCGCCAACAGCCAGATCCTGCTGCTCGACGAGTGCGGGCAGCCCGTGCCCGTGGGCGTCGTCGGCCAGCTCTACATCGCCGGCGACAACCTCGCCCGCGGCTACTTCGACCGCCCCGACCTCACCGCCGAGCGCTTCCTGCCCAACCCGCACGGCGCCCCTGGCAGCCGCATGTACAGCTCCGGCGACCTCGCCCGCTGGCTGCCCGACGGCCGCATCGACTTCCTCGGCCGCATCGACCACCAGGTCAAGATCCGCGGCTTCCGCATCGAGCCCGGCGAGATCGAGACCGCGCTGCTGGCGCTGCCCGGTGTGCGCGAGGCCGTCGTGCTGGCCCGCGAGGCCAGTGCCGGCAACAAGCAGCTGCTGGCCTACATCGTCGGCGACGAGCTCGACGCCGACGCGCTGCGCCGCCAGCTCGCCCGCACGCTGCCCGACTACATGGTGCCGGCGCACTTCGTCGCGCTGGACGCCTTGCCCCTCACCAACAACGGCAAGGTCGACCGCGCCGCGCTGCCGCTGCCCGAGCTGGGCGACACGGGCGGCCAGCATGTGGCACCGCGCACCCCTGCCGAAGCCGCCCTCGCCGCCCTCTGGTCCGAGGTGCTGGGCATCACCGACCCCGGCGTGCACGACAACTTCTTCGCCCTCGGCGGCCACTCGCTGCTCGCCACGCAGCTCGCCTCGCGCATGCGCGCCGCCTTCGATGTCGAGTTGCCCCTGCGCACCTTGTTCGAGTGCCCCACCATCGCCGAGCTGGCCGCCCGGCTGGACGCACTGCCGCGCCTGGCGGCCGACGCGCTGTCGCCGATCCCGCCGGCCGACCGCAACGCGCCGCTGCCGCTGTCCTTCGCCCAGCAGCGCCTGTGGTTCCTGGACCAGCTCGAGCCCGGCTCGCACCTGTACAACATGCCGGGCGGCGTCACGCTGCGCGGCCGGCTCGACACGGCCGCGCTGCATCGCGCGCTCAATGCGCTGGTCGAGCGGCACGAGGCCCTGCGCACCTGCTTTCCCAGCGTCGAGGGGCGCCCCGTGCAGCAGGTGCTGGACCGCCTGGTGCTGGACCTGCCGGTGCTGAGCCTGGCCGAGCTCGCGCCGGCCGAGCGCCGCGAGCAGGCCGCGGCCCTGGCCCGGGCCGAAGCGGCGCAGCCCTTCGACCTGGCGGCCGGCCCGCTGCTGCGCACCCGGCTGCTGCGGCTGGCCGCGGACGAGCACCGCCTGCTGGTGACCCTGCACCACATCGTCGCCGACGGCTGGTCCATCGGCCTGCTGGTGCGCGAGGTGGCGGCCCTGTACACCGCGTTCTCGCAAGGGCAGCCGTCGCCGCTGGCGCCGCTGCCGCTGCAGTACGCCGACTACGCCGCCTGGCAGAACGAACGGCTGCAGGGCGAGGCGCTGCAGCGCCAGCTCGACCACTGGACCACCGTGCTGGCCGGTGCCACCCCCTCGCTCGCGCTGCCCACCGACCGGCCGCGCCCGTCCGTGTCGGCCCACCGCGGCGCCGTGGTGCCTTTCTCGTTGCCCGCCGGGCCGCTGCACCGGCTGGCGGCGCGCGGGCAGGCCACGCTGTTCATGGTGCTGGCGGGCGCCTTCAGCTTGCTGCTGTCGCGTCATGCGCGCCAGAACGACCTCAACATCGGCACGCCGGTCGCAGGCCGCCACCGCGCCGAGCTGGAAGGGCTGATCGGCTTTTTCGTCAACACGCTGGTGCTGCGTGTCCGCATCGATCCGGCCGCCTCCTTCGATGCACTGCTGCAGCAGGTGCGCGCCACCAGCCTGGCGGCGGACGCGCACCAGGAGCTGCCCTTCGAGCACCTGGTCGAGGTGCTGGAGCCGGAGCGCCGGCTCGGCCAGACGCCGCTGTTCCAGGTCATGCTGGCGCTGCACAACACACCGGCCGGCGCCCTGGAGATGCCGGGCCTGCAGGCGTGGCGTGAGGACGTCGCCGCCACCGTCGCGAAGTTCGACCTCACGCTGCATGCCACCGAGGCGGGCGACCGCCTGGACTGCAGCTTCGAGTACGACACCGACCTGTTCGACGCCGCCACCATCGAGCGCCTCGCCGCCCACCTGGCGGTGCTGGTCGACGCCGCTGCGAAGACGCCGCAGACGCCGGTGGCGCGGCTGCCGCTGTTCGAGGGCGACGAACTGCAGCAGGTGCTGCACGGCTACAACCGCACGGCCGCCCCGCTACCGGCAGCGCGCGGCGTGCACGAGTTGTTCGAGGCGCAGGCGGCGTTGACGCCCGAACGGCCCGCGGTGGTGTTCGGCGACGCGTCGCTCAGCTATGCCGAGCTGAACGCCCGCGCCAACCGCGTCGCGCACCGGCTGCTCGGCCTCGGCGTTGGCCCCGACGACCGGGTCGCGCTGTGTGTGGAGCGCTCGCTGGACATGGCGGTCGGCCTGCTCGCCGTGCTCAAGGCCGGCGCGGCCTATGTGCCACTGGACCCCCACTACCCGGAGGAGCGGCTGGCCTACATGCTGGCGCAGGCGCGGCCGGCCGTGCTGCTGACGCAGTGGCCGCTGGTCGAGGACCTGCCGACGCTGGACGGCGAGCTGCCGGTGCTGGACCTTGGCGGCGCCTTCCCGCTGCAGCCCGCGCACAACCCCGGCGTGGCGGTCAGCCCCGGGCACCTCGCCTACGTCATCTACACCTCCGGCTCCACCGGCCGCCCCAAGGGCATCTGCCTGCCCCACCTGGCGCTGCTGAACCTGCTCGAATGGAGCCGGCTGCACCTGCCCAAGCCGCAACGCGCGCTCGCCTTCGCGTCGCTCAGCTTCGACGCCAGCTTCTACGAGTTCTTCACCTCCTGGCACACCGGCGGCTGCGTCTACATCCTCGAGGAAGAGGCCCGTGCCGATGTGCCGGCGCTCGCCGCCTTCATCGCCCAGCACCGCCTCCAGGCGGCCACCCTTCCCGTGGTGCTGCTGCAGTCGCTGGCCCACGCGGCCGACACGCTGGCGCCGCTGCACAGCCTGCAGTCCATCATCGCCACCGGCGAGGCCCTGATCCTCACCCCCGAGATCGTCCGCTTCGTGCAGGCCGCACCCGCCCGCCAGCTCCACAACCACTACGGCCCCTCCGAGACCCACGTCGTCACCGCCGACACGCTGGCCTTCCCCCGCGATGCCCAGCTGGGCGTGCCCCCCTCCATCGGCCGGCCCATCGCCAACAGCCAGATCCTGCTGCTCGACGAGTGCGGGCAGCCCGTGCCCGTGGGCGTCGTCGGCCAGCTCTACATCGCCGGCGACAACCTCGCCCGCGGCTACTTCGACCGCCCCGACCTCACCGCCGAGCGCTTCCTGCCCAACCCGCACGGCGCCTCTGGCAGCCGCATGTACAGCTCCGGCGACCTCGCCCGCTGGCTGCCCGACGGCCGCATCGACTTCCTCGGCCGCATCGACCACCAGGTCAAGATCCGCGGCTTCCGCATCGAGCCCGGCGAGATCGAGACCGCGCTGCTGGCGCTGCCCGGTGTGCGCGAGGCCGTCGTGCTGGCCCGCGAGGCCACTGCCGGCAACAAGCAGCTGCTGGCCTACATCGTCGGCGACGAGCTCGACGCCGACGCGCTGCGCCGCCAGCTCGCCCGCACGCTGCCCGACTACATGGTGCCGGCGCACTTCATCGCGCTGCACGCCTTGCCCCTCACCAACAACGGCAAGGTCGACCGCGCCGCGCTGCCGCTGCCCGAGCTGGGCGGCACCGGACAGGACCACATGCCTCCCCGCAACCCGACCGAGCTGGCGCTGGCCGCGCTGTGGTCCGAGGTGCTGGGCATCACCGACCCCGGGGTGCACGACAACTTCTTCGCCCTCGGCGGCCACTCGCTGCTGGCGACCCAGCTGGTCTCGCGCGTGCGCACCGGCTTGCAGGTCGAGCTGCCGCTGCGCGCGCTGTTCGAGCACCCCACCATCGCCGGGCTGGCGGCCCACCTGCTGCGGCAGCCACGGCTGAGCGGCGCCGACCTGCCGGCCCTGCCGGTGGTGGACCGCAGCGGGCCGCTGCCGCTGTCGTTCGCGCAGCAGCGCCTGTGGTTCCTCGACCAGTTCGAGCCCGGCTCGCCGTTCTACAACATGCCCGGCAACGTCGCACTGCGCGGCGCCCTGGATGTCGACGCGCTGCGCCGCGCCCTCGACGCGGTGGTGGCCCGCCACGAGGCCCTGCGTACCACCTTCCCCAGCGTGGACGGCCGCCCGGTGCAGGCCATCGCGCCGCCGGTCCCCCTCGCCCTGCCGTTGACCGATCTCACCGCCCTGCCGCCCACCGAGCGCGAGGCGCAGGCCCGGGCACTGGCGCGTGCCGAGGCAGCGCAGCCCTTCGACCTGGCGGCCGGCCCGCTGCTGCGCACCCGGCTGCTGCGGCTGGCCGCGGACGAGCACCGCCTGCTGGTGACCCTGCACCACATCGTCGCCGACGGCTGGTCCATCGGCCTGCTGGTGCGCGAGGTGGCGGCCCTGTACACCGCGTTCTCGCAAGGCCGGCCGTCGCCGCTGGCGCCGCTGCCGCTGCAGTACGCCGACTACGCCACCTGGCAGCGCGAGCGCCTGCAGGGCGAGGCGCTACAACGCCAGCTCGACCACTGGACCACCGCGCTGGCCGGCGCCACCCCCTCGCTCGCACTGCCCACCGACCGGCCGCGCCCCGCCGTGTCCGCCCACCGCGGTGCGGTGGTGGCCTTCTCGTTGCCCGCCGCGCCGCTGCACCGGGTCGCGGCGCAAGGCCGGGCCACGCTGTTCATGGTGCTGGCGGCCGCCTTCGGCGTGCTGCTGTCGCGCCATGCGCGCCAGAACGACCTCAACATCGGCACGCCGATCGCAGGCCGCCACCGGGCCGAGCTGGAAGGGCTGATCGGCTTTTTCGTCAACACGCTGGTGCTGCGCACCCGGATCGACCCCGCAGCCCGCTTCGCGGACTTGCTGGAGCAGGTGCGCGCAACCACCCTGGCCGCCTACGCCCACCAGGAGCTGCCCTTCGAGCAGCTGGTCGAGGCGCTGCAGCCCGAGCGGCACCCGGGCCAGGCCCCGCTGTGCCAGGCGGTGCTGGCGCTGCACAACACGCCGGCGCAGGCGCTGGACCTGCCCGGGCTGACCCTGCAGCGGTTGGCGCCACAAGACCGCGTCGCCAAGTTCGACCTCGTCTGGCACGCCACCGAGGTGGACGACCGGCTCGACTGCGAGCTGGAGTACGACGCCGAGCTGTTCGAGCCCGCCACGGTCGAGCGCTGGGCCGGCCACCTGCGGGTGCTGCTCGAGGCCGTCGGCCGCGCGCCGGACCTGCGCGTCGGCGAGCTGCCGCTGCTGGGCGCCGAAGAGCGCCGCGCGTTGCTGGCTCCGCCGGTCCCCGCCCCTGCGCTGCCGGCCGGCGAGACACTGCACCGGCGCTTCGAGCGCCAGGCCGCGGCCCGCCCCGACGCCATCGCCGCCGTCTGCGACGGCGCCACCCTGAGCTATCGCGAGCTCGATGCCCAGGCCAACCGCCTGGCCCACCACCTGCGCGCCCACGGCGTCGGGCCCGACCGGCTGGTCGCCCTGTGCACCGAGCGCGGGCTGCCGCTGCTGGTCGGCCTGCTCGCCATCCTCAAGGCCGGCGGCGCCTATCTGCCGCTGGACCCGTCGTACCCGCAGCAGCGGCTGGCCTACATGCTGGAGGATGCGCGCCCCGCCCTGGTGGTGACCGAGGCGGCGCTGCTCGACCACCTGCCGGCCACGACACTGCCGGTCGTCTGCCTCGACCGCGACGCGGCGCATTGGGCGGCGGCGCCATCCGTCGCGCCGCAGGTCGCCACCGGGCCGGACCACCTGGCCTACGTCATCTACACCTCCGGCTCCACCGGCCGGCCCAAGGGCGCGCTGCTGCCGCACCGCAACGTGCTGCGCCTGTTCGACGCCACCCGCAGCTGGTTCGGCTTCGAGGCCAGCGACGTCTGGACGCTGTTCCACTCGTATGCCTTCGACTTCTCGGTATGGGAGATCTGGGGCGCGCTGCTGCATGGCGGCCGGCTGGTGGTGGTGCCGCACACGGTGTCGCGCGCGCCGGAGCTGTTCCACGACCTGCTGGTGCGCGAAGGCGTCACGGTGCTGAACCAGACGCCCTCGGCCTTCCAGCAGCTGGTCGCGGTCGACCTCGCCCGCGAGGGCGCGCCGCTCGCACTGCGCACCGTGATCTTCGGCGGCGAGGCGCTGAACCGCCCGGCGCTCGACCCCTGGTTCGCCCGCCACGGGCATGACCGGCCGCGGCTGGTGAACATGTACGGCATCACCGAGACGACGGTGCATGTCACCTATGCACCGCTCGGCCCGGAGGCGGACGCGCCGCAGTCCATCGGCGTGCCGATTCCCGACCTCGGCGTCTACCTGCTCGACGCGCAGGGGCAGCCGGTGCCGGTCGGCGTGGCCGGCGAGCTGTACGTCGCCGGCGAGGGCCTGGCCCGCGGCTACCTGGGCCGCCCCGACCTGACCGCGCAGCGATTCGTGCCCGACCCCTTCGGCGCGCCGGGCGGCCGGCTCTACGCCTCCGGCGATCTGGCGCGCCGCCGTGCCGACGGCCGCCTGGAGTACCTCGGCCGCATCGACCACCAGGTCAAGCTGCGCGGCTTCCGCATCGAACTCGGCGAGATCGAAGCGGCACTCACCGCGCACCCGGCGGTCGCCGCCGCGGTGGCCATCGTCCGCGAGGACATGCCGGGCGACCGCCGGCTGGTGGCCTATGTGGTGGCGCGCGGCGAGCTCGCGCCCGGCGCGTTGCGCGAGTTCCTGCAGCGACGGCTGCCCGACTACATGGTGCCGGCGCGGCTGGTGACGCTGCCGGCGCTGCCGCTGACCGCCAACGGCAAGGTCGACCGCGCCGCGCTGCCCGTGCCCGACGCCGCGCCCGCCGAGGCTGGCCATGTCGCGCCACGCACGCCGGTGGAGGAGATCCTGGCCTCGATCTGGGCCGGCGTGCTGGGGCTGGAGCAGGTCGGCATCCACGACAACTTCTTCGCGCTGGGCGGCCACTCGCTGCTCGCAACCCAGGCCGTCTCCAAGACCCGCGACGCGCTTGGCGTGGAACTGTCGCTGCGCGCCTTCTTCGAGGCGCCGACCATCGCCGGCCTGGTCGAAGGCCCGCTCGCCGACCGGCACGCCGACGCTGCCGAGCCGGCGCCCGCCCTGGTGCCGGTGCCGCGCGAGGTCGCGCCGCCGTTGTCGTTCTCGCAGCAGCGCCTGTGGCTGCTCGACCAGCTGGAGCCCGGCCAGGCCGGCTACCACATCCCGGCTGCCGTGCGCGTGCGGGGCCACGCGGACCTGGTCGCGCTGCAGCGCACGCTGGACGAGATCGTGCGTCGCCACGAGCCGCTGCGCACCCGCTTCGTCGCGGTGGACGGGCAGCCGGTACAGCTCATCGAGGCGCCCACCAGCCTGCCGCTGCCGGTGCGCGACCTGAGCGCGCTGCCGGCCGGCGAACGCGAGGTGCAGGCCCAGCAGTGGCTGCGCGAGGCAGCCGCGGCGCCCTTCGACCTGGCGCGCGGACCGGTGCTGCGGGCCGGCTACATCCGGCTCGACGACGGCGACGCGATCCTGCACCTGACGCTGCACCATATCGTCGCCGACGCCTGGTCCATCGGGGTGCTGATCCGGGAACTCGCCGCGCTCTACGAGGCGTATGCGGCCGGCCGCGCCTCGCCCCTGCCCGAGCTCGCCGTGCAATACGCCGATTTCGCCCACTGGCAGCACCGCTGGCTGGCCGGGGAACGGCTCGCGCGGCAGCTGGACCACTGGCGCGGGCAGCTCGCCGGCGCGCCGGCACTCTCCACCTTCCCGCCCGACCGGCCGCGGCCGGCGCTGCAGCGGCACCGCGGCCGCGCGCTGCCCTTCGTGCTGCCTGCGCCGGTGCTGGCCGCCGTGAAGCGGCTGGCGGCGCAGACCCAGACCACCCTCTTCATGACGCTGGCCGCCGCGCTGCAGGCACTGCTGTCGCGCCATGCGCGGCAGTCGGACGTGTGCCTCGGCACGGTGATCGCGAACCGCCACCGCAGCGAGACCGAGCCGCTGATCGGCGTGTTCTTCAACACGCTGGTGCTGCGCAGCCGCATCGATCACCAGGCGCCTTTCGCCGACCTGCTGCGCCAGGTGCGGGGCAGCACGCTGGACGCCTACGCGCACCAGGACCTGCCTTTCGAGCAGCTGCTCGAAGCCGTTCAGCCCGCCCGCCATGCCAGCCATGCACCGCTGTTCCAGGTGCTGCTGATCCTGCAGAACGCACCGCTGGAGGCGCTGCGCCTGCCCGGGCTGCAGCTGGAACCCTTCCTGGTCGAGACGGCGCATGCGCCAGTGGACCTCAAGCTCAGCCTGGCCGAACAGGGCGGTGAGCTGGTCGGCACGTTCGAGTACGACGCCGACCTGTACGACGACGGCACCATCGCGCGGCTGCAGCGCCAGTTCACCCGGGTGCTGGAGGCCGCCGCCGAGGCGCCCGGCACGCCGGTGGCGCAGCTGCCGCTGCTGGGGCCGCAGGAGCTGCGGGAAGTCGTTCACACCTTCAACGACACGGCCGCCCCGCTGCCCCTGGCGCGCGGCGTGCACGAGCTGTTCGAGGCACAGGCCGCGCTGACGCCCGAGCGTGCCGCGGTGGTATTCGGCGACGCGTCGCTCAGCTATGCCGAGCTCAATGCGCGGGCCAACCGGCTCGCGCACCAGCTCATCTCGCTGGGGGTGGGCCCGGATGCACGGGTCGGCCTGTGCGTCGGCCGCTCGCTCGACATGGCCGTCGGCCTGCTTGCGATCCTCAAGGCCGGCGCGGCCTATGTGCCGCTGGACCCGTCCTACCCCGCCGAGCGGCTGGCCTACATGCTGGCTCAGGCGCGGCCGGCCGTGCTGCTGACGCAGGCCCCGCTGCGCGCGGCGCTGCCGGCGTTCGACGCCACGCTGCCGGTCGTGCACATCGACGCGGCCGGCGACCTGCCCGCCCACAACCCCGGCGTGGCGATCAGCCCCGGGCACCTCGCCTACGTCATCTACACCTCCGGCTCCACCGGCCGCCCCAAGGGCATCTGCCTGCCCCACCTGGCGCTGCTGAACCTGCTCGAATGGAGCCGGCTGCACCTGCCCAAGCCGCAACGCGCGCTCGCCTTCGCGTCGCTCAGCTTCGACGCCAGCTTCTACGAGTTCTTCACCTCCTGGCACACCGGCGGCTGCGTCTACATCCTCGAGGAAGAGGCCCGTGCCGATGTGCCAGCGCTCGCCGCCTTCATCGCCCAGCACCGCCTCCAGGCGGCCACCCTTCCCGTGGTGCTGCTGCAGTCGCTGGCCCACGCGGCCGACACGCTGGCGCCGCTGCACAGCCTGCAGTCCATCATCGCCACCGGCGAGGCCCTGATCCTCACCCCCGAGATCGTCCGCTTCGTGCAGGCCGCACCCGCCCGCCAGCTCCACAACCACTACGGCCCCTCCGAGACCCACGTCGTCACCGCCGACACGCTGGCCTTCCCCCGCGATGCCCAGCTGGGCGTGCCCCCCTCCATCGGCCGGCCCATCGCCAACAGCCAGATCCTGCTGCTCGACGAGTGCGGGCAGCCCGTGCCCGTGGGCGTCGTCGGCCAGCTCTACATCGCCGGCGACAACCTCGCCCGCGGCTACTTCGACCGCCCCGACCTCACCGCCGAGCGCTTCCTGCCCAACCCGCACGGCGCCTCTGGCAGCCGCATGTACAGCTCCGGCGACCTCGCCCGCTGGCTGCCCGACGGCCGCATCGACTTCCTCGGCCGCATCGACCACCAGGTCAAGATCCGCGGCTTCCGCATCGAGCCCGGCGAGATCGAGACTGCGCTGCTCGCGCTGCCCGGTGTGCGCGAGGCCGTCGTGCTGGCCCGCGAGGCCAGTGCCGGCAACAAGCAGCTGCTGGCCTACATCGTCGGCGACGAGCTCGACGCCGACGCGCTGCGCCGCCAGCTCGCCCGCACGCTGCCCGACTACATGGTGCCGGCGCACTTCATCGCGCTGCACGCCCTGCCCCTCACCAACAACGGCAAGGTCGACCGCGCCGCGCTGCCGCTGCCCGAGCTGGGCGACACGGGCGGCCAGCATGTGGCACCGCGCACCCCTGCCGAAGCCGCCCTCGCCGCCCTCTGGTCCGAGGTGCTGGGCATCACCGACCCCGGCGTGCACGACAACTTCTTCGCCCTCGGCGGCCACTCGCTGCTCGCCACGCAGCTCGCCTCGCGCGTGCGCGCAGCCTTCGACGTCGAGCTGCCCCTGCGCACCTTGTTCGAGTGCCCCACCATCGCCGAGCTGGCGCTGCGCGTGGGGGACCTGCCGCGCCTGGCGGCCGACGCGCTGTCGCCGATCCCGCCGGCCGACCGCAACGCGCCGCTGCCGCTGTCCTTCGCCCAGCAGCGCCTGTGGTTCCTGGACCAGCTGGACCCACAGGCCAGCCTCGCCTACCACTTGCCGGCGGGCGTGCGCCTGAGCGGCACGCTGGACACCACCGCACTGGCGGCCGCGCTGGACCGCATCTGCGCGCGCCACGAATCGCTGCGGACGCGCTTCGAGCTGCAGGGCGACACCGCGGTGCAGCGCATCGACCCGCCGCAGCAGGGCTTCCCGCTGCAGCACCACGACCTGAGCGCCGAGCCCGACGCCCACGCCGCGCTGCAGGCCCTGGCCGCCGAGGAAGCGGCGGTGCCCTTCGACCTGCGGCACGGCCCGCTCGTGCGTGGCCGGCTGGTGCGCCTGACGCCCGCCGAGCATGTGCTGCTGGTGACGCTGCACCACATCGTGGCCGACGGCTGGTCCATCGGGCTGATCGTCCAGGAGCTGAGCGCCCTTTACGCCGCCTTCCGCCGCGGCGAGCCCGACCCACTGCCGCCGCTGCCCCTGCAGTACCCGGACTACGCCCTGTGGCAGCGGCGCCGCCTGGCCGGTGAGCGGCAGCGCCGCCAGCTCGACTTCTGGCGCGCCCACCTCTCGGGCGCCCCCGCGCTGCTGGAGCTGCCGACCGACCGTCCCCGCCCCGCCGTGCAGGACCCGGCCGGCGCGGTGCTCGACTTCACGCTGGACGCGCCGCTGTGCCGCTCGCTCGAAGCGCTGGCGCAGCGTGAAGGCGCCACGCTGTACATGACGCTGCTGGCCGCGTGGGCGGCACTGCTCGGGCGCTGGTCCGGCCAGTCCGACATCGTCATCGGCACGCCGGTCGCGAACCGCGACGAGCCGGCGCTGGAGCCACTGGTCGGCCTGTTCGCCAACACGCTGGCGCTGCGCACCGACCTCTCGGGCCGGCCGACCGTGGCCCAGCTGCTGCAGCAGGTGAAGCAGACCACGCTCGCGGCGCAGGCCCATGCCGAGCTGCCCTTCGAGCAGGTGATCGAGGCGCTGCAGCCGCAGCGCGACCGCGCCCACAGCCCCGTGTTCCAGGTGATGCTGGCGTGGCAGAACACGCCTGGCGGCCGGCTGGACCTGCCGGGGCTCTCGCTCGACGCGGTGGAGGCGCCGGTGCGCCATGTGCGCTACGACCTGGACCTGAACCTGCAACCCGTCGGCGGCGTGGTGCACGCGCGGCTCGGCTACGCCACCGCCTTGTTTGACCGCGCCACGATCGAGCGCCTGGCCCGTCACTGGCAGACGCTGATGCGTGCCATGGCGGCCGACGCCGATATGCCAGTGGCGCGCCTGCCGCTGCTCGACGCCACCGAACGCGACCTGGTGCTGGGCATGTCGGCGACTGGCATGGACCCGGCGGACCGGGCCGAGCTGCCAGTCGAGGACCCGGCCCCAGCCCTGATCGGCAGCCTGTTCGAGGCGCAGGTCTCACGCAGCCCCGACGCCACCGCGCTCGTCTGCGGCGACCGGAGGCTCAGCTATGCCGAGCTGAACGCCTGCGCCAACCGCCTCGCGAACCACCTGGTCGACCTCGGCGTCCGGCCCGACACCCGGGTCGCCATCGCGCTGTCGCGCGGGCCGGAACTGGTCGTGGCGGTGCTGGCGACGCTCAAGGCCGGCGCCGCCTATGTACCGCTCGATCCCGCCTACCCGGTCGAGCGCCTGCGGTTCATGCTCCAGGACAGCACCCCGGCGGTGCTGCTGGCCGAGGCGCACACTGCCGCGCTGCTGGCACCGCTGCCCGCCGGGCTCGCAGTGCTGCAGCTGGACGCCGACACGCTGCCGTGGGCCCAGGCGCCCGCCACCGCGCCCGACCCGGCGGCGCTGGGGCTGCGGCCGTCGCACCTCGCTTACGTGATCTACACCTCGGGCTCGACCGGCACGCCCAAGGGCGTGATGGTGGAGCACCGCCAGGTCGCCAACTTCTTCGCCGGGCTGGACCGCCACCTCGCCGGTGACACACCGGGTACCTGGCTGGCGGTGACCAGCCTGTCGTTCGACATCTCGGTGCTGGAGTTGTGCTGGACGCTGTGCCGCGGCTGGCGGGTCGTCGTCTCGAGCAGCGAGGCGCCGGAGCTTCCCTCCCTCCTGCTGGCCCACGGCGTGACGCACCTGCAGTGCACGCCGTCGCTCGCGCGCCTGCTCGTGCAGGACGACACCGCGCGGGCGGGCCTGGCCGGCCTGCAGGCCTTGCTGGTCGGCGGCGAAGCCTTCCCGGCGCCACTCGCGCGGTCGCTCTCGCGCCTGGTGGGAGGGCGGGTGCTGAACATGTACGGGCCGACCGAGACCACCATCTGGTCCGCGGTCCACCCGCTGGCCGGCGACGAGGACCCGGTGCCGTTGGGCGAGCCGCTCGCCCACCAGCACCTCTACCTGCTCGATGCCGAGCTGCAGCCGGTCCCGCTGGGCGTGACCGGCGAGATCGTCATCGCCGGCCGCGGCGTGGTGCGCGGCTACCTGGGCCGCCCGGCGCTGACCGCCGAGCGATTCCTCGACGACCCGTTCCGGCCCGGCGGGCGCATGTACCGCACCGGCGACCTGGCGCGCCGCCGCGTTGACGGTCGCCTCGAATTCCTCGGCCGCAACGACCACCAGGTCAAGCTGCGCGGCTTCCGCATCGAGCTCGCCGAGATCGAGGCCCGCCTGCTGCAGGCCCCTGGCGTGCAAGAGGCGGCCGTGCTGATGCGCGAAGACAGGCCGGGCAATGCACACCTGGTCGCCTACCTCGTGCCGGCGGCCGGCACGGCGGCCGAGCCGGCCGCGCTGCGCGACTGGCTCGCGCAGCGCCTGCCGGCCCACATGCAGCCGGCCGCCTTCGTGTGGCTGTCCCGGCTGCCGCTGACGCCCAACGGAAAGCTCGACCGCCGGGCGCTGCCGGCGCCGGAGTTCCTGGCGCCGCAGGCACCGGCCTACGAGGCACCCGAGGGCGCCGTCGAGATGGCCGTCGCCGAGGTCTGGGCCGAGTTGCTGGGCCTGCCCCGCGTCGGCCGCCACGACGATTTCTTCAAGCGGGGCGGCCATTCCTTGCTGGCGCTGCAGGCGGCCGCGCGGCTGCGCGGCCGCCTCGGCACCGAGGTGGCGCTGGCCGACCTGTTCGCCCGGCCGACGCTGGCAGCCTTTGCCGCGGGCCTGGCCGCCGGCGGGGCGGCACCGCAGGCCGGCATCCCGGTGGTGCCGCGCAACGGCCCGCTGCCGCTGTCCTTCGCGCAGCAGCGCCTGTGGTTCCTGGACCAGCTGGACGGCCGCAGCGCCGCCTACAACATGCCGGCCGCGCTGCGCTTGCGCGGTGCCCTGGACTTGGCCGCCCTGGCGGCCGCCGTGAACGAACTGGTGGCCCGCCACGAGATCCTGCGCACCACCTTCGAGGCCGGCACGGACGGCCCGGTGCAGCGCATCGCCGCGTCGCTGCACATCGAGCTGCCGCTGACGGACCTGAGCGCGCTGCCGTCCGGCGAAGCGCGGGCCCGCGCCCAATGGCTTGCGCAGGAAGAGGCGGCCACGCCCTTCGACCTGCAACGCGGCCCGCTGCTGCGGGTGCGTGTGCTGCGCATCGCGGCCGACGAGCACCTGTTGCTGTTCAACCTGCACCACATCGTGGCCGACGGCTGGTCGCTGGGCATCGTGGTGCGCGAGGTCGCGGCGCTGTACCCGGCCTGCGCCGAGGGCCGGCCCTCGCCGCTGCCGCCGCTGGCCCTCCAGTACGCCGACTACGCCCAGTGGCAGCGCCACCGGCTCGACGCCAGCGAGATGGAACGCCAGCTCGCCTACTGGCGCGACGCGCTGCGCGGCACGCCGCCCCTGCTGACGCTGCCCACCGACCGGCCGCGCGGCGCGGTGCAGGGCCGCCGCGGCGGCGCGCTGCCGATCGGGCTGTCACCGGCGGTGACGGCCGGCCTGCACGCGCTGGCCCGCGAGACCGGCGCGACGCTGTTCATGGCGCTGACCGCCGGGCTCGGCGCGGTGCTGGCCCGCCATGCCGGGCAGCCGGAGGTGGCCATCGGCGCCCCGGTGGCCCTCCGCCAGGCGCCCGAGCTGGAGCCGCTGATCGGCATGTTCGTCAACACGCTGGTGCTGCGCGTGCGCACTGCACCGGGATCGAGCTTCCGCGACCTGGTGCGGCAGGTGCGGGACACCGCGCTCGGCGCCTATGCGCACCAGGACCTGCCCTTCGAGCAGCTGGTCGAGGCGCTGAACCCGGTGCGCACGGCCAGCCATGCGCCCTTGCACCAGGTGTCGCTGAACCTGCGCAACACGCCCATGCAGCCGCTGGCGCTGCCGGGCCTGCGCATCGAGCCGGAGCTGGCGCACAGCGCGACCTCCAAGCTCGACCTGTCGGTGCACCTGACCGAGCATGAAGGCGGCCTGACCGGCCATGTCGAGTACGACGCCGACCTGTTCGACGCCGCCACGGTGGCGCGACTGTTCGACCACCTGCAGGTGCTGCTGGCCGCCGCGGTGGCCGAGCCCGGCCGCACGCTGCGTGAGCTGCCACTGGCGACCGCCGCCGAGCTCGACGCGCTGCTGCACCGCTGGAACGACACCGCGGCCGCAACGCCGGACGGCGCCCTGCAGACGCTGCACGCCCGCTTCGAAGCGGTGGCCGCGCGCCACCCCGACGCCATCGCGCTGCAGTTCGACGGCGGCGAGGCCTTGAGCTATGCCGCGCTGAACGCGCGGGCCAACCGGCTCGCCCATCACCTGCGCGCGATGGGCGTCTCGCCCGGCACGCCGGTAGGGCTCTGCCTGGAGCGCTGCAACGGGATGGTCGAGGCGCTGCTGGCGGTGCTCAAGGCCGGCGGCGCCTGGCTGCCGCTGGACCCGGCGCATCCGGCCGAGCGCCTGGCCTACATGGTGGAGGACGCACAGGTGCCGGTGCTCGTCACCGACGCCGCCTGCGCCGACCGCGCGCCCTATGTGATGTTCCAGGTCCTGCTGGACGCCGACGCCGAGGCCATCGCCGCCCAGCCGGCCGACAACCCGCCGGCCGCAGCCGGGCCGGACCACCTCGCCTACCTGATCTACACCTCCGGCTCCACCGGCCGGCCCAAGGGAGTGATGCTGGGCCATCGCGGCCTGTGCAACCTGGCCGACGCGCAGGCGCGGCTGTTTGGCGTGCAGCCCGGGCAGCGGGTGCTGCAGTTCGCGTCCTTCAATTTCGACGCCTCGACCTGGGAGGTCGCGATGGCGCTCTCGGCCGGCGCCACGCTGTGCCTCGCGCCACGCGATCGGCTGCTGCCCGGCGGGCCGCTGGAGGCGCTGCTGCAGCGCCAGCAGATCCAGGTGGCCACCCTGCCGCCGGTGGTGCTGGCCGCCATGGATGACCAGCCACTGCCGGCGCTGCAGACGCTGGTCACCGCGGGCGAGGCCTGTTCGGCCGCGCTGGCGGCGCGCTGGAGCGCCCGGGTGGCGCGCTTCTTCAATGCCTACGGCCCGACCGAGGTGACCGTGTGCGCCTCGGTGCACCGCTGCGAGCCGACTGCCGAGGCGGCGCCGCCGATCGGCAGGCCGTTGCCGAACACGCGGCTCTACGTGCTCGACGGCGACCTCCACCTGCAGCCCGCCGGCGTGCCGGGCGAGTTGTACGTCGCGGGTGCCGGGCTGGCGCACGGCTACCGCGGCCGGCCCGACCTGACGGCCGAGCGGTTCGTGCCGGACCCGTATTCGCCGGTGCCTGGCGCCCGCCTCTACCGCACCGGCGACATCGCCTGCTGGCGGACCGACGGCACGCTGGACTACCTGGGCCGCGACGACGGCCAGGTCAAGGTGCGTGGCCTGCGCATCGAGCTGGGCGAGATCGAGGCCGCGCTGGCCGCACACCCCGCGGTGCGCGAGGCGCTCGTGATGGCGCGTGAGGACGAGCCGGGCGAGAAGCGGCTGGTGGCGTATGTGGTGCCCCGGGAGGTCGGGGCTGACGCTGGGGCTGGCACCGGCACCGCACCGTCGCTGCACCCGGCTGCCGAGCCCGAGGGCGGGTCGGGTCCCAGGCCCGGCTCCACCGCAGCAGCGGCGCCGCTCGACCTGGCGGACCCAGGCAGCAGGACGGCGCGCGCCGCCGCGCCCGTGGCAGTGGCCCCGCCAACCGCCCACTGGCAGGCCGCCTTCGACCGGGTCTACGCCGAGTCGGCGGGCAGCGAGGACGAGCGCTTCCGCATTGCCGGCTGGAACAGCAGCTACGACCACCAGCCGCTGCCCGCGGCCGAGATGCAGGAGTGGGTCGACGCCACCGTGGCCCGCATCGCAGCGCTGTCGCCGCAGGCCATCGCCGAGATCGGCTGCGGCAGCGGCCTGCTGCTGCACCGGCTGGCGCCGCTGTGCCGGCGCTACCACGGCACCGACATCTCGCCGGTGGTGCTCGATCAGCTGGGCGCCGCCCTCGCGGCGCGGCCCTACCCCGGCTGCGAGGTCACCCTGCAGCCGGGCGAGGCCGCCGAGCTGGCGCTGCCGGCCGACACGGTGTTCGACACCGTGGTGCTGAATTCGGTGGCCCAGTACTTCCCCGGACCCGACTACCTGGCTCAGGTGATCGCCAACGGCCTCGCCGCACTCGCTGAAGGCGGTGCGTTTTTCCTCGGCGATCTGCGCCACGGCGGCCTGCTGCGCACCTTCCACACCTCGCTGGAGTGCTTCCGCGCCCCGGCCGAGGCACCGCTGGCCAGGTTGCGGCAGGCGGTGGAGCAGCGCGTGCGGCGCGAGACCGAGCTGCTGATCGACCCGGCCTACTTCTTCGCGCTGCAGCGGCAGCTGCCGCAGGTGCGCCGCGTCGAGGTGCGCTGCAAGGACACCCGGTCGCTCAACGAGCTGACCCGCTACCGCTACGACGTGGTGCTGCATGTCGGCCCCGGCGTGCCGGCCGGCGAGCAGCTGCAGTGGCAGGCCTGGGACGACGCGGCCGACAGCCCGGTGCCGCCGCTGGAACGCCTGGCCGCCCAGCTCGCCGCGCCCCTCGCCCCGGTGCTGGCGCTGCGCGACCTGCCCGACGCGCGGCTCGCCGAGGACGTCTGGCACACCGAGGCGCTGCAGCGCCTGGACGGCACCCTGCCGCTGCAGGCGCTCGCCGAGGAGGCCCGCCTGCGCGAGCAGGCCGGCATCGACCGGCGCGAGCTGGCCGAGCTGTGCGCACGCCTGGGGCTGACGCTGCAGATGGCGCCCGCTTCCGGCCCCCGGGGGCGCTTCCATGCGGTGATCTCGCACGGCCCGCTGGCGGTGGACTGGTCGGCGCTCTACCTCGACCCGGCCGCCGAGGCCGAGCCCGCCCACCACACCAACCGCCCGGCGCAGCCGGCCGCACGGCTGGCCGTGCCGGCCCTGCGCGAGCACCTGCAGCAGGCGCTGCCCGACTACATGGTGCCGGCCCACATCGTGGTGCTGGACGCGATGCCGGTCACCCTCAACGGCAAGGTCGACCGCGAGGCCCTGCCGCGCCCGGGCAACGTCGCCGCCGGTGCCCGCGAGTACGAGGCGCCGCAAGGGCCGATCGAGGCCGCCGTCGCGGCGATCTGGTGCGAGCTGCTCGGCATGGCCCAGGCCGGCCGCCACGACAACTTCTTCGAGCTGGGCGGCCATTCGCTGATGGCCGTGCAGCTGGCCTCGCGCCTGCGCGCCCAGCTCGGCGCCGAGGTGGCACTGGCCGACCTGTTTGCGCAGCCGACCCTCGCCGGCTTCGCCGGGTGCGTCGCCGCCGCCAGCGCCGACGCGCTGCAGCCCATCCCGGCGGCCGACCGCGCGCGGCCGCTGCCGCTGTCCTTCGCGCAGCAGCGCCTGTGGTTCCTGGCGCAACTGGACCGCCACGCGAGCGCGGCCTACCACATCGTCGGCGCGGTCCGCCTCGCGGGCGCGCTGGACGAGCCGGCGCTGCAGCGAGCGCTGGACCGGGTCGTGGCGCGCCACGAGAGCCTGCGCACCCGCTTCGAGGCCCATGGCGACGGCGCGGTGCAGCGCATCGGCGATGCCGGCATCGGCTTTGCGCTCGCGCGCCATGACCTGCGCCACGAGCCGCAGGCGCAACGGCTGGTGCAGGCCCTGCGCCGCGAGGAAGCGAGCGCGCCGTTCGACCTGGCGCGCGGGCCGCTGATCCGCGGCCGGCTGCTGCGGCTGGCGCGCGAAGAGCACGTGCTGCTCGTCACGATGCACCACATCGTCTCCGACGGCTGGTCGATGGGCCTGCTGATCGACGAGTTCAGCGCCTTGTATGCGGCCTTCCGCGATGGCCGGCCCGACCCGCTGGCGCCGCTGCCCATCCAGTACGCCGACTATGCGGTGTGGCAACGCGGCCACCTCGGAGGTGCCCTGCTGCAGCGCCAGCTCGATTTCTGGCGCGCTCACCTGCAGGGCGCGCCGGGCCTGCTGGCGCTGCCGACCGACCGGCCGCGGCCGATGCTGCAGGACCATGCCGGCGAAGCGGTTCCCGTCAGCCTGGACCCGGCGCTCGCCGACGCCTTGCGCGCGCTCGGCCGGCGCCATGGCACCACGCTGTTCATGACGCTGCTGGCCGGCTGGTCGCTGCTGATGGCCCGGCTGAGCGGCCAGGACGAGGTGGTGATCGGCACGCCGGTCGCGAACCGCACCCGGCCCGAGGTCGAGCCGCTGATTGGCTTTTTCGTCAACACGCTGGCGCTGCGGGTGGCGTTCGCCGCCAACCCGACGGTGGCCGGGCTGCTGGAGCAGGTGCAGCGCAGCACCCTGGCGGCGCAGGCCCACCAGGACCTGCCCTTCGAGCAGGTGGTGGAGGCGCTGCAGCCAGCACGCAGCATGGCGCATACCCCGCTGTTCCAGGTGCTGTTCGCCTGGCAGAACGCGCCGCAGGGCGAGCTGCAGCTGCCCGGGCTCGCGCTGGAGCCGCTGGACACGCCCACTGACCGGGTCAAGTTCGACCTCGAGATGAGCCTCTACGAGGAGGCCGGCACCATCCGCGGTCGCCTCGGGTATGCCAGCGCGCTGTTCGACCGGGCCACCGTCGAGCGCTGGATCGGCCACTGGACGACGCTGCTCGCGGGGCTGGTGGCCGACGCGCCGGCGCACGTGCTGCAGCTGCCGCTGCTGACGGCCGATGAGCGCGAAGCACTGGTGTACGAAGCCAACCGGATGCCAGGCGACACCCGGGAGCCGGCGACCATGGCGGCCGAAGCCGGGAACGGCCGCAGCGTCAGCTCAGGGGCCAACCACCAGGCCGTCATCGCCGCAGGCGCCGCGGCCGAGGCGCCAGCGCCCGCCTGCCTGCACCGGCTGTTCGAGCAACAGGTGGCCCGTTCGCCGCAGGCGATCGCCGTCAGCTTCGAGGGGCGCACCCTCAGCTATGCCGAGCTCAACCGCCAGGCCAACCAGCTGGCCCACCGCCTCCTCGCGCTGGGCGTCGGCCCGGATGCCCGCGTCGCCCTCGCGCTGCGCCGGGGCCCGCGCCTGCTGGTCGCCCTGCTCGCCACGCTCAAGGCCGGTGGCGCTTATGTGCCGCTCGACCCCGACTACCCCGCCGAGCGCATCGCCTTCACGCTGGCGGACAGCCAGCCGGTGGCGCTGCTCACCGAGCAGGGCCTGCCCGCGATGGACGCCGCGCCGCACACGCTCGACTTCGACCACCCGGACTGGCTCGCCGAGCCCGGGCACGACCCGGCGACGGTCGTCCGCCCCGATCACCTGGCCTACATCATCTACACCTCCGGCTCCACCGGCCGCCCCAAGGGCGTGATGGTCGAGCACCGCCAGGTGAGCCGCCTGTTCTCCGCCACCGCCCCATGGTTCGGCTTCGGCGCCCGGGATGTCTGGACCCTGTTCCACTCCACCGCCTTCGACTTCTCCGTCTGGGAGATCTGGGGCGCGCTGCTGCACGGCGGCCGCCTGGTCGTCGTGCCCTACCTCACCAGCCGCTCGCCGCGCGAGTTCTACACGCTGCTGTGCGACGAAGGCGTCACGGTGCTCAACCAGACCCCCAGCGCCTTCCGCCAGCTCGTCGCCGCCCAGGCCGAGTTGGAGCCGGCCGGTGCGCCGCGTCATGCGCTGCGTTTTGTCGTCTTCGGCGGCGAGGCCCTGGAGCCGGCCAGCCTGGCGCCCTGGTATGCGCATAACGGTGCCGACCGCTGCCAGCTCGTCAACATGTACGGCATCACCGAGACCACCGTGCACGTCACCTGGCGCCCCTTGTCGCCGGCCGATGTCGAGCACCGCGGCGGCAGCCCCATCGGCCGGCGCCTCCCCGACCTGCGCCTGCACCTGCTGGATGCCTTCCTGCAGCCGGTGCCGCCCGGCGTGGTCGGCGAGCTGTACGTCGGCGGCGCCGGCCTCGCGCGCGGCTACCTGAACCGCCCCGAGCTGACCGCCGAGCGTTTCATCGACGATCCCTTCCTGCCCGGCGAGCGGCTCTACCGCACCGGCGACCTGGGCCGCCGGATCGCCGATGGCAGCATCGACTTCCTCGGCCGCAACGACCACCAGGTCAAAGTGCGCGGCTTCCGCATCGAGCTGGGCGAGATCGAGGCCCGCCTGCTCGCCGCCCCCGGCGTGCGCGAGGCCGTCGTGCTCGCCCGCGAGGACCGGCCCGGCGACGTGCGCCTGGTCGCCTACGTCGTGCCGCACGCGCCCGACGCGGCCGCATCCGGCCCGGCCCCGGCCGGCCTGCCCACAGCGCCTGCAGGCGACGTGCAGCCCCAGCCGCGGCCCCCGATCGACCCGCAGGCCCTGCGCGAGCACCTGGCTGCCGTGCTGCCCGAGCACATGCTGCCGGCCGCCTATGTCACCCTCGACGCACTGCCGCTCACCGTCAACGGCAAGCTCGACCGTGGCGCCCTGCCCGCGCCCGGCCTCTCGGCCGCGCAGGCGCATCCGGTCGCCCCGGCCACCGAGACCGAGCGGGCCCTGGCCGACCTCTGGGCCGAGCTGCTCGGTGCGGAGCAGGTCGGTTTGAACGATCACTTCTTCGAACTGGGTGGGCACTCCCTGCTCGCCACGCAGCTGGTCTCCCGCATCCGCACCCGCCTCGGCGTCGAGGTGCCGCTGGCCGACCTGTTCACCCATCCGACGCTGGGCGCCTTTGCCGCGCGCGCCGAGGCCGCCACCGGCCACGCACTGCCGGCCGTCGTGCCGACGCCGCGCCAGGGGCCGCTGCCGCTGTCCTTCGCGCAGCAGCGCCTGTGGTTCCTGTCGCGCCTGGACAGCGCCGTGGACAGTGCCTACCACGTGCCGGCCGGCGTGCGGCTGTCGGGGGCGCTCGACACGCAAGCGCTGCGCGCGGCGCTCGACGCCATCGTGGACCGGCATGAAGCGCTGCGCACCCGCTTCGTCGAGCTCGAGGGGCGCGCGGTACAGCGGATCGATGCGGCCGGCCCCGGTTTCGCTTTGGCCCTGGAGGACCTCCAAGGCTGCACCTCCCCCCAGGCGGCACTGCAGCGTGCGGCCGCCGACGAAGCCACCACGCCCTTCGACCTGGCGCACGGCCCGCTGATCCGCGGCCGGCTGCTGCGGCTGGCGCGCGAGGAGCACGTGCTGCTCGTCACGATGCACCACATCGTCTCCGACGCCTGGTCGATGGGCGTGCTGGTCGACGAGTTCAGCGCCCTGTACACCGCCTTCCGCGAGGGCCGGCCCGACCCGCTGCCGCCGCTGCCGGTGCAGTACGCCGACTACGCCGTGTGGCAGCGCCGCCACCTGGAGGGGGCGCTGCTGCAGCGCCAGCTCGACTTCTGGCGCGGCCACCTGCAGGGTGCGCCGGCACTGCTCGCGCTGCCGACCGACCGGCCGCGCCCGGCCCTGCAGGACCCGGCCGGCGACGCCGTGGCGGTGATGCTCGACGCCGATCTGAGCGCCGCGCTGCGCCGGCACAGCCAGCAGCACGGCTGCACGCTCTTCATGAGCCTGATGGCCGCCTGGTCGCTGCTGATGGCGCGGCTGAGCGGCGAGGCCGACGTGGTGATCGGCACGCCCGTGGCCAACCGCACCCGGGCCGAGGTGGAGCCGTTGATCGGCTTTTTCGTGAACACGCTGGCGCTGCGCGTCGATGTCGGCGCGTCCCTGTCCGTGGAGGCCCTGCTGCACCAGGTGAAGAAGACGACACTAGCCGCGCAAGCCCACCAGGACCTGCCGTTCGAGCAGGTCGTCGAGGCGCTGCAGCCGGCGCGCACGATGGCGCACACCCCGCTGTTCCAGGTGCTGTTCGCCTGGCAGAACGCGCCGGCCGGCCGGCTGCAGCTGCCCGGGCTGGCGCTCGAAGCCCTGCCCGCCGAGCCAACCCGCGTCAAGTTCGACCTGGAGCTGACCCTGCACGACGACGGGCAACACATCTGCGGACAGCTGGGCTACGCCACCGCGCTGTTCGACCGCGCGACCGTCGAGCGCTGGATCGGGCACTGGGGCACCCTGCTGCGCGCCTTCGTGGCCGACGCATCGGCGCCGGTGTGGCAGCTGCCGCTGCTGACGGCCGATGAGCGCGAAGCACTGGTGTACGAGGCCAACCGGATGCCAGGCGGCGCCCGGGAGCCGGCGGCCGTGGCGGCCGAAGCCGGGAACGGCCGCAGCGTCGGCGCAGCCGCCAGCCACCAGGCCGTCATCGCCGCAGGCGCCGCGGCCGAGGCGCCTGCGCCCGCCTGCCTGCACCGGCTGTTCGAGCAACAGGTGGCCCGTTCGCCGCAGGCGATCGCCGTCAGCTTCGAGGGGCGCACCCTCAGCTATGCCGAGCTCAACCGCCAGGCCAACCAGCTGGCCCACCGCCTCCTCGCGCTGGGCGTCGGCCCGGATGCCCGCGTCGCCCTCGCGCTGCGCCGGGGCCCGCGCCTGCTGGTCGCCCTGCTCGCCACGCTCAAGGCCGGTGGCGCTTATGTGCCGCTCGACCCCGACTACCCCGCCGAGCGCATCGCCTTCACGCTGGCGGACAGCCAGCCGGTGGCGCTGCTCACCGAGCAGGGCCTGCCCGCGATGGACGCCGCGCCGCACACGCTCGACTTCGACCACCCGGACTGGCTCGCCGAGCCCGGGCACGACCCGGCGACGGTCGTCCGCCCCGATCACCTGGCCTACATCATCTACACCTCCGGCTCCACCGGCCGCCCCAAGGGCGTGATGGTCGAGCACCGCCAGGTGAGCCGCCTGTTCTCCGCCACCGCCCCATGGTTCGGCTTCGGCGCCCGGGATGTCTGGACCCTGTTCCACTCCACCGCCTTCGACTTCTCCGTCTGGGAGATCTGGGGCGCGCTGCTGCACGGCGGCCGCCTGGTCGTCGTGCCCTACCTCACCAGCCGCTCGCCGCGCGAGTTCTACACGCTGCTGTGCGACGAAGGCGTCACGGTGCTCAACCAGACCCCCAGCGCCTTCCGCCAGCTCGTCGCCGCCCAGGCCGAGCTGGAGCCGGCCGGTGCGCCGCGTCATGCGCTGCGTTTTGTCGTCTTCGGCGGCGAGGCCCTGGAGCCGGCCAGCCTGGCGCCCTGGTATGCGCATAACGGTGCCGACCGCTGCCAGCTCGTCAACATGTACGGCATCACCGAGACCACCGTGCACGTCACCTGGCGCCCCTTGTCGCCGGCCGATGTCGAGCACCGCGGCGGCAGCCCCATCGGCCGGCGCCTCCCCGACCTGCGCCTGCACCTGCTGGATGCCTTCCTGCAGCCGGTGCCGCCCGGCGTGGTCGGCGAGCTGTACGTCGGCGGCGCCGGCCTCGCGCGCGGCTACCTGAACCGCCCCGAGCTGACCGCCGAGCGTTTCATCGACGATCCCTTCCTGCCCGGCGAGCGGCTCTACCGCACCGGCGACCTGGGCCGCCGGATCGCCGATGGCAGCATCGACTTCCTCGGCCGCAACGACCACCAGGTCAAAGTGCGCGGCTTCCGCATCGAGCTGGGCGAGATCGAGGCCCGCCTGCTCGCCGCCCCCGGCGTGCGCGAGGCCGTCGTGCTCGCCCGCGAGGACCGGCCCGGTGACGTGCGCCTGGTCGCCTACGTCGTGCCGCACGCGCCCGACGCGGCCGCATCCGGCCCGGCCCCGGCCGGCCTGCCCACAGCGCCTGCAGGCGACGTGCAGCCTCAGCCGCGGCCCCCGATCGACCCGCAGGCCCTGCGCAAGCACCTGGCCGCCGTGCTGCCCGAGCACATGCTGCCGGCCGCCTATGTCACCCTCGACGCACTGCCGCTCACCGTCAACGGCAAGCTCGACCGTGGCGCCCTGCCCGCGCCCGGCCCGCTTGCCGCGCACGGGCCCGGGCGGGTGCCGGTGCGCCCGGCGGAGGTCGCGCTGGCGGCGATCTGGCGCGAGCTGCTCGACGTGGAGGCGCCGGGGCTCGACGACAACTTCTTCGCGCTCGGCGGGCATTCGCTGCTCGCCACCCAGCTGGTGTCGCGGGTGCGGGCCACGCTCGGGACGGAGCTGCCGCTGAAGGCGGTGTTCGAGACGCCGACCCTGGAGGCACTCGCGGCCCGGCTGGCCGCCTCCGGCCAGGACGCCCAGGCGTCGCCGATCGAGCGCATCGGACGCAGCGGCCCGCTGCCGCTGTCGTTCGCGCAGCAGCGCCTGTGGTTCCTGGACCAGTTCGAGCCGGGCAGCCCGTTCTACAACCTGCCGGCGGCCGTGCGCCTGGGCGGCCGGCTCGATGTGCCGGCGCTCACCGCCACGCTGAACGAGATCGTGCGCCGGCACGAGACGCTGCGCACCACCTTCAGCATCGTGGACGGCGTTGCGGTGCAGCGGATCGCCGAGCGGCTGGCGCTGGCGCTGCCGGTCGCCGAGCTGGACCATTTGCCGCCCGCCGAGCGGCAGGCCCATGCCACCTGGCTCGCCCAGGAGGAGGCGGCCACGCCCTTCGACCTGGCTGAGGGCCCGCTGGTGCGTGCCCGCCTCGTGCGGCTGGCCGCCGAGGAGCATGTGCTGCTGCTCACGCTCCACCACATCGTCTGCGACGGCTGGTCGCTCGGCGTGCTGGTGCGCGAGGTGGCTGCGCTCTACGCCGCCTTCACCCAGGGACAGCCCTCGCCGCTGCCCGAGCTGCCGCTGCAGTACGCCGACTTCGCCGCCTGGCAGCGCGGTTGGCTGCAGGGCGAGGTGCTGCAACGCCAGCTGGCGTACTGGACCACGCAGCTCGAGGGTGCGCCCGCGGCGCTGGAGCTGCCGACCGACCGGCCCCGTCCGGCGCAGCAGACCTTCCACGGCGAGCAGTTCGCCTTCACGGTCTCGCGCGAGTGCACCGAGGGGCTGCAGGCGCTGGCGCAGCAGGGAGGGGCCACGCTGTTCATGGCGCTGGCCGCCGCGCTGCAGCTGCTGCTGTCACGGCTCAGCCACCAGCGCGACCTGTGCATCGGCACGCCCATCGCCAACCGCACCCGGCTGGAGACCGAGGGGCTGATCGGCTGCTTCATCAACACGCTGGTGCTGCGCACCCGCATCGAGCCGGAGGCCGGCTTCGACCGGCTGCTGCAGCAGGTGCGCTCGACCACGCTGGCGGCCTATGCCCACCAGGACCTGCCCTTCGAGCAGCTGGTCGACGCCCTGGCGTTGCCGCGCACGCTGAACCGCTCGCCGCTGTTCCAGGTGATGCTGACCCTGCACAACACGCCCTCCGAGCGCCTGGAGCTGCCGGGGCTGACGTTGCAGCCGCTGTCGACGGCCACCAGCGTCGCGAAGTTCGACCTCAGCCTGTCGGCCGTCGAGTCGCCGGAGGGGCTGGCCTGCCACTTCGAATACAACACCGACCTGTTCGACGCGGGCACGATCGAGCGCTACGCCGGGCTGTTGCGCACCTTGCTGCAGTCGGTCGTGGCCGACCCGCAGGCGCCGGTGTCCCGGCTGCCGCTGCTGCAGCCGCCCGAGCGCCGGCAGCTGCTGGACGCCTGGAACCACACCGCGCGTGCACCCGCCCCGGGGCTGCAGGAGGCCTTCGAGGCCCAGGTCGCACGCACGCCGCACGCCGTCGCCGTGGTGGCGGGCGCCCGCTCCCTCAGCTACGCCGCGCTCAACGCGCGTGCCAACGTGCTGGCCCACCACCTCATCGGGCTCGGCGTCGGCCCCGGCGTGAGCGTCGCGGTCTGCCTGGAGCGCTCGGTCGACCTGCTGGCCGCGCTGCTCGCCGTCGCCAAGGCCGGCGGCGCCTACCTGCCGCTGGACCCCGCCTACCCGCCCGAGCGCCTGGCCTACATGATGGACGACGCCCGCCCCGCGGTGCTGCTGACGCAGGCCGGCCTCGGCGTGCAGTGGCCCGCCTGCGAGGTGCCGGTCTGGTGCCTGCTGGGCAGCGCCTGGCCCGACTGCTCCGACGCCAACCCGGCCCCGCGGGCACGGCCGGACGACCTCGCCTACCTGCTCTACACCTCCGGCTCCACCGGCCGGCCCAAGGGCGTGCAGGTGACCCGCCGCGGCGTCGCCAACTTCCTCGCCGCCATGCAGGCCCAGCTGCAGCTGCAGCCCACCGACTCGCTGCTGGCCGTCACCACCCTGTCCTTCGACATCGCGGTGCTGGAGCTCTACCTGCCCCTGCTGCACGGCGCCACCACCGTGCTCGCCTCCCGCGAGGCGGCCGCCGACCCGCAGCAGTTGCTCGCGCTGCTGCAGGCGCCGGTGGTATCAGCCGACGCAGCCAACGCGGCCGACACGGCCGACGCAGCCAACGCGAGGCCGGCACGCGCCATCACCGTCATGCAGGCCACGCCTTCCACCTGGCGCATGCTCATCGACCAGGGCTGGATGGCCCAGCCGCTGAAGGTGCTGTGCGGTGGCGAGGCCCTGCCGCCGGACCTGGCGAGCCGCCTGCTGGCCCGCGTGCCGCGCCTGTGGAACCTCTACGGCCCGACCGAGACCACCGTCTGGTCCACCGTGGATGTCCTCCAGGCGCCCGCCGAGGGCGACAGCCCCGGCATCACCATCGGCCGCCCCATCGACAACACCCGCGTCTACCTCCTCGACGACCAGGGCGAGCCGGTGCCCGTGGGCGTCGCCGGCCGGCTCTACATCGCCGGCGACGGGCTGGCACGCGGCTACCTCGGCCGCCCCGGCCTGACCGCCGAGCGCTTCCTGCCCGACCCCTACGCCGCCCCCGGCAGCCGCATGTACTTCACCGGCGACCTGGCCCGCTGGCTGCCCGACGGCCGGCTGGCCTACCTCGGCCGCATCGACCACCAGGTCAAGCTGCGCGGCTTCCGCATCGAGCTCGGCGAGATCGAGGCCCGCCTGCTCGCCATCCCCGGTGTGCGCGACGCCGCCGCCACCGTGCGCGAGGACGCCGCCGGCTCAGCCCGCCTGCTGGCCTACTACTGCGGCGACGACATCCCGCCCGCCGTGCTGCGCGAGCACCTCGCGCAGGCCTTGCCGGAGTACATGCTGCCGGCCGTCTACACCCGGCTCGACGCCCTGCCGCTCACCCCCAACGGCAAGCTCGACCGCGCCAGGCTGCCCGCGCCCGACCTCACCGCCGTGCAGACCCACTACCTGGCTCCCGCCACGCCCGTCGAGCGCCGCCTCGCCGGCCTCTGGGCCGAGCTGCTCGGCGTCGAGCGCGTCGGCCTGCACGACCACTTCTTCGACCTCGGCGGCCACTCGCTGCTCGCCACCCAGCTCGTCTCCCGCCTGCGCGCCGCCTTCCACCTCGAGCTGCCCCTGCGCACCCTCTTCGAGGCGCCCACGCTCGGCGAGCTGGCCGCCCGCATCGCGGCCGCGGGTGGGTCCGCCACGGCAAGCGAGGCCACCATGGCCGGCGCCTCCTTCGCGGCAGGGGCCTCCACGGCCGATGCCGCTGCGGTCGCCGGCGGCGTGTCCCCCGCGCCGGCGATGCGCCGGGCCGACCGCAGCGCGCCGCTGCCGCTGTCCTTCGCGCAGGAACGCCTCTGGTTCCTCGACCACCTGCAACCCGGCGCCGCGCTCTACCACCTGCCTGGCGCCCTGCAGCTGGACGGCCGGCTGGACGCCGACGCGCTGCGCCGCGCCCTCGGCGAGATCGTGCGGCGTCACGAAAGCCTGCGCACCACCTTCGCCAGCGTGGACGGCACCGCCGTGCAGGTGATTGCCGAGCGGCTGGACCTGCCGCTGCCGGTGACCGACTTGAGCCACCTCCCCGCGGCCGAGCGCCAGACCCTGGCCGCCACCCTCGCACAGGAGGAGGCCGTTGCGCCGTTCGACCTGAGCACCGGACCGCTGGTGCGTGCCCGGCTGGTGAAGCTCGCGCCCGAACAGCACCGGCTGCTGTTCACGCTGCACCACATCGTCTGCGACGGCTGGTCGCTGGGCGTGCTGGTGCGCGAGCTGGCCGCGCTGTACGGTGCCTACACCGCCGTCCGGCCCTCGCCGCTCGCGGAGCTGCCATGGCAGTACGCCGACTTCGCGGCCTGGCAGCGCGGCTGGCTGCAGGGCGAGACGCTGCAGCGGCAGCTGGCGTACTGGACCGCCGAGCTGGCCGGCGCGCCCGCCTCGCTGGAGCTGCCGACCGACCGGCCCCGGCCCGCGCTGCAGACCTTCCATGGCGCCCGGCACGCCTTCACGGTGCCGCGCGACTGCACCGCCGGCCTGCGGGCGCTGGCCCGCCGCGGCGAGGCCACGCTGTTCATGGCCTTGGCCGCCGCGCTGCAGCTGCTGCTCTCGCGGCTGACGCACCAGCGTGACCTGTGCATCGGCACGCCCATCGCCAACCGCACCCGGCTGGAGACCGAGGGGCTGATCGGCTGTTTCATCAACACGCTGGTGCTGCGCGCCCGCATCGAGCCGGAGGCGGGCTTCGACCGGCTGCTGCAGCAGGTGCGCGCCACCACGCTGGCCGCCTACGCCCACCAGGACCTGCCCTTCGAGCAGCTGGTGGAGGCGCTGGCCCTGCCGCGCGCGCTGAGCCACTCGCCGCTGTTCCAGGTGCTGCTGACGCTGCACAACACGCCGTCCGAGCGCCTGGAGCTGCCCGGGCTGACGCTCTCGGCGCTGCCCGAGACCGCGGGCGTCGCGAAGTTCGACCTGACCCTGTCGGTCACCGAGACCGACGACGGCCTGGCCTGCGGCTTCGAATACAACACCGACCTGTTCGACGCCACCACCATCGAGCGGTACGCCGGGCTGTTCCAGGCCCTGCTGCAGGCGGTCGTGGCCGACCCGCAGGCCCCGGTCTGCCGGCTGCCGCTGCTGCAGCCCGCCGAGCGCCGGCAGCTGCTGGCCGGCTGGAACGACACCGCACGCGCGCCGGCGCCGGACCTGCAGGCCGCCTTCGAAGCCCAGGCGGCCCGCACGCCGGACGCCGTCGCGGTGCGCCACGGCGATGCCTCGCTCACCTACGCCGAGCTGAACCGCCGTGCCAACCAGCTGGCCCACCGGCTGCGGGCGGCGGGCATCGGCCCGGAGGTGCGGGTGGCCCTGTGCATGGAGCGCTCGGTCGACCTGATCACCGCCTTGCTCGCGGTGGTCAAGGCCGGCGGCGCCTACCTGCCGCTGGACCCGGCCTACCCGCCGGAGCGGCTCGCCTACATGCTGCGCGACGCGCGGCCCGCGGCGCTGCTGACCCAGGCCGCCTGGCAGGACCGCTGGCCCGGCCTGGAGGTGCCCATCTTCTGTGCCGATGAACCGCAGGCCGGCGCAGCGGCCGGTCAGGAGGCCGCACCGGCGTCCCGCGCCGGCGCCGGCGGCCCCCTGGCGCCGCGTGCCGGCACGGAGGACAACCCGGTCCCGCTCGCCGGGCCGGACGACCTCGCCTACCTGCTCTACACCTCCGGCTCCACCGGCCGGCCCAAGGGCGTGCAAGTGACCCGCCGCGGCGTCGCCAACTTCCTCGCCGCCATGCAGGCCCAGCTGCAGCTGCAGCCCACCGACTCGCTGCTGGCCGTCACCACCCTGTCCTTCGACATCGCGGTGCTGGAGCTCTACCTGCCCCTGCTGCACGGCGCCACCACCGTGCTCGCCTCCCGCGAGGCGGCCGCCGACCCGCAGCAGTTGCTCGCGCTGCTGCAGGCGCCGGTGGTATCAGCCGACGCAGCCGGGGCAGCCGACGCGGCGGACGCGGCCGATGCGGGCCACGCGGCCAACGCGAGGCCGGCACGCGCCATCACCGTCATGCAGGCCACGCCTTCCACCTGGCGCATGCTCATCGACCAGGGCTGGCCGGCCCAGCCGCTGAAGGTGCTGTGCGGTGGCGAGGCCCTGCCGCCGGACCTGGCGAGCCGCCTGCTGGCCCGCGTGCCGCGCCTGTGGAACCTCTACGGCCCGACCGAGACCACCGTCTGGTCCACCGTGGATGTCCTCCAGGCGCCCGCCGAGGGCGACAGCCCCGGCATCACCATCGGCCGCCCCATCGACAACACCCGCGTCTACCTCCTCGACGACCAGGGCGAGCCGGTGCCCGTGGGCGTCGCCGGCCGGCTCTACATCGCCGGCGACGGGCTGGCACGCGGCTACCTCGGCCGCCCCGACCTGACCGCCGAGCGCTTCCTGCCCGACCCCTACGCCGCCCCCGGCAGCCGCATGTACTTCACCGGCGACCTGGCCCGCTGGCTGCCCGACGGCCGGCTGGCCTACCTCGGCCGCATCGACCACCAGGTCAAGCTGCGCGGCTTCCGCATCGAGCTCGGCGAGATCGAGGCCCGCCTGCTCGCCATCCCCGGCGTGCGCGACGCCGCTGCCACCGTACGCGAGGACCTGCCGGGGCATCCGCGGCTGCTGGCCTACTACTGCGGCGACGAGATCGAGCCCGCCGTGCTGCGCGAGCAGCTGGCCCGCGAGCTGCCCGACTACATGCTGCCAGCCGCCTACACCCGGCTCGACGCGCTGCCGCTCACTCCCAACGGCAAGCTCGACCGCGCCGCGCTGCCCGCGCCGGCCGAGCTGC